>NC_020453.1:8020000-8264165 GCF_000344805.1 Bradyrhizobium oligotrophicum S58 | reverse complement strand
CGATTACTTCAAGCGGGTAACTCCCGCCGTGTGCAGTGCGCGAAGTGAACGACGTAATCATGCGCTCTTGACATCGACACGCAAGCAAGACGCGGAGATTCGCTGATGTTTCGAGTGAGACAAAATTGTCACCGCGTAAAATTACGGAACAGCACGTAGGAGTACGGAACGTGTCAGGCGCGCGCGACATCGCGTCTGTTCCATGCGCGCGCAGATCGCAACGAAGCCGTGATGTCGCCATGAGATTGAAAGAGCGCGAAGGTCTGGCGGACAAATGCGCAAAAGACCGAACGCGCAAAAGAAAAGCCCGGCGCGAGCCGGGCTGTTTGCATCTTGATTAGTTTGCAAGTCGTTCGACCGTAGTCGTTCCACCGATTTATTTCGCGAGCTTGGCGATCTGATGCGTGAGGCGCGACACTTTGCGGCTCGCGTTGTTCTTGTGAATGATGTTGCGCTGCGCGGCGCGCATCAGTTGCGGCTCGGCATTGGCCATCGCCTTCAGCGCGGCGTCGCGATCGCCCTTCTTGATCGCGTCCTCGACGGAGCGAACCGCACCGCGCATCTGGGTGCGGCGCGACTTGTTGACGATGGTACGGCGGGCAATCTTGCGCGTCGCTTTCTTCGCGGAAGTCGTGTTGGCCATGCTCTCAATATCCTTCGGCGGCGAGCGTTCGCCGCAATCTGCGGGTACGCGCGCGGCCCGCTCGATGCGAGCCCGACCGACGCGACGGGTTGTTCGGACGCCTCTCTGAGAATGCCATGACCGGAGCGTGTGGGCTCGGTGGATCGGCGCTGCTCAAAGAACAGCGGCGGCGGGATTGCGCCCACCGCCAATGGCGACCTTATAGGGCCACGTCTTTCGAGCGTCAACGGTCTCGGAAGCCGCTCCGGCCGTCGGAACCCGCCAAAAGCCGCTTCTAAACCCCTGAGGAGGTTGAATTTCCGAGGAGCCCCCGCTATGGCCTTGCTGCCCGTGAGGGCGTGCGAGACAGGACAGGTGAAGCATGATCCGCGGTTTTTTCCGCCTGGTGGGGCTGTTGCTGCTGGCCGGAAGCTTCATTTTCCTCGTCTATGACGGCGCGCGCTGGGTCGCCGACCAGACCCTGCAGTTCACCCGGTTCGGCCAGCTCTGGAACGACGTCCACCAAGCGAGCCAGGCTGCCTTCAAGGCGTGGGTCGAGGCCAAGGCGCCGTTCCTGTGGGACTGGATCGTCAAGGCCTTCCTGGACCAGCCGGTGTTCGCCGTGCTGGGTGTGCTCGGAATCCTGCTGATGCTGTTGTTCCGGCCGCGCCGGCCGCTGATCGGCTATGGGCGCGACTGAGCGCGCGACAGCGGCGTAACATCGCTGGGGCTTGCGGCGTAGAGACCTATATAATCCCAGATTGAAGGTCATCGCCCCGCAGGACTCTCTCCCGCGGGCGATGCCATGCCCGGAGACACATCCCATGTTCTTCATGCGCAAGCCCGCTGCCATGCCGACGGCCGCCGACGCGCTGCCCGGCCGCGCCCAGCCGATCCCGACCGCGAGCACCCATTTCGTCAACGGCCGCCAGCTGCTGCCGCCCTATCCGGCCGGCATCGAACAGGCCGTGTTCGGGCTCGGCTGCTTCTGGGGTGCGGAGCGCAAGTTCTGGCAGCTCGGCGACGGCATCCACGTCACGGCCGTCGGCTACGCCGGCGGTCATACGCCGAACCCGAGCTACGAAGAGGTGTGCTCGGGGCTGACGGCGCACACCGAGGTCGTGCTGGTCGCGTTCGATCCCAAGGTCATCTCCTATGAGCGCCTGCTGAAGACGTTCTGGGAGAGCCACGATCCCACCCAGGGCATGCGCCAGGGCAACGACGTCGGGACGCAATATCGCTCCGCGATCTATACGTTCAGCGACGCGCAGCGCGAGGCCGCCGAAACGTCGAAGGCGGCCTACGAGTCCGCGCTTCACGCCAAGGGGCTTGGAACGATCACGACGGAGATTGCGCCGGCGGGGCCGTTCTATTTCGCCGAGGATTATCACCAGCAGTACCTGGCCAAGAATCCGGCCGGCTATTGCGGCCTGGGCGGCACCGGCGTCGCATGTCCGGTCGGCGTCGGCGTCGGCGTCAGCGCATAAGCCAGCTTGCGCGCGCCCGATTGCGCTGAACCTTGGATCCCTCTCCCACGCCGTGGGCGGGGGACTTTTTTCGAGCAGCTTCACCGCGGCGCGCTTGCGCGCTGCGCGAAGTGCACGCGCCAACGAATTGTTAACCTTAACCGCGCATGACTAGGACACATCCTCATTCAAGGATTGTTCGAGTGCGCGCGTTGTTTCTTCCGGTCATTGCCGTCCTGTCCGCGATCCTGTTGCCGGGCTGCATGCAGACGATCTCCCCGGTCGCTGCCGTCCAGCCGCAGAGCGATCTCGACACAATGGCCTATGGAACGCCTTCCACCCGCCCGGTTGCCGCCACCGGGCAGGGCGGGGCGATCCCCGCGTTACGCGAATCGTTCGCTGCCGCCCCGCGCGCGGGCGCCTATGTCGTTCCCGCCGGCTACGTGTCGGCGCGCCATGACTCGGTCTATCATCTCGATGCTGGCGACAAGCTGCGCGTCGTCGTCTACGGCCAGGAGGGCCTCACCAACACCTATGCGATCGATGCCTCCGGATCGATCACGATGCCGCTGATCGGCAGTGTCCCGGCGCGTGGTCGCACCACCGCAGGACTGGCTGCCGAGATCACCGCTAAGCTGCGCAACGGCTATATCCGCGAGCCGTCGGTGGCGGTCGAGATCGAGGCCTATCGCCCGTTCTTCATTCTCGGCGAGGTGCAGGCGCCCGGCCAATATCCCTATGTGCCGAACATGACGGTCGAGAGCGCGATCGCGATTGCCGGCGGCTTCTCGCCGCGCGCCCGGCGCGACATCGTCACCCTGACCCACACCGATCCCTCGGGCGCGGCTCGCTACGAGGTCCCGCTCGGCACCTCGCTGAAGCCCGGCGATACCATCCAGGTGGGTGAGCGCTGGTTCTGATCGTCCGGCTATGTCGGTCTGGGTTCGCGCCTGCGCATGCTCGGTGATGCGGGATCTCTCTCCGCCGTCATTGCGAGCCAACGGGTCCGCGCTCATGCGCGGCCCGATGACAGGCTCCGCGAAGCAATCCAGAGTCGCGCGTGACACCCTGGATTGCTTCGTCGCTTCGCTCCTCGCAATGACGATGGTTGGGACTTCAGCGCAGGTGCTGCGCGAAGAACGCCAGGCTGCGCGTCCACGCAAGATCCGCGCTCGGCTGGTCGTAGCTCGCGCGCTCGTCGCAGCCGAAGCCGTGCTGGGCGCCGGGATAGATCAAGATCTCGACGTCAGGCCGCTTGGCCTTGATCGTCTCGACATCGGTCAGGGGAATGCCCGCGTCCTTTTCGCCGAAATGCAGTTGTGTCGGAACCGTCGGCTTGTCGTCGGCGAAGCGGACGATGGCACCGCCATAATAGCCCACGGCGGCTTTCAAGCCGGTGAGCTTGGTGGCGGCCGCATAGGCAACGCTGCCGCCGAGACAGAAGCCGATGATGCCGACTGGTCCCGCATCCTTGACCGCATCGATTGCCGCCTGGGTGTCGCGCAGCATCGCCGGCCAATCCGGATTGGCGACGAATTTCCGCGCCACGGCGATTTCGTCGGGCGAGTAGCCGGAGGTGAAGTCGGGTTCGATACGGTCGAAGATCGCGGGCGCCACGGCGACATAGCCCTCGGCCGCGAGACGGTCGCAGACGTTGCGGATGTGATGGTTGACGCCGAAAATCTCCTGGATCACGACGATCGCGCCCTTTGCCTGGTCCTTGGCCTGATCCTTGGCCCGGCCCTTGGGCGGCGCGCTCGGATCGGCGCGGTAGGCGCCGAGCTGGAAGCCGTCCGATGCAGTCAGCTTGATGTCCTGTCCCACGTTCTGTCCTTCACACATCGCGATGCGCGCGTCAGCGCCACATCCAGTTGGTACCGTAGTCCTCTTTCCAGCCGGTCAGCCGTCCCTTGCGGAATTTGAGGAACAGGCGATGGTGGTGCGGGACCAATCCGCTGCCGCCAAGATCGCGCAAGGCGAGATAGGTCTCGTTGCCGGGCCGGCCGTTCAGATAGACCAACGGCTGCCGCAGCACGCGCGATGTCTCACCGACATCCATGCCGAAGGCAAGCGGCGTCACGTTGGATAACGTCGCTGTGAAAGGCGCGCGGCCGGGTGACGGCGGCCATGCCTGTTCCGCTTCGGCGCGGCCTGCGATCAGCACGTCTGCGAGCACCAGGGCAGGTGAGAGCAGGGCAGCGGCACGTCGCAGCGGTCCGGGCGCAAATGTTCGCATGATCCGACGTCTCCTTTCGCAGCGGTATCGACCGCAGCCGTTCTTAGCCTGCGCCGCGCTGCGATCCCAGTGCTGCCGCGGCGCACAACGCGAATTGCCGATTCATTTCGCAAAGCGTCGTTCCAAATTCCGTTGCATCGCTGCGCCGGCGCGATCATTCTTGTCGCGGCTGGCATCGATCCGGTGGGTGCCGGCGTCCTAACAACCGAACTTCGCCGTAAGCGAAGTCGTACGCCGGGCGGGGAAGAAACCAGATGCCCAATCTCACCATCAATGGGCGGACCATGTCCGTCGACGCGGCGAACGACACGCCGCTGCTATGGGTCATCCGCGAGCAGTTGCAGATGACCGGCACCAAGTTCGGCTGCGGCGCCGGGCTGTGCGGCGCCTGTACCGTGCATGTCAACGGCGAGGCCGTGCGCTCGTGCCAGACCCAGGTCGGCGACGTCGCGAACAAGAAGATCACCACCATCGAGGGGCTGTCGCAGAAGGGCGATCATCCCCTGCAGAAGGCGTGGATCGCCGAGCAGGTGCCGCAATGCGGCTACTGCCAGTCCGGCCAGATCATGCAGGCGGCCTCGCTGCTTGCGAAGACGACGAGCCCGACCAAGGAGGAGATCACAGCGCACATGGACGGCAATCTCTGCCGCTGCATGACCTATTCGCGGATCCAGAAGGCGATCCAGCGCGCCGCGTCCGAGATGCGCACCGCGTCCAACTCGAGCGACCGGAGAGCGACATGAACCAGCACGTCAAAACCAATTCATCGGTCGCGACCGATCTCAGCCGCCGCTCGTTCCTGGTCGGCACCGCCGCCACCGGCCTCGTGCTCGGCTATGCCGGGCTGCCCGACAGCGCCTTCGCGGCTGCCGCTCCAGCCAACTTCGAGCCCAGCGTCTGGTACGCGATCGCGCCCGATGGGCTCGTGACCGTGACCTGCGGCAAGGCCGACATGGGCCAGCACATCGCATCGACGATGGCGCAGATCTTGTGCGAGGAGCTCGGCGCGGCCTGGAAGGACATGCGTGTCCAGCTAGCCTCCAACGATCCGAAGTTCAACGATCCCGTGCTCGGCGCCCAGATCACCGGCGGCAGCTGGAGCACGATGATGAACTTCGACGCCATGAGCCGGGCCGGCGCAGCCGGGCGCATCGCGCTCACCGAGGCGGCGGCCACGGCGATGGGCGTGCCGGCGAAGGAGCTCGTGGTGCGCGACAGCGTCGTGATGCATCCGAAGTCGAAGAAGCAGATGACCTATGCCGAGATCGTCAAGAGCGGCAAGATCACCAAGAGCTTCACGCCGGACGAGCTGAAGGCGATCACGCTGAAGACGCCGGATCAGTACACCATGATCGGCGTCTCGGTGCCGCAGCTCGACATCCCGTCGAAGACCAACGGCACGGCCAAATACGGCATCGATACGATGCTGCCGGGCATGGTCTACGGCAAGGTGGTGACGCCGCCGGTGCGCTTCGGCGCAACCGTCACGGCGGTCGACGACTCCGAGGCCAAGAAGGTGCCGGGCTTCATCAAGGCGGTGACGCTCGACGACAAGACCGGTTCGACCTCGGGCTGGGTGGTCGCGGTCGCCAACACCTACGCCAACGCCAGGAAGGCGGCGGATGCGCTCAAGATCAGCTACGACAAGGGCCCGTACGCCAATGTCAGCACCGACACCATCATCACCGAGGCGATGCGGCTGCAGGCGCAGGACGATGCCGGGCAGTTCTTCGTCAAGGATGGCGATCCCGCCGCGGCGCTGGCCGGCGCGGCCAAGGTGCTGGAGGCGGAGTACACCACCAGCATCAACATCCACGCGCCGCTGGAGCCGATGAACGCCACCGCCGAGTTCAAGGGCGACATCCTGCACATCTATTCCGGCAATCAGTTCGCGACGCGATCAGGTGCGATCGCGGCGGGTGCCGCCGGGATCGATCCGAAATTCGTCGTGATGCACCAGGCTTGGCTCGGCGGCGGCTTCGGCCGCAGGCTCGATGCCGACATGATGATCCCGGCGGTGCAGGCGGCCAAGGCCGTGGGCAAGCCGGTCAAGGTGATCTATTCCCGCGAGAACGACATGACGATGGACTACTCGCGGCCGCTCACCTACCAGAAAGTCAAGGCGGGGCTCGACAGCAACGGCAAGCTCATTGCCTTGAGCCACGACGTCGTCTCGGCGTGGCCGACGGCGCGCTGGGGCATCCCGGACTTCCTGTCGCCCTCGGTCGACAAGAAGGGCCCGCTCGACTCGTTCACGGTCAACGGCGCCGACTTCTTCTACACCGTGCCCAACCACCATGTGCGCGCGATCAAGAACGAGCTCGCGCACAATGCGACGCCGTCGGGGCAGCTGCGCTCGGTGGCGCCGGGTTGGACGTTCTGGGCGGTCGAGAGCATGATCGACGAGATCGCAGCTGCGTCGGGACAGGACCCGGCGCAGTTCCGCATCGCGCTGCTCGACGGCAAGGGCAAGAACGACGGCGGCGCGCAGCGGCTGCGCAATACGCTGCTGGCGGCGATGGGCCTGTCGGGCTACGGCGCCAAGAAGCTGCCGAAGGGCGAGGGCATGGGCGTGTCCTGCGTGTCGTCGCAGGAGCGGGCGACCGCGAGCTGGACGGCGTGCGTCGCCCATGTCGCGGTTGCTGAGACCGGCGAGGTCACGGTGAAGAAGCTCACGGTGGCGACCGATGTCGGCACCCAGGTGCATCCCGACAACATCCGCGCCCAGGTCGAGGGCGCGGCGCTGTGGGGGCTGTCGCTCGCGATGTACGAGAAGGCGACGTTGAAGGATGGCGGCATCGAGCAGACCAACTTCGACAGCTACCGGCCGCTGCGGATGAGCCAGGTGCCGGAGGTCGCGATCGCCGTGATCGCCAATGGCGAGAAGGCGACCGGCGTCGGCGAGCCCGCGGTGACCGTGGTCGCGCCGGCGCTCGGCAACGCCATCTACAACGCCTGCGGCGCGCGGCTGCGCTCGCTGCCGATCACCGCCGCCGCGGTAAAGGCGGCGATGCAGGCCTAGATCGTCGCAACCGCGATTGCAGTAACTGGAAACCGCCGGAGGTCCTTTCCGGCGGTTTTCGTTTGGGCCGCGGACCGGCATCGGCCCCGGACAATTCGAGCGATCCTGTTAACGCTTCGCTCACCCGAAACGATACAGCTTGAATGATCGGCTTAAGCCGCGACGAACCCGTATCCCGGTAACTTGCATGAGCAGCAAACCGCAGGGGGCGAGCACGTATGAGCGCGACAGCCAAGCAGACCGTGACCCAGACCGCGACCAGGCGCCATCTCCTGCTCGCATCTGATCGCGGTGACCAGAGCAGCGAGCTGGCGCGCATCCTGCGCTCGGTCGGCGATGTCGACCTGATGCCGACCACCGAAATCCCGGAGAATCCCGGTAGCCGCTTTTCCGGCGTCATCGTCGATATCAACCTGCGTTCGCCCGAGAGCGTGCAGCGCGTGCGCAAGAAGCTCGCCTCGCGCGCCTATAGCGATGTGCCGCGGCTGTTCGTGCTCGCCGAGGCGCTGCATCACGCCACCATGCAGGCATGGGCGCTGGGCGCGACCGATACGATCGCGCGGCCGTTCAGGGCTGCCGACGTGCTGCAGCGCATCCGCTCGGCGTTGCCTGCCGATGACGGCTACGACGAGACCGACCGCGGCAAGCTGTTGAACCGGGGGGTCGAGGCGGCGCAGGCCGTCATGGTCAAGATGTTCGAGAAGCTGCCGGAGGGCATCTCGCTGACGATGGCGGACATCGTCGCGGCCGAGAACAAGATCCTCAAGGCGATCAAGCACTCGTCGCTGCGCGAATGGCTGACCGTCGTCGGCTGCCACCACAACGACACTTATCGTCATTGCCTGTATGTCACCGGCTTCGCGGTCGGCTTCTCGATCCATCTCGGGATGCGCGACGACGATCAGCGCCGGCTGATCCGCGCGTCCTTGCTGCACGATGTCGGCAAGGCCTTCATTCCGGTGGCGATTCTCGACAAGCAGGGCAAGCTGACGGCCGAGGAGATCGCGATCCTGCGCCAGCATCCGCGCCGCGGCTACGAGGCGCTGTGGCGGCAGGGCGGCTTCCCGCCGGAGATGCTGGACGTGATCCTGCATCATCACGAATTCCTCGACGGCTCCGGCTATCCGGACGCCCTGCACAGCGAGCAGATCAGCGACATCGTGCGCCTCACCACGATCGTCGACATCTATGCCGCGCTGATCGAGAATCGTGCCTATCGCCCCGCCTTCACGCATTCGCGGGCGTTCCAGATCATGGAGAACATGGGCCCGAAGCTCGACCAGCAGCTGCTGCAGGCGTTCCGCCCGGTCGCCATGGGGTCGCATTGAGACGATCGACCTGAGACCGTGCCCATCGGCCGGCGGTAGCCGCTGGACGCAAGTGCCTGTCGGCAGCGGCGCACTATCCTACCCGCAAATCCATCAAAGGCGGGAGGAGCAGCATGGGCGCAGCCGCACAGGCCGAGGAGACCATTCCCGCGCACGTGGCGACCGCGCTGGTCGACGCGGCCTGCTACGCCGACCACCGCATCCATGACGCCTACCGTTGGCTGCGCGCCAACAATCCGCTCGGCCGTGTGCGGCTCGAGGCCTTCGATCCGTTCTGGGTGGTGACCCGGCACGCCGACATTCTCAGCATCAGCCGCCAGAACGATCTGTTCCACAATGCCGATCGCGCGACCACGCTGACCAACAAGGCGGTGCTGGAGCGCGTCCATAAGATCACCGGGCAGCCCAATCTCGTGCGCTCGCTGGTGCAGATGGATGCGCCGGACCATCCGAAGTATCGTGCGCTGACGCAGGGCTGGTTCATGCCGGCCAACATCGCCAGGTTCGAGCCGCGCATCCGCGAGATCGCACGTGCGACCGTCGACCGCATGGCGGCCAAGGCCGCGGCCAATGGCGGCGTCTGCGACTTCGTCGAGGATGTCGCGCTCGGCTATCCCCTGCACGTGATCATGGAGATCCTGGGCGTGCCGGAGGAAGACGAGCCGCGCATGCTCAAGCTGACGCAGGAGCTGTTCGGTCCGCAGGATCCGGACACGGCGCGGGTGCGCGAGGCGCTCTCGGCCGAGCTGTTCGCGGCGATGCTGCAGGCCGTGGTCGCCGATTTCGCCGCCTACTTCCAGCGCATCACCGAGGACCGCAAGGCCAATCCACGCGAAGATCTCGCCACCGTCATCGCCAATGCCAAAATCAATGGCGAGGATATGCCGCTGCATGACCGCACCAGCTACTACATGATCGTGGCGACCGCGGGCCACGACACGACGTCGTCATCGACCGCCGGCGCGATCTGGGCGCTGGCGGAAGACCCCGAACAATTCGCACGCGTCAAGGCCGAGCCCGGGCTGATCCCGGGGCTCGTCGACGAGGCGATCCGCTGGATGACGCCGGTCAAGCATTTCATGCGCAGCGCCACCGCCGATACCGAGCTCGGCGGCCGCCATATCGCCAGGGGTGACTGGCTGATGCTGTGCTACGCGTCGGGCAATCGCGACGAGGCCGTGTTCGATGAACCCGACGCCTTCCGCTGCGACCGCAAGCCCAATCGGCACGTCGCCTTCGGCTACGGCGCACATCTGTGTCTCGGCCAGCACCTCGCGAGGCTCGAGATGCGGATCCTGTTCGAGGAGCTGCTGCAGCGCCTGTCGTCGCTGGCGCCTGTCGGTCCCGTCAAGATGACGCAGGCGACCTTCGTCAACGGACCGAAGAAGCTGCCGATCCGCGTCGAGATGTCCTGAGGCCGAGGCCGCTCAGTCCAGCAGCCTGCGCAGCTCGGCCTTCGCGACCTTCTCCAGGGTCGAGCGCGGCATCGCGTCGACCAACCTCACCTCGCGCGGCACCTTGAAGTCGGCGAGGCCGGCGCGGCAGACGGCCAGCACTCGCTCGGGCAAGTCCTCGCATGCGATGCCGGCCTGCGGGATCACGAACGCGACCGGCACCTCGTCGAGCATCGGGTGCTTCATGGCGACCACGGCGGTCTCGCGCACGCCGGGCACCGTGATGATGACCTGCTCGATCTCGGATGCCGCGACGTTCTCGCCACCCACTTTGAGCATGTCCTTGGCGCGGTCGCCGAACTTGATGAAGCCGTTCGCCAGCCGCGTGACGCGATCTCCCGTGAGGAAGAAGCCGTCGGCGTCGAAGCTCGTCCGCGTCGCCTCCGCGTTGTAGAGATATTCGGCAAACAGTGACAGGCCGGGCACGCCCCTGATGGCCAAGTTGCCGGTCTCGCCGACCTCGGTCGGCCGGCCGTCATCATCGGTGATGCGGACGGTGTATTCCGGCGCGGCGCGGCCGATCGACATCGGCGTGTTCGGCTGGTCGATCTCGCCGACGATGCCGTGGGTGATGGTCTCAGTCATGCCCCACCAGCCGATGATCTTGATGCCGAACTTCGCGAACGGAGGTGGCTCCGAAACCGCCGTGCCCCATAGCCGGAACTTGTGGTCCGTCGGCACCTCCTGGTCGAGCAGCGCCTTCATGCAGAACGGAATCGTCGAGGTCCAGGTGCAGCCATGCTCCCGCGCCACGCTCCAGAACCGGCTCGCTGAGAAGCGCGGCTGGATCACGCAGGTCGCGCCGACCCACAGGCTCGCCAGCATGGAGTAGGCCAGCGCATTGGTGTGGAACAGCGGCAGATAGGTCTGGTGCACGTCGCCCTGATGCAGGTCCTCGTGAACGGCATTGACCTTGGCGCCCCACAGCGCATTGGCGTGCGTCCACAGCACGGCCTTGGGCCGCGACGTCGTGCCTGAGGTATATTGAACGCTGCACGGCGCCAGCGGATCGGGCGCGCGGCGTGGCCGGTCGGCGCTGTCAGCAAACAGGGATTCGAAACGATCGCCTTGTCCGACCGCGGCGCTCTCCGGCTGGCCGGGATCGTGCGAGATCACGGCCATCCAGCGGATGTCCCTACAATGCGCCGAGATCATCTCGGCATAGGCCGGCTGCGTGATGGCGGCGACCGCGCGGCAGTGCCCGGCGAAGTAGCTCATTTCAGTGGCGGCCGAGCGCGTGTTGGTCGTGACCGCGAGCGCGCCGAGCTCGACGCAGGCGAACCAGGCCAGCATCGCCTCGATGCAATTGTCGAGATGGATCAGCACCGCATCGCCCGGTCTGATGCCGCGCCTGACGAGGCCGGCGGCGAGCGCGCCGACCCGGTCGTGGAATTCGCCATAGGTCCACCGACGCGCCGGTGCATCGAATGGCGCCCAGATCAGGAACGGATGATCGCGGCGGGTCTCGCTGCGCAGCTTCAGGAGCCAGGGCACGTCCATGCCGTCGAAAGGCGTCACCGTGCCGGGCGCGATCGTCGTTCCGTTCATTTCGGCTCCCATCGTCGTTCTTGTCCGCGGCCCGTGCCGGCCGCTTCATTTTCGTTTGTGTCGGCCGTTGTGCCATTCCCGGTCGCCGCGACTAAACGGGATTGAACCGGTTTCTTTTCGGGCGCGACCAATGGCGCGGCGAAACGCGCCCGGAGGTTTGCATGACGGCCCTGTCAGGACGGCGGCTGCCTGATGCCCGCTATTTCCAGCTCGCGGCATTGGCCACGCTGCTGGCGATCAATTTCGCCATCATCGATTTCGGCGCGCGCCCGGAAGCCAGCGTGATCGCGATCGCCGGCGCCTTGCTGACGCAGATCGTCTGCTGCCGCATCTCCGGCGTGCCGCTCGATCTCAAGTCACCGCTGATCACCGGGCTGTCGCTCAGCCTGCTGCTCCGGGCCGATGCGCTATGGCTGCATGCGGCCGCCGCCGTGATCGCGATCGGTTCGAAATTCGTGCTGCGGCTCGACGGCAAGCATGTATTCAACCCGGCAGGGCTCGCGATCGTGGTGTTGCTGTTCACCTCGAAGGGCGTGTGGATCTCGCCCGGCCAATGGGGAACGGAAATCTGGCTCGGCAGTCTGGCCGGCCTGTTCGCGATCCTCGTGCTCAGTGCGTCCCGGCGCGCTGATATCGCGGTGTATTTTTTCGCCAGCCACGCTGCATTGCTGCTGCTGCGCGCCGCCTGGCTTGGTGATCCCCTCGCAATCCCGCTGCATCAGTTGCAGAGCGGTTCGCTGCTCATCTTCACCTTCTTCATGATCTCCGATCCGCGGACGACGCCGGACTCGCATCTCGGCCGGCTGCTGTTCGCGGTGACGGTGGCCGTCACCGCGCACTATCTCGCGTTCTTTCTGCAGATGCGGCCTGCGCTCTATGTCGCGCTGATCGCGCTGTCGCCGCTCACGCTCGTCCTCGACCGGCTGATCCCGGCGGCCCGCTTTTCCTGGCGTTCTCCCAATCCCCAAGGAGTATCGACATGACCCTGCGCCTCAGCAATGTTTTCCGGAGCGGCGTTGCGGCCGTTGCGATCCTCGCCAACATGGCCAGCGCTCCGGCAAATGCGTTCTGCGGCTTCTACGTCGCGCAGGCGGACGCCAAGCTGTTCAATCAGTCCTCGAAGGTCGTGCTGGCGCGTGACGGTCAGCAGACCGCGATCACGATGGCCAGCGACTTCGAGGGTGACGTCAAGGAATTCGCCGTCGTCGTTCCCGTGCCGACCTTCATCGAGCGCAAGCAGATCGGCGTGGTCGAGCCGAAGACGATCGAGCATCTCGACAAGTACACCGCGCCGCGGCTGGTCGAGTATCACGATGCAGATCCGTGCGCGCCGGTCGTCGTGGCCGCACGGAGCATGCCCGCCGCGCCGATGATGGCGGGCGCAATGCAATATCGGTTCCGGCAGGATTATGGTGTCACCATTGAAGCCAGCTACGACGTCGCCGAATACGACGTGTTGATCCTGTCGGCGCAGGAGAGCGACGGATTGACCCGCTGGCTGACCGACAACGACTATCGCATCCCGCAAGGGGCGGATGCCGTGCTCGGCAGCTACATCAAGCAGGGAATGCGGTTTTTCGTCGCCAAGGTCAATGTCGAGCGGATGAAGAGCATTGGCAACGGCCAGCTTCGGCCGCTGCAGGTGCGCTACCAGAGCGCCAAGTTCATGGTGCCGCTGCGGCTCGGCACGGTCAACGCCAAGGGCGCGCAGGACCTGATCATCTACGCGCTCACCAAGTCCGGTCGCATTGAGGCCGCCAACTATCGTACCGTGAAGATCCCCTCCGGCATCGACATTCCGCTCTACGTCAAGAACGAGTTCGGTCCGTTCTACAAGGCGCTGTTCGAGCGCGCCGTCGCGCGTGAGAACATGCAGGCGGTGTTCGTCGAATATGCCTGGGACATGGCCTGGTGCGACCCCTGTGCCGCCGATCCGATGAGCAACAAGGAGCTGGTCGAGCTCGGGGCACGCTGGATCGGCAGCGACGACGACGTGGCGTTCAGAACCGGCCGGCGTGGCAGCGGCTCCGACGCCTTCGCGACCCGGCTGCACGTCCGCTACGACGCCAAGACGTTCCCCGAGGACATCGTCTTCATCGAGACCAAGGACCGCAGTAATTTCCAGGGCCGCTACGTGCAGCATCATCCCTGGCGCGGCGAGGCCAAATGCGACGCGGCCAAGTCCTATCAGGAGAGCCTGGCCACGCGCTTCGCCAAGGAGGCGACCGACCTCGCCGCGGTGACCGGCTGGTCGCGCAGCGAGATCGTCGCCAAGATGGCGCAGAGCGGCGAGACCGCGGTGAAGTAACGCCGTGCTGCGGTTCAGTCCTGGTACGACGAGATCTCGATCAGGCTCCCATCGGGGTCGCGACAATAGACCGAGCGCAGGGTGCCGCGGGCGCCCTGCTTGGCGACCGGCCCTTCCTCGATGGCGATGCCGAGTGCGTTCAGATGCGTCACGACCGCGTCCGGCGTGCTGGTGGTCAGGAAGCAGAGGTCGTCGCTGCCCGCCATCACATGGTCGGCCGTGAACCAGTCGACCTTGTCCGCGTCCTTCGGTCGCACGTTGATCTTCTGGTTCCCGAACTGCAGAGACGTGCGCCTGGTCTTGCCGGGCCCGGGATCGAAACTCTGGGCCTTCATGCCCAGCACCTGCTGGTACCAAGCCACGGTGCGATCTACGTCGGCGACGTTGATGACCAGATGATCGAGCGCATCGACCTTGACCGGCATGAACTCTTCCCTCCCGATTGAGACATCGATCTCGCCGCAATGGCGGCATTCTGTTACGATCCGCGTCGGCGCGTCGTTAACGAACGCTCAACGATATATCCGAGGAAACGCATGATTTCACGCCGTACTGCGCTTGGCCTGATCGCCTCCGCCGTCCCGTCCATCGCCGCCGTTCGCAGCGCGTCTGCGGCGGACTATCCCGCCCGCCCGGTCCGTTTCGTGGTGGGCTATCCTCCGGGCGGCGCAACCGACATCCTGGCGCGGTTGATCGGGCAGCGGCTGTCCGAGACGCTCGGCCAGCAATTCGTGGTCGAGAACAAGCCGGGCGCCGGTAACAATATCGGCACCGAGTCGGTCGTGAACGCGGCGGCGGACGGCTACACCGTGCTGCTGGTCAATCCGGCGAACTACATCAATGCCAGCCTCTACACCAACCTGAAGTTCAATTTCGTGCGCGACATCGCGCCGGTCGCCTCGTTCAACCGCGTGCCGAACGTGATGACGGTCAACAGCGACATCAAGGCCAAAGACGTCGCCGAGTTCATCGCCTATCTGAAGGAAAACCCCGGCAAGGTGAACATGGCCTCGTCCGGCAACGGCACCTCGGTGCATCTGTCGGGGGAGATGTTCATGGCCATGACCGGGACCAAGATGCAGCATGTGCCGTATCGCGGCGCCGCGCCGGCCATCACCGACATGCTCGGCGGCCAGGTCCAGGTCATCTTCGACAACATGCCCTCCATCATTCAGCACATCCGTTCGGGCTCGCTGCGTGCCCTCGGCGTCACCACCCAGGAACGCTCGCCGCAACTGCCCGACGTACAGGCGATCGGCGAAACCGTGCCGGGCTACGAGGCGAGCGCATTGTTCGGCATCGGTGCACCCAAGACCACGCCGAAGGAGATCATCGAGAAGCTGAACAAGCAGGTGAACGCCATCCTTGCAGAGCCTGATATCAAGAAGCGGCTGGCCGATCTCGGCGGTGAGCCGTTGATCCAATCGCCGGAGCAGTTCGGCGCGCAGGTCGCCGCCGAGACGGAGAAGTGGAAGAAGGTCGTCGATTTCGCCGGCCTGAAGCTGGATTGACGCGGCGCGGCCATCGGCCGGAAACGAGATCTGGAAACAAGGTGACGTGCCGCAGGGACGACACGTCACCGCCTCGGTTGGTCACCCGCTCCGCCGGTTTGTCGTTTTTTAACCATGCCGATGTGTTGCAACCTGCTCGCCTGAGGAGGAACAGATCATGCGCAAGGTTTTGATGATGGCGGCCGGCCTCGTCGGCATGGCACTCGTCAGCGGCGGCGGTGCTACGCCGGCAGCGGCCGGCGGCTACGATTATCCCTGGTGTGTGCAGGGTCGAGGCGTTGGCTATCCCGGCGACTGCTCCTATCACACCTTCGAGCAATGCCGCGCCAGCGCCTCGGGACGCAGCGCCGGTTGTGGCATCAACCCACGCGTGGCGTTCGATCCGGCGCGTCGCGGACCGACCGTCTATGTCGACATGCCGCCGCCGCGCCGCGTGCACCGCTACAACTACTACTGAGCTTTCCGGGCCACCCTCGGCCACGGCAGCATGCGGGCAGCGCGCGCCGCGATCCGCGGGCTTGCATCGACTTTGCGGACGTGTATACTTTGTATCGCAAAGTTAATCGTACCGGATGGGCTCCGGCCCAGGTGAGACATGCGCGACCTCGACAAGGCGCTGGCGGACATCATCGCGATCCGCAGCCAGCTCGCGGCAGGCACCGCGTTTCGCGGCTATGGGCCGGCGACGATGGCTGCGACTGCGGCGGTCGCCCTCGCCACCGCGTTGATCCAGCAGGTCGTGCTGCGTGATCCGACCGCCGAGCCGCTGGCGTTCCTGCTTGGATGGGCCGCGGCGGCCTGCGTCTCGTTGACGATGATCTGGATCGAGATGCGGGCGCGGTCGCGCCGCCATCATTCCGGCCTCGCCGACGCGATGATTCACCAGGCGGTGGAGCAGTTCCTGCCAGCCGGGATCGCCGGCGTGCTGCTCGCGGTGCTCTTGTGGAAGTTCGCGCCGGAAGCGCTGTGGATGCTGCCGGGGCTGTGGCAGATCCTGACGTCGCTCGGGGTGTTCGCCTCGGTGCGCTCGCTGCCGCGCACGGTGGCGTTGGCCGGCGCGTTCTACTTCCTGGCGGGTTTCGCGGTGCTGCTGCTGGGAAGTGCCAGTCACACGTTGTCGCCCTGGACCATGGGCCTGCCGTTCGTGATCGGCCAGGGTCTGATGGCGGGCATTCTGTATTTTGCGACCGGAGACTCCGATGTCGAAGACTGACGGCAGCGCGCCGTTCTCCTATGAGGGCCTCGATCGCGTCATCCACGAGAAGGCGCGGCTTGGCCTGCTGACCTCGCTGATGGCGCATCCGAAGGGCCTTGCCTTCGCCGACCTCAAGCAACTCTGCGGGCTGACCGACGGCAATCTGTCACGCCACCTGCAGGTGCTGCAGGAGGCCGGCCTGGTCGAGGTCACCAAGGGTTATGAGGGCAATCGTCCCCACACCACCTGCCGGCTGACCAAGGCCGGACGGCGCCGGTTCCTCGACTATCTCGCGGTGCTCGAACGCCTGGTTCGCGATGCCGCGGCGGCGGCCGGCAGGGAGCCGACGCCATCATCGGCGGGCCTCATCCCCGGACGCGCCTGACCTTCTCATCGGATTTTTTTGACCTGGAGCTTTGCAATGCAAAGTAGTCTGCAACCTAAATCGCCTGCTCTGGTGGACGGCCTGCATGTCGGCATCATCATGGATGGCAACGGCCGCTGGGCGACACGCAAAGGCATGTCGCGGCTGCGCGGGCACGAAGCCGGCGTCGAGGCGATCCGCCGCGTCGTCGAGGCCGCGCCGGATCAGGGCGTCGGGACGCTCACACTCTATGCTTTCTCCAGCGACAATTGGCGGCGTCCCCGCGCCGAGGTCACCGGTCTGATGGCGCTGCTGCGGGTCTATCTCGCCAGCGAGGTGGAATCGCTGGCGCGAAATGGCGTCCGTCTCACCGTGATCGGCCGCCGCGATCGTCTGCCCGGCGGCATCGCCGACGCGATCGGCCGGGCCGAAGCCGCGACCCGCAGCGGCCGCACCCTGCATCTGCGCATCGCGGTCGACTACTCGGCCCGCGACGCCATCCTCGATGCGGCAGCGAAAGCCCGCGGCATCGAGGGCCTGACGCGCGACGCCTTCTCCGATCTCGTGACCGGCGAAGCGGGCCTGCGCGACGTCGACCTGATCATCCGGACCTCCGGCGAGCAGCGGCTGTCTGATTTCCTGCTGTGGGAAGGTGCCTATGCCGAGCTGCATTTCACGCAGCGCATGTGGCCCGATTTCGACGCCGATGATCTCGCCCAGGCGCTGGCCTCGTTCCGCGGCCGCGAGCGCCGTTTCGGCGGTCTCGACGCCGTGCCGCTGGCACCGGCACAGAGCGTCTGATCTCGGAAGCGAGGTGGCGGCGCAATCTTTCCGCGCATCGGGGAATCATCTACCGCTTGCAATACGAGCGCAGAGACCCGCCGATGAAGCACAAGCCGCGCCGGCCCGCCGGCAAATCTCCGGTCAAGTCCGGATCGCCGACGCATGGCGACACATCCGATGTGCTATGTGCGGCGGCCTTGCGGCTGCTGCGCGCCGGCCAGCTTGCGCAAGCCGAGGACGCCTGCCGGCGTGCCCTGACCCTGGACGCGGCCTCGATCGACGCGCTGCATGCGATGGGGCAGGTCTGTCTCGCGCTCAAACGCTTCGACGATGCGATCGAATGGTTCGCCCGCGCCATCAGGCAGAATACGTCCGTCGCTCTTTCATTCGTGGGACTCGCGCAGGCGCTGCGCCAGGCCGGCCGTCGCGACGAAGCGATCAAGGCCTATGATCGCGCGCTGCAGCTGCAGCCGGATGCAGTCGACAGCTGGGATGCCCTGGGCGAGCTTTTGCAGCAGGCCGGCCGTCATGCCGAGGCGGCGCTGGCCTGTGATCGCCTGCTTCAACTGGCGCCGGATCGGGCCGCGACGTGGATGCGTCTCGGCGAGGTGCTCGAAGCGCAGGGCCGCACCACCGAGGCGGCGCTGGCATTCGATCAGGTCGCGACGCTGAGGCCCGACCATATCGAGGCGGTCAACAAGGCCGGCGCACTGCATTTCGATGCCGCGCACTACGAGCAGGCCATCGCGCGGTTCGCGCAGTCGCTGGCCCTGATGCCGGATCAGGCGGGCGTGTTGTACCTGAAAGGCCTCGCTCTGCGACGCCTTCGGCGCTACGAGGAGGCTCGTGCGTTCGGCCAACGTGCACACCTGCTTGCGCCAGACAACGCCGATTTCGCGAATGGCTATGGCTGCATCCTGCAGAATCTCGGCCGCCATGACGAGGCCGTCGCCGTGTTCGATAAGGCGATTGCGATCCGGCCGCAGACCGCGGATTTCTACAATCACCGCGGCACCTCGCTGGCGGAGATGCATCGCTTCGCCGAGGCGTTCGCCAGCTTCGATCGCGCCGTCGCGGTGAAGCCGGATCTGGCCGATGCGCATTGGAACGCGGCGCTGTTTCGGCTCCTGACCGGAGATTTCGCGCGCGGCTGGGCTGCGCGCGAATGGGGTCGCCAGTGTCGCGCCGTCGGCTTCGCCGAGCGCAGCTTCGACGTGCCGCGATGGCTGGCGGACGCGCCGCTCGCGGGCAAGACCATCCTGCTCCACAGCGACGAGGGGCTGGGCGACACGATCCAGTTCTCGCGCTACGCGCCCATGGTGGCCGCGCAGGGTGCGCGCGTCGTGCTCGAGGTCGACGCTCCGCTGCAGCCGCTGCTGTCGGGCCTGGATGGCGTGGCGCAGTGCCTCGCCCGCGGCATCGATTCCGCGCCCGCCATCGACTATCACTGCCCGATGTCGAGCCTGCCGCTCGCCTTCGCCACCCGCCTCGAGACCATCCCGGCCTCGCCGTGCTATCTGCCGCGCCCGCCGGCCGAGCGCCGTTCCCTGTGGGAGCAGCGGCTCGGCCCACATGACAGGCTGCGGGTCGGCCTGGTGTGGTCCGGCAACCCTGTGCATCTCAACGACCACAATCGTTCGATGCCGCTGGCGACGCTGGCACCGCTGCTCGATGTCGACGTGCGGTTCATCAGTCTGCAGAAGGATGCGCGTCCCGCGGACAGGGCGCTGCTCGCCACGCGCGGCGACATTCTCGACCTCACCGCCGAGATCCGTGACTTCGTCGACACCGCCGCGCTGATCGACAATCTCGACCTCGTCATCACCGTCGACACCAGCGTGGCGCATCTCGCCGGCGCCTCGGGCAAGCCGACCTGGATCATGCTGCCCTACACGCCGGACTACCGTTGGCTGCTCGGGCGCGACGATAGCCCCTGGTATCCGAGCGTGCGGCTGTTCCGCCAGGACGAGCGCCGCGACTATCGCGACGTCGTCGCGCAGGTGCGCGATGCACTGACGCAGCAGGTCGCTGGCTTCCCCGCTACGTAAAGCGAGCTCACTCGGTCCTCAACCCGATCGAGATCTCGTGGACACGCCGCGTCAGCTCGGCGACGCTGCGCCATCCCGTCTTCTCACGCGTGCGCTTTAGGTGCGTATAGACCGTGGTGACCTTGACGCCGCGATGAGCAGCATATTCGACGGCCGTCATGCCCGTGGCCAGCGCACAGGCCAGCTGCGCCTCGGCCTGGGTGAGGCCATGGAGCTGCTGCAGCAGGCGCGCCGCCGCGCTGTCGCGCAAGGGATCGTGCACCAGCATCATGACGGCGGCATCGGGACGGTCGGATTGCGGCCAGCGCTGGCGCAGCGGACGCAGCGAGATCGTGCAAGGCGGCAGCCCGTCCCCCCGCGGAGCCATGAAGTCGACCGCGGCGTCTGCGTCTGCAGAGCCGCCGGCGTGCATAGCTGCGCCGAGAGCCAGCGCATAGCGGCTGCGCAGATCGGCCGAGCCGAAGTGAATGCCGCGCTGATCGATCCGGAATACGCCGCTCTCGGCCGAGATCGTCTGCAGGCTCGAATTGAGATAGACGATCTCGCCTTTGGGACCGAGCAGCGCGACGCCGTCCTTCAGCAGATCGAGCGCGCTCGTGCCCGCATCAGTGCCGTAGGCCGTGACGAGGCGGCTTCGCATCGCGTAGGCGCGTTGCAAATGCGGCGTCAGGCGCCGCATCAGCGCAATCTCAGCTTTGCCGACATGGCCCTGCCGCGGCGTCCGCTGCAAGGTGAAGGCGACGAGTCGCTGCGGCGACTGCTCCAGCACCGCGGAAAGAAAATAGCGCAGTCCGGCGCGCGGCAGAAACTCCGCATAGAACGGATCGCGGTTCATGGCGCTCTCGTCCATGACCTGATAGTCCCAGCAGAGTCCGGCGTGTTGCTGACTGAGTGCGACGGGGAGTCGGGGGTTGCGCGGCGCAAAATGGGCCAAGTAGTCGTCGCCCTCGGCCGATGCGACGCCGCTGCTATGAAATGCCACGGGACGCCGCGCGGCCGTGTCGATCACCTCGAAGGTCGCGCCTTCGGCCCCCATGAGCCTGCGGATCGAGTCCAGCGCCCGGGGAAGGCCGTCCGGTTCGGCGAAGCCCTGATAGATGGCGTCCAGCGCCTGCGAATACAACTCGCTCTGCACGGTGACCTCGCTGCGATGTCCCGAGCCGGCTGCGCGGGTCCGAACCTTCAACCCTGCCGCGACGACAATATTCCCCCAAACATAGGTCGCCCCGGCGTGCGTGAGGTTCACCGGCAGGCTGGTCGTTCCCGGCCGCAGGATTGACGGAATCCTCCCAGCTATCAGGCGCGCAGTGATGCACGGTGGCAGTGCCACCTCGCTGGAGAGGACTGATGAGGATCGCTGTGCCGCTTGTTCCGCGCCGGTTGTCTGCAAGAGTGCGACTGCGCGGCCGCATGCGGCGGATGGTGGCGGCCCTGCTGGCGGCGCTTCAGGAATCACGGGCGCGCGCGGCGCGCCGGATCATCAGGGATCATCGGCATCTGCTCGACTGAGCGCAGATGCAAGCGTACGGAACCAAGGCCCTGGAGGGGGACACCACTCCAGGACCTCATGGGCATGCCGAGCTATTCCGTCACGACCTCCCCGGAGCCGCCGAACTCGCTCGGGAAATCCTTCAGCTTCGGCAGGCCGTCGCGCATCGGCAGCACGGTTTCCGCATAGTTAACGTGGACGGCCGGCTGGAAGTCGAGGTCCGGAATGGTCGCAGCGAATACGTCGATCAGCCCCAGCGGCGGATGCGTGGTCATCAGGTGACCGCCGCATTTGTCGCAATATTGCCGCTGGCTCAGCGGCGTTTTCTGGAACATGGCGACATGCTCGGTTCCCGACGCGATCCTGACCGCGTCCGGCTTCCACAGGCTGAAAGCGTTGACCGGCCCGCCCGACCACGACCGGCAGGAACGGCAGTGACAATAGCCCATCGCCTCCGGCGCGCCGGACACCTCGATCTCGACCGCTCCGCAAAAACATCGTCCAGATAGTTTCATCATAGTTTCATCCTTATCCTCATCAGTT
This sequence comes from Bradyrhizobium oligotrophicum S58, assembly GCF_000344805.1. NCBI lineage: Bacteria > Pseudomonadati > Pseudomonadota > Alphaproteobacteria > Hyphomicrobiales > Nitrobacteraceae > Bradyrhizobium > Bradyrhizobium oligotrophicum. The sequence goes on along the minus strand of NC_020453.1, from coordinate 8,242,248 downwards.
GTGACGCGGCCGACGGCATCATTGCGGAACCCAAGGCGTCTTGGTGCGCGACGACCATTGTCAGGGCTGCCACGACCGGACGTGATCCAGTTCACACGCGCAGGCCATGCGCGAGGTACCGTCCCCTGATCGGAGGACGCCGGTTGCCGGGCGATGGCGGTATCGATCCCGGCATCGCGTTTCAGTCCAAAGGTCTCGGGTGATTGCATGTCAGACCTCAATCCTCGCATCGTCGAGTTTTCGACCGACCACATTCCGGAGCCGGAGCGTGCGGCGTTCTGGCGTGAGCATTATGGACAAGTGATGCTGCACGTCGATTTCGAGCCCGCCCCCGACGTGGCGTTCAAGGCGCGCAATCGCGCGCTGACGCTGCCGGGCCTGCAACTGCTCGATGCGTGGGCCACGCCGGCGCGGATCTCGCGGTCCGGCCCCCATCTCGCCGACGGCACCGACAATCTGATCCTCGCGATCAATCGCGAAGGCAGCGCATTCGTCGAGCAGGGCCGGCAGGGCCACGAGCTGCGCGAAGGCGAGGCCATCATCCTGAGCGGCACCGACCCGGGCACATTTCATCGTGTCAGCAATGGCCACTCGTTCACCCTGCTGGTGCCGCGCGTGATGATCGAGGCTGCTGACGTCAGCGTGGCGGACGCCGTCATGCGGCCGATCGCCGCCAACCAGGGCGCGCTGCAACTGCTCGACCACTATGCGAGCTGGCTGATGAGCAGTGGCGGGACGATCGACGCGCAGCTGCTCAATCTGTCCGTGCGCCACGTGCAGGATCTGCTGGCGCTGGCGATCGGACCCTCGGCCGATATGGCAGAGACGATGCGGGCTCGAGGATTGCGTGCCGCTCGCCTGAAGCTCGCCAAGTCCTTCCTCATCGCCAACAGCCGGCGCAGCGATATCTCGGTGGCGATGCTCGCGGGCAAGCTGAACGTGACGCCGCGCTACGTGCAGCGCCTGTTCGAGGTGGATGGCACCACCTTTTCCGCCTTCCTGTCCGGCGTGCGGCTTGCGAACGCGCATCGCATGCTGTGCGATCCCGCCCACGGTCAGCTGGCGATCGCGAGCATCGCCTATGATGTCGGCTTCGGCGATCTCTCGCACTTCAATCGCTCGTTCCGCCGTCAGTACGGGCTGACACCGCGCGAGGTGCGAGGCGATCGCGGCATCGGCCGCGAGTCGTCCGGGCGGATGTGCTGAACGGAGCCGCCGATGACATCCAAGATGATCGCACTGAAGATCCTCGACGGCATCTTCATCTCGGCAACCATCGTCCTTCTCGGGATCGTTGCAGGTGCGCCCGCCGATTGGCTGCTTGCGCTGTTTGCGATGTCGATGCGCGAATTTCAGGCATCTGCGCTGTTCGTCATTTTCGGCAGCTTGCTGCTGATTCATGCCATCGCGACCTGCGACTCCGCGCCGTAACCCAATCGTGATCGGCGTCGCGGACGGCCGGTCGGCGCAGCTGCCGCCAATTGAGCTGCATCAACGGAATTTCGTGTGCCTGTGGCAAACGACACGTGCTTCAGCGAAGAAGGCGTTTCGTAATGGTCCCACAGGACACTCAGCTCGTCGGTGACGAACGGCCGGTTCAGCACGTCCATGCCGAACCCGCTGACCTCGTTCGCACGTCGGCGATGCCCGTCCCCGTGGCGCATGGGCCGCGGCCAAGGCGGAGGATGTGGCCATTCGTGCTGCTCGTCCTCGCCCTCGGTGGCGCCGGAGGCGGGGGCTATGTCTGGTGGCAGCGACTGCATCCGCCGCTGCCGCCCGGCATCAGCGTCAGCAACGGCCGCATCGAGGCCGACGAGATCGACATCGCGACCAAATATGCCGGTCGGGTTGCCGAGCTGCGCGCCGATATCGGCGATCTGGTCGAGGCCGGGCAGATCGTCGCCCGGATGGACAGCAAGGAGCTGCAGCAGTCGCTGTCGAAGGCGGAGGCCCAGGCCGAACAGGCGCAGCACGTCGTCGATCAGGCCCGCGCCAATCTCGTGCAATTGCAGACGCAGAAGACGCTCGCCGAGCAGGAGATGGAGCGCACGCGCAGCCTGCTGCAGAACGGCTGGACGACGCGAGAATTGGCCGATCAGCGCCAGCAGGCGCTCGACGCTGCGACCGCCGGCCTTGCCGGCGCGCAGGCGCGGATTTCCGAAGCCGAGCGCGGGCTCGAAGCCGTTCGTCACGACGTCGCGCTGTACACCGTCCAGATCGCCGACAACTCGCTGATCGCGCCGAAGGCCGGCCGCATCCAATATCGTCTCGCCAATGTCGGCGAAGTCGTCGGCGCCGGCGGCAAGATCTTCACCATGCTCGACATCGGCTATGTCTACATGGACGTGTTCCTGCCGACCGAGGATGTCGGCAAGATCAAGGTCGGCAGTGACGCCCGCATCGTGCTCGATGCCTATCCTGATCGTCCGATTCCGGCGAAGGTGTCGTTCGTGGCGAGCCAGGCGCAATTCACGCCGAAGACGGTGGAGACCCGCAGCGAGCGTGACAAGCTGATGTTCCGCATCCGCGTGCGCGTCGATCAGGACAGGCTGGCCGCCCATGCCGACGCCGTGCGGAGCGGGTTGCCCGGCGTCGCCTATGTCAGGTGGAATCCCGACATAGCTTGGCCGGCGCGCCTGCAAGCGACGCCATGAGCACATCAGCGCCTCCGGTCGCGGTCGTGAGGCACCTGTCCCAACATTATCGTGCCGTCACCGCGCTCGACGACGTCTCGATCGAGATTCCGTCCGGATGCGTGGTCGGCTTGATCGGGCCCGACGGCGTCGGAAAGTCGTCGCTGCTGTCGATCCTGGCCGGTGCACGTGCGGTCCAGGACGGGCAGGTGACCGTGCTCGACGCCGACATGGCCGACCGCCGCGCGCGTGAGCAGGTCTGTCCGCGCATCGCCTACATGCCGCAGGGCCTCGGCCGGAATCTCTATCCCGACCTCAGCGTGCGCGAGAACATCGCCTTCTTCGGGCGCCTGTTCGGCCAGTCTCGCGCCGAGCGCGAGTGGCGCATTGCCGAGCTGATGGACGCAACGACGCTGTCCGACTTCGCCGATCGCCCGGCAAGGAAGCTCTCCGGCGGCATGAAGCAGAAGCTTGGCCTGTGCTGCTCGCTGATCCACGATCCCGACTTCCTGATCCTCGACGAGCCGACCACGGGCGTCGACCCGCTGTCGCGGCGCCAGTTCTGGGACCTGATCGACCGGCTGCGCGCGCGCAGCGCCAGCGGCATGAGCGTCATCGTCGCCACCGCCTATATGGAGGAGGCCGAGCGCTTCGATTGGCTGATCGCGATGAACGACGGTCGCATCCTCGCGACCGGTACGCCGGCGGAGTTGAAGCGGCAGACGGCCGCCCCCGATATCGAAGGTGCCTTCGTTGCGCTGCTGCCCGAGCAGCCGGACCCGCGCAGCGTCGAGATGCCGGTCAAAGCCGAACTCGACGGTAGCCATCAGACCGTCATCGTCGCTGATGACCTGACCTGCCGCTTCGGCGACTTCACCGCGGTCGACGGCGTCAATTTCCAGATCCGCAAGGGCGAGATCTTCGGCTTCGTCGGCTCCAACGGTTGCGGCAAGACCACGACGATGAAGATGCTGACCGGGCTGCTGCAGCCGAGCGAAGGCGAGGCGCTGATCTTCGGCCGCTCCATGGAGGCCGGCAATCACGAGTCGCGCAGCCGTGTCGGCTACATGTCGCAGGCGTTCTCGCTGTATGGCGAGCTCACGGTGCGGCAGAACCTCGTGCTGCATGCGCGGCTGTTCCACCTGCCGTTCGACACGGCCGGGAAGCGGATTGCGGAGCTGATCGACCGCTGTGATCTGACCGAGCATGTCGACGGTCTCGCCGCTGATCTGCCGCTCGGCATTCGCCAGCGCCTGTCGCTCGCGGTGGCGATCGTCCACAAGCCGGATCTTCTGATCCTGGACGAGCCGACATCGGGCGTCGATCCGGTCGCCCGCAACCAGTTCTGGCGGCTGCTGATCGAATTGTCGCGACAGGATGACATGACGATCTTCGTCTCCACGCATTTCATGAACGAGGCCGCGCGCTGCGACCGGCTGTCGCTGATGCATGAGGGGCGCGTGCTGGCGACCGACACGCCGGACGGTCTGATCAGGGCCAAGGATGCGCAGACGCTGGAGCAGGCCTTCATCGCGTTCCTGGAGCAGGATGCCGGCGTTGCCGATCCGCCGGTCACGCTGACGCAGGCGAAGTCTGATCCGCATCCCGCCGAACGATCGGTCGATCGTCGACACGACGCCGCTTTCAGCCTGCGGCGGCTGCTGGCCTATACGATCCGCGAGGGCCTCGAGCTGATCCGTGATCCGATCCGGCTGATGTTCGCGCTGTTCGGAACGGCGTTCCTGATGATCGTGATCGGCTTCGGCATCTCGACCGATGTCAACAACCTGACCTTCGCCGCGCTCGATCGCGACCAGTCGCCCGAGAGCCGCGCCTATCTCGCGGAGCTCAGAGGCTCGCGCTACTTCGTCGAGAAGCCCGCGCTCGCCGACTATGCCGAGCTGGAACGGCGCATGAAGAGCGGCGACATCAAGGCCTCGATCGAGATCCCGCCGAACTTCGGCGTCGACATCAAGCGCGGCCGGCCGGCCTTCGTGTCGGCCTGGATCGACGGCGCGATGCCGTTCCGCGCCGAGACCATCCGCGGCTATCTCGAAGGCACGCATCAGCTCTATCTCTCCGACCCCGCCGTCAAGACGACGCGGCCGATGGCGGCCTCGCCCGTCAATGTCGAGATCCGCTTCAAGTACAACCAAGCCTTCGACAGCATCTATGCGATGGCGCCGAGCACCATCGCGCTGCTGCTGGCGCTGTTTCCGGCGATCCTGATGGCGCTCGCGGTGGTCCGGGAAAAGGAGCTCGGCTCGATCACCAACCTCTATGTTACGCCGGTGACGCGGCTCGAATTCCTGCTCGGCAAGCAGCTGCCCTACATCGCGGTCGCGCTGGTGAACTTCGTGCTGATGTACGTGATGGCACTGGTGCTGTTCCGCGTGCCGCTGAAGGGCGCCTTCCTGCCGTTGCTGGTCGGTACCTTCGTCTACGTCTTCACGACGACGGGCTTCGGCATGCTGATCTCGACCTTCTGCCGGACCCAGATCGCGGCGCTGTTCGGCACGGCGATCCTCACCGTGCTGCCCGCCACGCAGTTCTCCGGCATGCTGGTTCCGGTGTCGTCGCTGTCCGGCGTCGCCCGGTTGCTCGGCATGGGCTTCCCCATGACCTACTACCGCCCGATCACCGTCGGCACCTTCACCAAGGGACTGGGCTTTGCGGACGTCGGCGCCGACATTCTGATCCTGCTGATCTTCATTCCCGTCCTCACCGGGCTCAGTCTCGCAATGCTGCCGAAGCAGGAGACGTGAGTCATGATGCGCTCGCTCTCCAACATCTTCTGGCTCGGCACCAAGGAGCTGCGCAGCCTGTTCGGCGATCTCGTGCTGATCGGGCTGGTGATCTATTCGTTCACGGTGGCGGTGATCAGCCAGGCGCAGAGCAGCTCGCAGGAGCTGCACCGCGCCTCGATCGCCGTGGTCGATGAGGACAATTCCGAGCTGTCGCGCCGGATCACGCGCGCCTTCCAGCTGCCCTATTTTCAGTCGCCGGTTTACATCAGCCAGGGCCAGATCGAGCCGCTGATGAACAGTGGCCGCTTCACCTTCGTGCTCGACATCCCGCCGAACTTCCAGCGCGACGTGCTGGCCGGGCGCAAGCCCTCGGTGCAAGTGAACGTCGATGCCACCGCGATGATCCAGGCCGGCATCGGCTCCGGCTATGCGCTGCAGATCATCAACACCGAGGTCGCCTGGTTCGTTGCGCGCGCCGAAACGTCGACGCCGGCCCCGGTCAATCTGGTGACGCGCATCGCGTTCAACCCCAACGTGACCACGGCCTGGTTCGAGGGCGTGATGGGCATCATCAACAGCGTCACCATGCTTGCGATCATCCTGGCCGGCGCGGCGCTGGTGCGCGAGCGCGAGCACGGCACCATGGATCATCTGTTGGTGATGCCGTTGTCGCCGTTCGAGATCGCGATGTCGAAGATCTGGGCCAATGCGCTGGTCATCGCGGTCGCCGTGGCCATCGCGCTTTACCTGGTCGTGCGATGGTATCTCCAGGTGCCGATCATGGGCTCGATCCCGCTGTTCCTCGGCGGCACCGTGCTTTATCTGTTCTTCGCCACCGCCGTCGGGCTGTTTCTCGGCACCATCGCGCGATCGATGCCGCAACTCGGCCTGCTCTACATTCTGGTCGCGGTGCCGATCAACATGCTGTCGGGCGGGATGACCCCCGTCGAAAGCCAGCCGGTGTGGCTCGCGACCATCATGAAGGCCTCGCCGTCGACGCACTTCGTGTCCTTCGCCCAGTCCATACTCTATCGGGGTGCCGGCTTCGACGTCGTCTGGCCGCAGTTCCTGGCGGTCGCCGCCATCGGGGCGCTGGTCCTGGCGCTGACCTTGCGTCGCTTCCGTGCGGCGATCGCGACGGCCGGAGCGTGACAGGAAAGACACGCCACACGGCGGTGCCCTCGACAGGGTTTCCAGCGTCTTAATGTCCGACCTGCACGCAACGGTGAACGACCCCTCCAACGATCCTTTCCGGCCCGGCAACGCGGCAACGCTTCTCCAACCATGCCTCGCGCGTGCCAGCGCCGATAACGATTTGGAAAATCGTGGTGGTGCACCTTCGGCACGTCCTGAGGGGGACGGAAGGTGGGGAGAGCAACCATGAGCATGAATGGGGAAGCGGTTCTGGAAAACGTGCGGCGCTACCGCACCATCGCCTCCTTGTACCGCCAGACTGCGGCGTTCCGTCCGCATCAACGCGACTCGCTGCTGACTCAGGCGGCGGAATGGGAAAGCCGGGCTGTCGCCGAGCTCGAGGCTTATTTCGTCGCCCGTCATGCGCCATCGCAAGCCCCGGCGAACATGAATCATCATTCGCCCTCCTACACGCCATCACCTTGGCAAATGGCCGCCGCTTAGTTCGTAGCTCAAAATCGTCTCAGTCCCGCGATGCAATCGGCACCCGGGTTGTGCTGGCGTCGGCCCCTCCACGAAGAGAGGGGCAGGGAAGGCCGGGCGCTGGCCGCGCCCGTGGCCCGCCTGCGAAAAAAATGCAGGTGGCAGGAACCACAGGTCTGGCCGAAACACCCGGCCTCCCCTGCGCGATGGGCTACGGCTTATACGTGATCTCCTCGGTGCACCGGGCTTTCTGGCCACCGTGTTCGCGACAACGCTTGCGCGTTGCGCGGGACACCAGCATCGGGGTGTCAGGACCACACGATTTCACCGTCCGCAACGGATCGTTCGTCGGCATCCCCCGAAGGAAACGCTGCGATTCGTCGCGGCCATCGCTCCCCGCCTCGCGTGTCGTGACGACCGCGATACGTCCTCTGCCCGAGGCGGTATGGGCGCATCAGACATCAAATTACGAAAAAACGAAAGCGGAATATTTTTGCGCGGCGATCTGGACAGAGGTCATCGCGTTGAATCAGCGCCTGAAATCAGCGTTTCGGCGCATCCGATCCTTCGCTGCTGACGACAGCGGACCGGGTGATAACGGCGCATCAACCTGCCCGACGGGCGACTCAACTTGCGCCTGGGCGACCGCATTGCTCGGACTCGGCCGGACGATAGCGGTGTCAGCTGCTCGGGCGTTCCCGCGCGCGGATGGCTCATATTGGCGCGGGACTTGCTCAGGCTGATGTGCGCCGGCATCGGCGATGAAGGACGCGATGAGATCGCTCGGGCGCGACCGCAGCATGTGTGCCTGGGACGACTTCGCCCAGTCGTCGCTTGATGCCCGTCTTTCGCTGGCGCAGGCGCAATCCGGACAGATTCCGCCATTCCTGCTGCTCTCGGTGCCCGGCATGAGTGCCGGCCAGCATCGGATCTGCTCGGAGCTGTGGACCCGTGACCGTATCGCGGCGAGCAGCGCGGAGCGGACGCGGTTGGATTTTCGCTTCGACCTGACGATCCGCGACAAGCTTCGTGTCGGATACCTTTCAAACGACTTTCACGACCATGCGACCGCCCATCTGCTGATCGAGGCGCTCGAGGCGCATGACCGGGAGCGATGTGAGCTGCACGCCTTCTCGTTCGGCGCCGATGATCAGGGGGCGATGCGTCGGCGGCTCAACGCCGCCTTCCACGCCTTCCACGACGTCGCCGCGTTGGGCGATAGCGCTGCGGCCACCGCGGTGCATGCCGCGCAGATCGATATTCTGGTCGATCTCAAAGGCTACACGCGCGGCGCCCGGACCGGAATCCTGATGCTGCATCCGGCGCCGGTTCAGGTGAACTTCCTCGGCTATCCCGGAACGCTCGGCGGCGATATCTGCGACTACATCATCACCGATCCCTTCGTGACGCCGCTGGCGACTGCTGCCGATTATTCCGAGAGCTTCGCCTACATGCCGCATTCGTACCAGCCGCATGGCCGAACAGCGCTCGGCCCGCCGCCGACCCGCGCCGAGGTGGGCCTGCCGGAAGCGGGCTTCGTCTTCTGCTGCTTCAATCAGGCCTACAAGCTGACGCCCACGGTGTTCGACCTGTGGTGCCGCCTGCTCGACGCAACGCCGGACAGCGTGTTGTGGCTGCTGGCGTCCGATCAGGCCGAGGGCAATCTGCGCGGCGAGGCGCTACGGCGAGGCGTGGCGCCAGGTCGCCTGGTGTTCGCGCCCGAGATGAAGCAGAGCGAGCACCTGCGGCGGCTGCAGCTCGCCGATCTCGTGCTCGACACGGCGCCCTATGGCGCTCACACCACGGCGAGCGACGCGCTCTGGGCCGGCGTGCCGATCGTCACCTGCGCCGGAGATACGTTTGCTTCCCGGGTTGCCGGCAGCCTGCTGCACGCGGTGGGACTTCCCGAGCTCATTGCCGCCGATGAGGCCGACTATGTCGCGGTTGCGCTGACGCTCGCCGCCGAGCCGCACATGCTGCAGGCCGCCAAGGCCAGGCTTCGGCGCAACCGGCCGGTCACCCCGCTGTTCGACGCGGCCGGCTATGCCCGATCTCTGCAGGACCTCTATGACCAGATGTGGCGCCGCTGCCGTAGCGGCGCTGCGCCGGAGCCGATCTGGGCGTCCAAGTCCTGAGCGAGAGCAAGTCCTGCGCGGCATCAAGTCCTGCGCGATACGGAGCGGATCTGGTTCGCACTCGGGGGCCATCGCGGCCATCGCGGCGTGCGCAGGTCACCTCGTCATCATGCGTGCTGCAGCGAGCATCCCGATCAAGACCGTCACGGCGCCGGCGCTGGTCGCATTGATCGCGATCAGCGAGGTGTAGTCGGTATCGGCTACTTTCATCACGGCGGTGCCGAGACGGGAATCGATCAGCAGATAGGACATGATCGGCAACGTCAGCAGCGGCAGCGACCGAATGCGCTCGTCGGGACGGAATAGCAGGGCACCGAGCAGGGCGCACGGAATGAGGAACAGCTCGACACCACTATGCGTACCGAACAGCTTGACGCCGAACAGGGTGTTCGCGGTTCCGGTCATGACCATCAGGGCGCGGCCGGCGAATGGATTGCGGCGCGCCAGCGCCGGGACGGCTGCGAAGAACGGTGTCGTGAGCAAGGTCAGCCAGGCCGGCCAGGCGGCCGGGCCTGCGATCGCGTGCAGATAGAGCGGATAGAACGGCTGGTTTGACACGATGACCAGCGCCACCTTGGCCGCGATGTCGGACTGCGGGTCGTCGGCTGACGCATAGGCCTGCACGGCGGCAAGCCAGTGTCCGAACATGTTACACATTCACGTGTCTCAGCCTTGCATCGGTGCGATCGCCGTGAGGGTAACGCGCCGATCCGCAAGGCGGATCACGTGCATGCGGTTCAAGAGTTCAGCGCCGTCCGGATCATGCGGGCGAGATCGGCGCTCTGATACGGCTTGGTGAGCAGCAGCACGCCGGCGTCGAGCCGGCCGTGATGCACGATCGCGTTCTCCGTATAGCCGGACGTATACAGCACCTTGAGGGTCGGGCGCCGCTTCAGCGCCTCGATCGCGAGCTGACGGCCGTTCATGCCGCCGGGCATGATGATATCGGTGAACAGCAGATCGATGCGCACCGGGCTGTCGATGAGCGCCAGCGCCTCGTCGGCCTTGCTCGCGGCCAGCGTGGTGTATCCGAGCCGCTTGATCTGGGCGACGACGTATTCGCGCACCAGCGAATCGTCCTCCACGATGAGGATGGATTCGTCGCCGCGTTCCATTCCGACGGTATTGGTCTCGGAGAGCAGCGCGTCGGCGTCAGCGGTGGCCTGCGGCAGATAGAGCTTGACCGAGGTGCCGTGCCCGGGCTCGCTGTAGATCTTGATATGCCCATTGGACTGCTTGACGAAGCCGTAGACCATGCTGAGCCCGAGGCCAACGCCCTTGCCGACGTCCTTGGTGGTGAAGAACGGCTCGAATACCTTGTCGAGCAGATTGGCGGGAATGCCTTCGCCGGTGTCGCTGACCGCGATCATGACGTAGTTGCCCGGAATCACTTCCGGATTCATGCGCGCATAGGCGCTGTCGAGCAGCACGTTCTTGGTTTCCAAGGTCAGCTTGCCGCCCTCGGGCATCGCGTCGCGGGCGTTGAGTGCCAGGTTCAGTATCGCGGTCGACAACTGGCTGGGGTCGATCATCGCCGGCGCGGAATCGTGCGCCAGCATGGATTCGATTTCGATCTGCTCGCCGAGCGTCCGCCGCAGCAGGCGGGCGGTGTCGACCACCATGCCGTTGATGTCGACGCTGCGCGGCTGCAGCGGCTGCCTGCGGGCGAAAGCCAGCAGATGCTTGGTCAGGTCCGCGCCGCGCGCGGCCGCCGAGTTGATGAGGCTGGTGATCTGCACCAGTTGCGGACGGTCCTTGACGGCGTCTGCCAGGATCTCGATCGTGCCGGTGATCACGGTCAGGATGTTGTTGAAGTCGTGGGCGACGCCGCCGGTCAGTTGGCCGATGGCTTCCATCTTCTGCGCCTGGCGCACCTGCGCCTCGGTGGCCTCGATCTCCTGGAAGCGCCTGACCATCGCTTCGGCGCTGCGCCGCTGCCGCGTCTCCTCCTCGAGCTGCGCATAGGCCGTCCGCAACTGGGCGCGCGACGGCATCGTCAGCACCCGCGGCAGCATCAGCATCAGCGCCGCGGCGATGCCGACCGACATGAACGCCAGGAAGCCTTTCGTGGCAGCCTCGAGCGTGTAGGCAGGGATCCAGATCGTGAGGACCTCGATCAGTCGCGTCATCCCGCAGACGGAGACCCACAGGGCGAAAGCCCAGAAAATGTAGCTGAACTGAAAGTCGCGGCGACGATAGACGATGAAGCCGAGGACGAATGCGATGGTGAAGAAGGCGATGGAGATGAGGACGTCCGAGATGGCGTTCACCCAGATCAATTCAGGCAGCCATAGCAGGCACTCGCCATGCGGCGTGAGCATCGACATGTCCAGACATCCCCAACCGTACGACCGGCCTGCACGGCGCCCCCGCGGCGCGGCCGGTTCCCTTAGCAGATCATCGAATTTCCGTTGAGCACACAAGCGTGCTGACCGTCGCAGCACGCAGATTGGTAGATGCGCACCGTGCCGGCAGCTCAGTCATAGCCGGTGAGCGCCCTGCGTCGCCTCCGGACGAGAGTGCGTCAGGCAAAGGAAAGGTATGTCTTGACGGCGGTGTACCGAATGGTACAAGATATACGAAGTGGTACAAAGGGAGACGTTGTCATGACCGTGCTTGCCCCGCCCTTCACATTGGAGACCGCCACCAAGAAGGTGCGCGTGGCCGAAGACGGCTGGAACAGCCGCGATCCCGAGCGCGTGTCGCTGGTCTACACGCCGGACAGCCGATGGCGGAATCGCGCCGAGTTCGTCACCGGCCGTGCCGAGATCGTCGCCTTCCTCAGCCGCAAATGGGCAAAGGAGCTCGACTACCGCCTGATCAAGGAGATCTGGGCCCACAGCGACAATCGGATCGCGGTGCGCTTCGCCTATGAATGGCATGACGACAGTGGCAACTGGTTTCGGTCCTACGGCAACGAGAACTGGGAGTTCGATGCCCAAGGGCTGATGCAGCGCCGCTATGCCTGCATCAACGACCTGCCGATCAAGCAGAGCGAGCGCAAGTTTCACTGGCCGCTGGGCCGCCGGCCCGACGATCATCCCGGACTGAGCGAACTGGGGCTGTAGGCGGGGAGCGCGATGCGGACGCTCAACGAGCGCGCCGACGTCATCCCGCTGATAGCGGAGGTGTTCCGTGAGTTCGGCTTCGAGGGCACTTCGCTCAGCCGCATCACCGAGAAGACGCGGCTCGGCAAGGGCAGCCTGTATCACTTCTTCCCAGGCGGGAAGGAGGAAATGGCCCGTGCCGTGCTGGCGCATGTCGACGGCTGGTTCGAGCGCGAGATTTTTACGCCGTTGCGCCATGATCCGCCGGAGCAGTCGATCGCGCGGATGTGGCACGGCGTCGACGATTACTTCCGTTCCGGGCGGCGCATCTGTCTCGTCGGGGCGTTTGCCCTGGACGAGACGCGCGACCGTTTCGCGGCCGCCATCGCCAGCTACTTCACGCGCTGGATCGAAGGCTTGCGCGATGCGCTGGTGCGCGGCGGCTGGCCGATGGCGGAGGCGGCCGACAGCGCCGAGGAGGTGGTGCTCGGCATCCAGGGCGCACTGGTGCTGGCGCGCGCCACCAATGACGAGGCGGTGTTCGGCCGCGCACTGGCGCGGTTCCAACGACGCCTGCAACAGCCATCTGCGGTCTGATACTGAACCGATAAGCCGAATCTGCCCGCGCAAGCGGCAGCGGGCGGGCTGAAATATCGGCGCGCGGCTCTCGGGAAATCGTGGTTGTCTTGGGCAACGCCCCGAGCAGCGGCTGATATCAGGGAGGTCCGGCATGAATGGGTTAGGCGGTCTCAACAAATCCGACAACGGCGTCGTGATCGGGCTGGTGCAGCTCCAGCTGCCGATCGTGGTGACCAAGGAAGACCTCGCGCGGCAGACCGAGAAGATCGTCTGGATGGTCGGCAAGGCGCGACGCAATCTCGGCACCATGGATCTCGTGGTGTTCCCGGAATACTCGCTGCACGGCCTGTCGATGGACACCAATCCCGACATCATGTGCCGGCTCGACGGGCCGGAGGTCGCGGCGTTCAAGCAGGCCTGCATCGACAACAGGATCTGGGGCTGCTTCTCGATCATGGAGCACAACCCCGACGGCAACCCCTACAATTCCGGCCTGATCATCGACGATCACGGCGACATCAAGCTGTATTATCGCAAGCTGCATCCGTGGATCCCGGTCGAGCCGTGGGAGCCCGGCGACATCGGCATTCCCGTGATCGAGGGACCGCGCGGCGCTAGAATCGCGCTGATCATCTGCCATGACGGCATGTTCCCGGAGATGGCGCGGGAATGCGCCTACAAGGGCGCCGAGATCATGATCCGCACGGCAGGCTACACCGCGCCGATCCGCGACAGCTGGCACTTCACCAACCAGGCCAACGCATTCCAGAACCTGATGGTGACGGCCAATGTCTGCATGTGCGGCTCGGACGGCTCGTTCGATTCCATGGGGGAGGGGATGATCGTCAATTTCGACGGCAGCATTCTCGCCCACGGCACCACGGGGCGCGCCGACGAGATCATCACCGCCGAGGTGCGGCCCGACCTGGTGCGCGAGGCCCGCATCAATTGGGGCGTCGAGAACAACATCTATCAGCTCTGGCATCGCGGCTATGTCGCCGTGAAGGGCGGCGCGATGGACTGTCCCTACAGCTTCATGCACGACATGGTCGCGGGCACCTACCGGCTGCCCTGGGAGGATCAGGTCAGGGTCACCGACGGCACGTCCTGCGGCTTTGCGGCGCCGACGCGGTCATTCGGCAAGCTCGGCAAGGCAGCGGAGTGACCGGGGGCGGCACCGGCGCGTCGCGGCCGGAGCCTTGACAATCGGATCGGCTGCCAATTATTTTATACTTAAAATAATATGGCGGAGAGGTCCATCATGAGTGCATCGGCCAAGGTGATCCCCCGCGACTGGCTCGACTGGCCGTTCTTCGAGCCGCGTCACCGTCAGCTGTGCGAACGGCTCGATCGCTTCGTCGGTTCCGGCGCGCTCGACGATGTCGATCACAGCGACGTCGATGCTGCCTGCCGCAAGATCGTGCGCGCGCTGGGCTCAGCCGGGCTGCTCGACAGCGCCGTCGTGGCGCCGGACGCGGATGCCGCGGCGATCGACTCGCGCGCGATCTGCCTGTCGCGCGAAACGCTGGCCTATGCCGATGGCCTCGCCGACTTCGCCTTCGCCATGCAGGGGCTAGGCTCCGGCGCGATCGCGCTCGGCGGCTCGCCCGAGCTGCGCGTCAGCATGTTGCCGAAGGTGCGCGCCGGCGAATGGCTCGCGGCCTTCGCGCTGTCCGAGAAGGAGGCGGGCTCCGACGTCGCCGCAATGGCCTGCGCGGCGCGGCTCGACGGCGATGCCTACGTGCTCGATGGCGAGAAGACCTGGATCTCCAATGGCGGCATTGCCGACGTCTACACGCTGTTCGCCCGCACCGGCGAGGCGCCGGGCGCACGCGGCATCTCCGCCTTCGTCGTTTTCCCAGACGATCCCGGCTTCTCGGTTGCCGAGCGGATCGAGGTGATCGCGCCGCATCCGCTGGCGACGTTGCGGCTGCAGAACTGCCGCATCCCGGTGAGCCGCCGGCTCGGCGCGCCCGGCGGTGGCTTCAAGCTCGCGATGCAGACGCTCGACATCTTCCGCGCCTCGGTGGCCGCGGCCGCGCTCGGCTTCGGTCGCCGCGCGCTCGACGAGGCGCAGGACCACGCCGCCAGCCGGCGCATGTTCGGCGGCGCGCTGTCCGATCTGCAGATGACCCAGGCCGCGTTCGGCGACATGGCCACCGAGACCGACGCCGCGGCGCTGCTGACCTACCGCGCCGCCTGGCGCCGCGACGTCCAGAAGCTGCCGACCACACGCGAGGCCGCGATGGCCAAGCTCGCCGCCACCGAAACCGCGCAGCGCGTCATCGATCGCGCGTTGCAGATGTTCGGCGGCCGCGGCGTCCGCAAGGGCGAGATCGTCGAGAGCCTCTACCGCGAGATCCGGGCCCTGCGCATCTACGAAGGCGCCACCGAGGTGCAGAAGCTGATCGTCGCCCGCGAACTGCAGAAGTCGCGGACGGGCGCCATTCGGGGATGAGGCTGACGGGTCACGGTTCGAACCCGCGACCTTTGCCTTCCGAGCAATCCAACCAGCTATGGTAGAGCATCTGCGGCTGTTCGACACCGGGCTGATCTCGACATCGATGGAACCAAACTGATTGGAATAGATGTCCCTGATCGCGTGGTGTCGCAGCGTCACATCCGCCAACGGCGCAACATCCGTATCGGTTGAGAAACGCTCGGATTACAGCTAGACACCATAGATTGAAGATATTATAGGTTACAACCCAGTCTCCGCGGGCCGAATTTTCATCAGGCGAAAGCGGACGACACAGAGCTACGCGCCGGTGTATTTCGCGGGCGCTCTTTGATTGCGGCCGGAACCAGACCAGTGATTTAAGCAGGGGGCCCACGTGATCCTCGGGCGGCACATCAAGGCGGTCGGAATTGGCGACCCCGACCGGCTACGCAGCATGTCTCGGATCAAGGGCCTGCTGGACGATCTGGTCGAAGCTCTCAACATGCGCGCGCTGGGCTCCCCTCATATCTACGAGGTCGAAGAGGACATCCGGCGAATGAATTGCGAGCCCTTCGAGGACGAAGGCGGCGTCACCGGCATCGTGGTTCTTTCGACCTCTCATTGCGCCATCCATACCTGGCCGCTGCAAAGCCAGTTCGTGCTGGATGTGTTTTCCTGCCGGAAGTTCAATCCGTCGGTTGTCGTCGACCTGGTCAGTCGAGCGTTCATGACCAAATCGCTTCGCACCACGGATTTGAGCCACTCGCTCGAGTTGGAGACGGGAGCGCCGGCCGCCGATGCCGCGGTCGCCGCCGATCAATCGGCGATCAGCCCGATCGTGCCGGCGACGCCGCGGCGAGTAGGCGGGAGGGATTGATGATGCCGGACGGGTTGCGCCGTATCGCCTCGACCTTTGTCAGATGCCCGCCGTTCCTCCGTGGTTCTTTCCTCGCCGCGGTCGTCCTGATGCCGTGGCCGTCGGCACCGCTACTGGCCCAGCAGGCGGGCGATGCACGCTCCTTTGCGGACGCCCGCAACGAAGCGAAAGAGACCTGTCCTTGCTGCGAGTACCGCACCGTCAGCTGCAGTGCCGGCGAGCAGCCGGTCAAGAGCGATTTGGCCGCCTGCGGAAAGGGCATCACGCCCGACCCGAATCTGGTCCGCTTTGTCGTGATCGGCGATTTCGGCTACAGCAAGTATCAATGCGAAGGCGTCGTCTCCAGGATGGTTCAGGGCTGGCGCAAGCGGCTCTCGGTCGACTTCGTGATCACGGTCGGGGACGACAACTACAACAGCGGCAAGAAGAGCACCATCAAGCGCAACATCGCGGATCACTACGGCAACTTCGTCCGCGAGAAGAAGTTCTTCCCGACCCTCGGCAACCACGACTGGGGAACGGTGCGCAAGGATCCTCAATATGCCTGGGGCACGCCCTATCCGTATTTGGATTTCTTCGACTATCTCAAGCAATATTCGCCGAACACGCAGCCGCCGGTGCAGGGGCGTTACTATAACGTCGCGCCAAGTCCGCTGGTCGAACTGTTCGGGCTGGACAGCGACTATCATGAGCAGGATGGGACCTGCTGCAATTCCAAGCAGGCGGGCTGGTTGAGGGACGCGCTCGCGGCATCGAAGGCGCCATGGAAACTGGTGTACTTCCATCACCCGCCCTATACCACCGCGCGCGAGGATGCGCCTGGCGCCTGGATGCGCTGGCCCTTCAAGCAATGGTGCGCGACGTCGATCCTGACCGGCCACGAACACGCCTATGAGCGCCTCGAAATCGAGGGCATGCCATATTTCGTCAATGGTCTGGGCGGCAATCCGTATGTGTACGATCAGAAGAGCTGTCCGGTGCAGCCCGGCAGCCAGAAGCGCTACAATGGAGCACACGGCGCGATGCTGGTCGTGGCCAATAGCCGCGAGATGGAGTTCTGCTTCTACTCCGTCAAACAAAGTGCGCCGATCGATGTCTATCGGCAGCAGGTGCCGCAAGGCTGTGTGCCCGCGCCGTCCGACTGTCAGCCGCCATCGGACGTCGCGTCCTATTGCGCCGCGCAGCCGCCGACATCCGAGCCCGACGAGCCGCCTTGCCCGACCGATTGGCCCGGGCCGGCAAGCGGCCGGACCGCGGGGTCGTATTGTCCGGTCCCGCTCACCAGGAGCCACGGCGACCGCAACGATAATTGAATGACGACCAGCACGAGAGCCCGCGATGGATCGTACCGACGCGACCGAAGGCCCATATTCGAGGAATAGCGAGCGATGGATGGAGGCGAAGATCGGCCCCGATCTCATCAGGGCCGAAACAGCGTCCGATCACCGCAAGTTGCGCGAGCGCTATGACGCCGATTTCGACCGCATGGTCGCGCTGCGGCAGGCCTCGATCGAGGCGATCCGGGATTGGCAGTTTCGCCGCATTCAGCAGATCGTCGCCCACGCCTATGAGACGGTCCCACTGTATCGGGAGAAATATCGTGCCGTCGGATTTGCGCCCGCCGACCTGCGGGGCTGGGCCGATTTCGAGCGCCTTCCATTCCTGACCAAGGACGAGCTCATCGCCGGCTGGCCGGACCATTCGGTCAGCAGCATGCACGACGTCGAGTTCATGACCACCAGCTCCGGATCCTCCGGGCGATTCGTGTATCTCGCGGTCAGCGAGAACGGCGTGCATTTCGAAAATCTGCAGATGGCCCGGCAGAACATCTTCCAGAGCGGCGGGCAGGTGGGATCGGCCGATGCGACGCTCTTCATCATCACCTGCCCCTGGTGGTTCAGCTCGACGGACGGACTGTTTCCGCAGGATTTCCTGTCGACCCGCACCCCGGTCGCGCAGGCGTGCCGCGTCATTCGCGAGCAGCGACCGTCGGTGATCTCCCTCTATCCGAGCTATCTGCGCGAGTTGGCGCGCGCTCACATCCACCTCTCCGAATGCGGGGTGAGGCTCGTCATCACCCATTCCGAGGCATCCACCCGTGCTGAACGGCTGGAGCTGTCACACGCGCTGGGGGTGCCGATCTGCGACGAATATTCGAGCGAGGAATTGATCCGGATCGCGCTCGAATGCCCGTTCGGCAGCTACCATCTCGAAGAGGATGCGTGTTTTCTGGAGATCATCGATCCCGACACCGGCAGCAGATGCGCGACGGATCAGATGGGAGAGGTGGTCGGCACCAATCTCGTCAACGAAGCGACGCCGTTGATCCGCTATCGCCAGGGTGACTTCGCCAGCGCGCTCGGCAACGAGACGCGATGCCGATGCGGTTGCACCTTCGGCCGGATCTCCCAGCCGATGGGCCGGATCGGCGACAGCTTCGTCACCCAATCGGGCATGATCGTGCCTGCGGGCACGATCATGGACGATGCCTACAACTGGGTGCTGGAGTCCCGCATTCCGGTCAACGGCATCCAGTACCAGATCGTTCAGCACGCCCGCGACAGGGTCGGTGTCTATCTGGTTCCTGCCGCGAGCCCGTCGGGCCCGATCGATCATGTGGCGCGCGAAAAGATCGAGGCGCGGATGCGGGGCCTGCTTGGCGACGGCGTCGAGGTCGGCGTCGAGATCGTCGCGGCGATCCCCTATGCACGCGGCACCAAGACCAAGGCCGCCATTTCGCTGGTCGACCATGACCGATAAGGCGGCAGGCGCGACGGCAGACGATGCGTCCTCGGTCCGCTGGGGCGGGGGCGTGCTGGTTGCCTATCTCGGGTTGATCGTCGCTTTCCTGCTGCTGCTGTTCCGGCACTTCGAGGCCGCACCGCTATGGGCGAAACTGATCATGCTGTGGGTCGGCTGCATCCTGGCCGGACGTCTCGAAGCCATTCTGCACTGGACCACGCATTTTCCGGTCTTTCGCAGTCCCGCTCTGAACATGGCGCATCGGCTCTGCTTCTGCGTCCTGCCATTGCCGGCGATCTGGTACCGGTACCTGCATTTCCATCATCACCGCTTCAACAACGGCGACGCCGATACGACCACGACGCTGGTTCGCGATGCGGCCGCTCACGCCAGTATCTGGGCCTATCTTCGCCTGGCGCTGCGCGAGCTTCACGTTCTTCAGTTCTTCCGTGAGATGAAGGCGCGCCACCAAGTCGAATGCATCGCGAGCCTCGTTCTGACGCTGGTGCTGGCCGCGGTGCTGGCGCTGCTGGATTGGCGCGCGGCCGTTCTGTTCTGGCTTCCAGTGACGTGGGTTGGATCGACCCTGATGGTAGCGGTGTACAACTACACCGACCATGTCCCCGGCGTACCCGCCGATCCCTATCGCTATGCCACCTACGTTCCGCTCGACAGCCGCTACCGCCGATTCCTCTCCGCCCTCGATCTGCACAATATCTCGACCCATCTCACCCACCATCGCGCGCCCGGCATCTACTGGACCGAGTTGCCGCGTCGGCAGGCCGCGTGGGAAGCGGACTACCGGGATCACGGTGCGCCGGTCTCGGTCGCGCTCAACAGCGCCATCCTGTTCAACCCGATCGCCTTTGTCCGCATGCTGTTCTTCGTCAACAGCACGCGCAACCGGCTGATGTCCGGTCATATCGACGCGTCGCCGAACGTGCCGGCGCCGGGTTGAGCGATGGGAGCGGTCCGCACGATCTCACGTCCCGGGGCACGCGGCCAGCGCTCGCGTCCGTTGCGGGTGGCCTTTGAGCATCTCGCCGCGGGATATCCGGTCACGATCGATCGCTATTGCAGCGATACCCGTGACGATCGCCAGTCCATCATGCTGTTGAGTTGCGCGGCGTGGGCGGCCCAGCGTGGCGCGGAGGTCGAGGTGATCTGGGAGCCGGAATCGCGCCGGCGCGGCGCCGCCGCCGACGTCGTCTTCATCGTGCTGTTCAGCGTTGCTGCCTATGCCCTGAAGAACGCCATCGAGGCCTATCGGGCCCAGACCGATGGCTGCATCGTGGTGTGCGGTCCACATGCGGTCAGCTTTCCCGAACATTGCTACCGCGCCGGAGCCGATGCGATCGTCAAGAAGTGCGACCAGGCGCTGTTCCTGCAGATCCTGGATGACGTGGGCCAAGGCAGGCTGCAGCGCAGCTACGCGACGACGCGTTCCATCGATCGCCTGCCGCATTATTCGGAGTTTCAGGCGCGGGGATTCGTTCCCGCGCAAGGCTTTCGCAACGCATTGGCCTCGACGGGATGTCCGTATACCTGTTCGTTCTGCACCGATGCCGAGACCAACTTTTCAACCATCGACGCGGCCGATGTGGTTGCAGATATTGCATCCTGTGACGAGAAGCTGATCGTCTTCAACGATCCGCTGTTTGGATTGGGCGAGCATGGCAAGGCCATCATGCATGGGCTGAGCGGGCTTGGCGATCGCTACGCAATGGGATTCACGACGTCGTCGGCGCTCCGGCAGCCGGAGATGCGCCGCCTGTTCACGGACGCCGGTTTCGTGCTGCTGGAGGTCGGACTTGAAAACATCCATGCCGACTACGCGAAGAACAGGCGGTCGGATCTGATCGATATCTGCGCGCAATGTCCGTTCTTCATCATCGTCAATTATATCTATGGCCTCAGTGCCAGGGATTTCGAACAGGAGACGACGTCCTACCTGGTCGAATTGACCGAGAAGTGCCCCAACGTGCTGCCGATGGTGTTCGTGCCGTTCTCGCTGCCGGAAACCGGCCTTCACCAGGACCATCTGGCGCAGGGCCGGATCTTCGACCCTTCCTATCTCTGTATCGGCAACGAAATCCTGTCGATGCGGCTGCCGCTTCAGATGACGCCGGCGGACTATTATCATCGGCTGGATGCGCTGAATGAGCGTCTCTACATCGATCACAACGCGCGGATGCGGGAGTGGGTGCTCACCCATCCCGGCATCACGCCCGACCGCAGGCGCGTGATGCTCGACATCGTCCGGCGCCAGGGGCATGAGGAGGATGCTGCGTCGGCCTGGTCGGCTGCAATCTCGCGGGCCGCGCCGGATGACTTCCGGCCGTTTGCGCAGGACGTGCTCGGCGCTGCGGTGCCGGACTTCGCCGGCTACGATCTGGCGTGGAAGCCGGCCGGCGACAAGACCTGAGCGGGGCGCGCGGCGGCTGTCACAGGAAGATCCCGGCCTCGAGCTCGCGGACGTAGCTCTCGAGGGTCGCACGATTGCCTTCCGCATCGAACAATGAGGGCGACCCGTCGAACTTGGCCAGAAACTCGTCCAGATGCCGCAGATGAAGAAAGTCGGGTATCCGCGCGATCCATTCCCCGCCAACCGGGCGAACGGAGGTGTAGCCCTCGAGAAAATGCGTCAGATAGAAGTTGCCGAACGCGGCGCCATCCGGCGCCAGCCCGTTCGCGGCACTCCATTGCAGGTAGGTATCGCCGGGAAAATATTCCCAGCGATCATGCGCGGTGTAGTACAGGGCCGCTGCGATGTCGTCCATGAACCAGCCATAGTAGCAGTTCTCGAAGTCGATCACCCGCATGCTGCCGTCATCGCAGCACAGCAGATTGCCGACGTTCATGTCGCCATGCAGCAAGCCGAAATGCGCGGGGTCGCTCGGCAGGCCTCGCAGCCGCTCCACCAGCTGTCTGGCATTTGCCGCGATGTGCGACAGCCGGGCCGGAAGTCTGGCGAGCCTCTCCTCGTAGTAGTCGTCATGGTCCCAGTGCGGCCGTCGCTGACGTTTCCTCACGGTCGGGTAGAGCGTCGAGGCAGCGTGAATATGTCCCATCATGGCGCCGGCGCGCCGAAAGTAATCCGCAGTCCAGTCCGGGCCTTCGACAGCCTCGCCGTCAATCCATTGCGAGGCATATGCCAGCAGATCGGCATCGTCGCTCGGGATCACTTCGACCAGCTGATTGCCGTCCGATCGCACCGGGCGCAACACCGGCACATTGTTTCGATCGAGAAAGATGATGAAATCCAATTCGGCGAGAATCTCGTTCCGATCGTGAAACCAGTCAGGCGTGATCTTCAACGCGATCCAGTCGTGTTCGCGCTGGCAGGCGTAGACCTTGCTGATGAAGCTTCCGACCGGTTCGGCGGTCTCTGGCTTGCATCCGAAGCGCGACAACGCGTCCCGCAGCAGGGGCGGGTCCAGGGACCATTGCCAGTCGGCAGGTTGATCGGGACCCGTCATGCGCGCAGGAATTCGTCTTTGAAGAGTGATTTGGAAATGCTGATCGTGGTATCGAGCGATCGCACGGCATGCCACCAGCCGAGCGGAATATAGAGCACATCGCCTGGGTTGATGACGACGTCGAAATAGGTCGCCTCGCGCAGCGCTGGAAATCGCTCGAAGTCCGGTTCGAACGGGTTGACCTTGCTCCAGCGGACGAAGTTTCGCCACATCTCGAGATCCTCGGGATCAATCCGGTCTTCGAGGCCCCTGGCATAGAGCTTGTTCAGATCGTCCTCATAGACCAGCCCGGTCTGATCCGGTGCGAGCAGGATAACCCGTTTGTGCCCGTAGATGTGGAACAACAATCCCTCCGCCACATCGATATGCATCCCGGTGGTGTCGTGGCCCGGACTGAACCACAGAGCCATATATTGGCTGGCGGGCGGTTCGCTACTGCATCCGAACGGCCGGAAGCCGTCGACATGCTCGAGCAATTCCGGATGGCTCTGCAGCATCCCGATGCTTTCCCGGATCGAGAAAAAGCCGTGGTCTCCGGACAGTGCGTCGACATAGTCGGCCATGGTCGTCTTGCGGCTGGCGTATTCGATATGCTGGTCGAGATAGGATCGTTCCGAGTGGGGGTCATAGCGACTCAACCACACCGGCAGATCGCCATAGCTGCGCTTGAAGAACTCCGGGCTCCATTGTGTCAGCGCCGGCCAATGCGAGATCTTCTGCGGCATGGCGACCGGCCGCTTCTGGAAGAACGCGTCGTAGAAGTGCTCGTGCGTCATCGCCGGAGCCCGTTCGATCGTTCCCGCGTATCTCATGAGCGCGTCTCCCATGTGGCTGCGACTGGCCGGGCATCCGTCAATGGCGGCGCTGGCCGCAGGAACTCGTCCTTGAACACCGATTTCGACACGCTGATCGTGACGTCGAGCGAGCGGACGGTGTGCCACCATCCACAGGGGATGTAGAGCGCGTCGCCGGGCCCGATGATCGCTTCGAGATAGCTCGACGCGCCGAGCAGGGGAAATCGCTCGAAATCAGGATTGAACGCGTTGACCTTGCTCCAGCGCACGTAGTGACGCCACATCTGAAGGGTGTCGGAATCGACACGATCGGCAAGTCCCGGTGCGTCGAGCTGAGAGAGATCTTCTTCGTAGAGCAGTGCGGTGTTGTCGGGAGAGAACAGCAGGACGTGCTTATGGCCGTGCAGATGAAACAGCACATTCTCTCCGACATCGATATGCATCCCCGTGATGGTTCCTTTCGGCGCGAACCAGAGCGCCATGAACTGATCGTCGGGAGGCTCGTGAACGCAGCCGAACGGCCGGAAATGATCGAGGTCGTCGAGCAGTTCCGGATTTCGTTGCAGCAGGCCGACACTTTCGCGAATGGAGTAGCGACCGTTCTCGGATGTCAGGGAGTCGACATATTCCGCCATGGTGCCTTCGCGGAATTGGTGGTCGATGTTCTGTTCCAGGAAGGTCCGCTGGGATGAGGGATCGTAGCGGCTGAGCCAAACCGGCGTCTGCCCGTAACGGCTCCTGAAGTAGCCGGGCCCCCAGGCCGCGAGCGCCGGCCAATGCGAGATCTGCTCGGTCATCACGACCGGGCGCTGTTGGAAGAAATCACCGAAGAAGCGTTCGTGCGTCATGTCGTGACGCCGCTCGATCTCGCCCAATCGTTTCACGGCTGCGCACTCGCTGTTGAGGATGGAAGATGCGTGATTGGAACAGCTGCGTGGCTGGTTCGGCCGGTCTCGGCCCGCGGCGCGATCACGGCACACAGATCGGGATGGAGGCCGTTGAAGGCGCAGGCCCACGGCAGCGTGTCTGCGCCCATGGCCGCAATCTCGATCCAGTCGCCTTCCCTGACATCAGCGGGCAACTCCATGGCGGTTTCGAAGGCGTCCCAGGAATCACAGGTCGGCCCGAACACATGGAAGCTGCGCGTGGCGCCGGATGGCGTGCCGTTCAGCCGGCGCAGCCGCGGCGCCGGGCCGTCGCGGCGAAGCCGGCGGTCGAGCGAGTGCAGCCAGCCGAAACGTCCGTCGTTGAGGTAGATGGCGTCAGGCTTGCGCAACAGCACCTGGACTACAACGCTGCAGGAGGAATCCACCACTGCACGGCTGGTGTCGAGCCGAAGGCGGGTCGTCGCAAGGCCGAGCCTGGCGGCGTGTGCGGAGGCGGCCGTACAGAGTTGTTCGATGGTTTCTCCGCCGGGACGGATCTCCGCGCTGCCGAGGTTGATGGCGGTAAGGGCGATGCCGGAGCGTTGCGCGAGCGATCGGCCGTAGGCCAGCGCGGCGGCAATATCGCTGCCGGATGATACGCCGGGACAGATCGCGATCGATGTGGAGAAGCCGTACGCTCGGCTCGCACGGAGCATGGCCCCAACAGCTTGGTCATGCAGCCGGTCGGAGGCTTCACACGGTTGCCTGATCAGCGAAGCCGGCACCATGATCTCGACTTCGAGCTCGTCAAAGCCGACTTCGTCATGCAGCTTGGCCAGACCATCCAGGTGATCGATGGCGAAGACGCGCACTCCGCGCCGCGCCATGACCTGCAGATCGTGGCGCGAATTGATCGGTTGTCGCAGCAACGGGATGATTGGCTCGGCGAGCTGATCGAGCCGAGCCAGATCGGCCGGGCCCGAGATGGCAAACCGGCGGATGCCCGCTTGCGCGAGGCTCGCCAATATCCGCGGGTGCGGATTCACCAGCAGGTCATGGCAGATGTCGCCGTCAAATGTGGCCAGGACGACGCGCGCCCGCTGGTCGAGCAGCATCTCGTCCACGCAGAACAGCGGCTCTGCCGGCTGCAATCGCTGCAGCAGGTCGAGCACATCGCTGGCTCGGATGACGGAGGCGCTTCGATCAGTTGTCTCAGGCCGCATGATCGCGCTCCCGGGCATCGATCCATGGCCATTCTGCAACCGTCGCATCGAGCGGCTGTCGATAGGCCAGGAAGTCAGCCGCCAGGCAGGTGGCGTAAGCCCCCAACTCGCCGAGCAGGATCCAATCGCCTTCACGCGCATCTGCGGGCAGGGCGTAACGGCCGGGCAGCTCATCCCGCGTGTCGAAGGCAAGCGGCCCCACCAATGTGAAAGTGGTCGGTTCGCCGTCCACCCCCCGGACGTCGGTCCCTCGCCTGCGGTACAGACGCGCCGGCACGCGGCGATCGAGAAACGAGAGTTCGCCGAAACTGCCTGCGACGCCATCGTTGATATGCAGGCGACCGTCGCGGCGGTGTACCACCTGAACCAGCACCGCGCAGGCCTGGGCGACGAGCGCGCGGCCCGGCTCGCACAGCAGCCGGCATCCCTCGATATGGAGATCGCGGAAGCTGCGTCCGATCGCATCGAAATAGGTCTCCAGCGGCGGCACGATCTCGCCCTCATGCGCCGCCGGAAAGCCGCCGCCGACATCGATGCTCGCCAGCGGAACGCCCGCGACGGCGGCGATTTCACCGCAGGCCGCTAGCGCATCGGAATAGGCCTGGGGGTTACGACATTGTGTGCCGACGTGAAACGTCAGGCCGCATGCAAAACCGGCTTGATGGGCCGCGCGCAGGATTTGTGCGGCCTCGGCCGGCGCCGCGCCGAACTTGGTGCTGAAATCCTGCGCCGCGTCGGCGCGCTGTGTCGCCATCCGCACGGCAATCTGGATATCTCGCCGGTCAGTCTCGGCCATGCATTTGGCCAGCTCATCGGCATGATCGACGGCGAAGCTATGGATCTGCGGCAGGCTGGCCGACACGCGGATCGCGTCGCGTGATTTGACGGGGTTATGGAAGAACAGCCCGGCGTCGCGGCGGATCGCTGTGACGGCCTCGATTTCGGCAATCGAAGCGACGTCGAAATGCCGCAACCCGGCCGCGCACAGCGTGCGAAGGACGGAGGCGAGAGGATTGGCTTTTATGGCGTAGAGGACCTCGCCAGGGAAGCCGCCCTGAAAGCGTCGGAGTTGCGCGGCGATCCGGTCAGGCCAGACGCAAAGCATCGGCTCCGACGGCTGGAGTTCGGAAAGCAGCGCCTCGACGTTTGCGTGAGGGCACGCCATGGCCTCATCCAGCAGCGCTCAACCTGGCCTGCGCCGGCTCCATGTCCCACGACGGCCTGATGATCGGGGTCTCCAGCCGATGCAACGGACGGCGCAGCGATTCGACGGCGACACCGGAACGCAGCGCGCTCAACAGGCCGCAGGCTTCCAGGTAATTCTCCGCATACAACAGCTTGCCGGGTGCCCATGGCAGCATCGACAGATCGGTGCGGGCGCGATTGGTGCTGTCTCGCACGGCAATGACGGGGATCTCCTGCTGGAGCGCGGCCAGGGTGGGCAGGCCGAGGCAGCGGTCAGGCATGACGACGCAGGAGACGTCTGCGGCGGTGAGCACGTTGCGATTGAGCATCGCCTCGGGATCGACGATCAGTCGCGGGCTGCGCGAAAGTCCCTTGAGGATGCATTGCAAGTAGGCGGCCGAAATCAGCTCCGCGGCCATCACCGGATGTCCGACGCCGACCGGAATCGATTTGTATTCGTTCAGCTGCGGCGAATGCGCCGACGGCACGTTGAGCGCATGGGTGACGGCGTGGGTGAGGATGGCCTCGATGCCTCCCCAGGGGTTCACTGAATCGTCGGGGCCGTTGTAATAGGCGATAATATCGTCTTCGGGATATTCGATGATCGTGTTCAGTGCCACCGCATCGAATTGACCGCGGCGCGCGGCCAGCAGATCGAGCAGCCGCTCCAGATGCTCGACCCGTCCGGCGGCCCTGCCGGAAGACGTGAAATAGGCCTTCATGTCGAACGGCGGATCCAGCCGCAGCAGCTCCGTGCATTGGTAGCCGCAGGATGCGCGGGCGGCGTTGGTGGCATTGATGGAGTAATTAGTGATCTTCTCGACCTTGTGCTCGCCGATCACGACCAGGATCCGGTTGGATCGCACCGGCTGAAGCCCGATCGTGCCCATCAGCAGGCGGCAGATCACGCTGCCTTCGACATAGACGCCGTTCTCGGGGAGCTCGTTGAGGTCTGCCGCATTGACCACGTTGGGATGGGTGATGAGGCGGTCGCAGGTTGTGGCAAGCAGCCGCGCTGCTGGTCCGGCGTCGCCGACGTGTCCGCCGATTTCGGCACCGATGCCGGTCGGCACCATGTACACGACGTTGAAACCGTCGCCACCGTGGATCTTGCGATCCCTGAAACGGAAGATGCCGAGCCGGTCGTCAATCAGCCCGGCCGGACCTCCGCTGATGACGCCGACCTCGCAGCGATAGCACTCGCCGGTCGTTTCGGTGACGACGAAGCGGATCGGGACGACATCCCGCGGCAGTCGCGAGGTCAGTGCATCAGCAAAATAAGCTATGAGGTCGCCGTGGCTGCGCTTGATCGGAAGATCAAGAAAGATCTCATGAGCCTCCATCCGACCTCCTTCCGGCCAGCCGACCGCTTGAGCGCGCTGTAAGCCGATCCAGTACTCGAGAAGACCATCGCCAATGCCGATATAAACTTGTAGTATGATATATTGTCGTTTACAACCTTAAAGTGGGGCGTCAATCTTCGGCGCCGCCGGCGAGAGGGGGACACATGGCGGCCGAGATCCGTGCGTTCATCGATCACCACTTTCGCCATTTCAATGCCGCCACCCTGAAGGACGCGGCGCAGGGATACGAGACATTCCTGAACGCCGGTGGGCGGATGATGCTGACGCTCGCCGGAGCCATGAGCACGGCGGAACTCGGTCTGTCGCTCGCGGAGATGATCCGGGCCGGCAAGGTGCATGCGATCACCTGCACTGGGGCGAATCTCGAGGAGGACCTGTTCAATCTCGTCGCCCATGACCGCTACGTTCGCGTGCCCGGCTATCGCTATCTGTCGAAGCAGCAGGAGGTCGAGCTGCTCGAGCGCGGGCTGAACCGGGTCACGGACACCTGCATCCCGGAAGACTACGCGATCCGAAAAATCCAGCATTTGATCGAGACGCATTGGCGCGATGCGAAGCAGGAGGGGAAGCCGAAGCTGCCGCATCAATTCTGCTATGAGCTGATCCGCAGCGGCCGGCTCAAGGAGCACTATCAGATTCCCCTGGAGCACAGCTGGCTTGTCGCGGCCTGCGAGCGCTCGCTGCCGCTGTTCGTTCCGGGGTGGGAGGATTCGACGCTCGGAAGCATCTTCACGTCGCTGTGTATCCGAGGCGAAATGTCGCCGGCGGCGATGCGGGGCGGGATCGACTATCTGCTGGAGCTCGCCAACTGGTATCGCGAGGGATCGGCCCGGCATCCGATGGGCTTCTTCCAGATCGGCGGCGGCATCGCCGGCGATTTCGCCATCTGCGTCGTTCCCATGATCCGGCAGGACCTGGAGGAGCACGTCCCGGAGTGGAAGTACTTCTGCCAGATCAGCGACTCCACGACGAGCTACGGCTCCTATAGCGGCGCGGTTCCGAACGAGAAGATCACTTGGGGCAAGATCGCGGGCGATTGCCCGCAATATGTCATCGAGTCCGACGCCACGATCGTCGCCCCACTGATCTTCGCCTACCTGCTCGGTAGATAGAGGGCGCCGTGATGGATGCGCCTGTCCGATCGCTTGCGACGAAAGAGATCGTCCTGATCAATGCCGCCGACAGCGCCTCGACGCTGTTCGACGAGGCCGCCGAGCCCTACCAGGCCAACGCCTTTCCAAATCTCGGTCTGCTGACCCTCGGCACGGCCTTGCGCACGGAGCTCGCCGCACGCGGCCTCAGCCATCAGGTGACATATTTCGACGCGTCGGTCACCGGCAACGACGAGCTGATATCCTATCTGGAAGCGCATGCGCCGCGGCTGTTTGCGGTCTGCTTCAGCATCTACACCGCCAATTATGTCGCCTCCGCCCGGATTGCCGAGCGCGTCAAGCGGCTCGATCCCAACATTCATACCGTGCTCGGCAATGACGGCTTCTCGGCGATCTGGCGGATCGCGATGCGGCGCCGTGCCGCGTTCGACTATGGTTTCTACGGCAATGATGTCGTCGAGGGCTTCAGCCGCTTGATGGCCGACCTTGCCGAGCGCCGCGTCGTCGATCTCGGCCGTTACCCCGGGCTGGTGTTTCGCGATCCGGCCAACAACGGCAGGATCGCCAGAAACGAAGAGGATCCCGAGGAGTTTAACCGGCTCCCGATGGTCGACTACTCGCTCACCCGCGGGCCGTTCGACCATGACGCGCGCTATCTGGCCGAGCAGCATCGCAGCATGCCGTCGCTCGCTGCTCGCGGCGCGCGCGGTGTGACCATCGAGTTCGCGCGGGGGTGCCTGAAGTTCGGCGGCCGGCGAAACGATTACGGCGTCCCCCTGAACGCATGCGACTTCTGCGCCATCAATCCCGGCAGCAGGGCCATGATCGGCGCCGATGCGGAGCGCGCCTGGGCCATCATCCGCAGCGCCGTCGAGCAGGGCTACAACTACTTCTTTGTCACGACCGACGAGTTGCCGCTGACGTTCTGGCCGCTGCTGAACCGGATGGCCGAGCGGGTTCCGGACTGGTATCGCGACATGCACCGCGACGATCGCCCGCGCTTTCTGTGCTACGCCCGCGCCGACGCCTTCAAGGCCAACAAGCTGCATCGCATCGACCTGATGATGGAGCAGTTGAACTACGACACGTTCTGGATCGGCCTGGAGGCCTTCTCGACGATCTCGCTCCGGGCGATGAACAAGGGGATTTCCGCCAGCCGCAACGGCTCGCAGGACATGCTTGAGCACAATCTCGAAGCGGTCGCGTGCGCGGCTCAGCGCGGCGCCCGGATCGGTGCCGGGCTGATCGTCACGCATCTCGGGATCACGCCGGACATCATGGAGACGAATTTCAGGATTCTGGACGACTGCCTGCAGCGCCACGCGCAGGCCTTCATGGAAATCACCGTCAACCTGCTGTATCCCAACCCGGGATCGCTGGCGTTCGACTACCTGCGCATGCCAAGCTCCGCTCGCGACGCCGCGGGCAGGCTGGGCCTGGAGGTCGACTACGACTATCTGCGGTCGGTGCAGGGCAAGTACGCCGAAGAGGACATGATCGACACCGATGAGCTGCTGCTGGATTTCATGCGCGGGTGCTGTCCCGCCGTCACGATCGAGCAGGCGTTCGACTACCGGAACCGTGTGTCCGAGCTCGTCAGCAGCCATGGCATCCAGCTCGTATGAGGCCTGCCGCGCCGCGACGTCCGGTCGCCGAAGCGGAATTGTCCAGATGATCTTCCGCACATATCGTGGCAGCGCCCGGCACTGGAACAAGCCGTGAAGATCGCGCATTTGATCGCTGTTGTCGACCCATCCGGCCGCCGCCTGCTGGTCGATCGCAACACCGGGGCGTTGCCGGAGATCCGTGCGCCCGCCGTCGCGTCCGGTGAAGTCGCCGAATTCATCGCTCTGGTCCAGCGGCAGCTCCGGCTGCCGGTCTATATGCTGCGCTGTCTGCGGCGTCATACCGACCCACGAGGCCGGGACACGCGCAGCCAGATCCATCTGCTCGAAGCTGCCGGCCCGCTCGAGCGCGCCTCCCGTGCCTATCGCATCATCGACCGCGCGGACATCACGCCGTTCGCAGTCTCGCCGCGCGGCGAACTGTTCGATCTCGGGCACGCGATGCGACCGCGCGCGGGTAACCGGCCGTGGTGGAAGGCGGGCTTTGCAGCGGCCGCGGTCCGGTGGCTGGAGCAGACCGCGGATCGCCTGGGTGCAGGGCGGGTGCTCCGGGTCGAGCAGCTGCGGAGCTGGGAGATCGCCTGGCTCGCCCGCGTCACAGCGGAGCGTGCGACCTGGTATTTCAAATGTTCGCCGGCGCCGCTCAATGTCGAGGCCGACGTGATCGACCTGTTGATGCGGATCGCGCCGGATCATGTCCCGCATCTGGTGGCGCGCTATCGGGCCGGCTCGGGGTTCCTGATGGATGCCTATTCCGAGCCGACGCTGGAGGCCCGTCGCGCGCCGTCCGCCTGGATCGAAGCCGCCGCGCAGTTCGGACGCCTGCAGCTGGATGCGAGCGGTGCGGTGGACCGTTTCATCGCGCGCGGGATTCCACCGCTTGATCTCACCGATATCGAAGCCGACATTGGCGCTCTGCGCGATGAGCCCATGCGCGTCACCCGTACGCTGGCCGGCCTGAGCGATCATCATTTGCAACGCCTGCATCACGCCTGGCCGCGGCTGAGCGGACTGATCGCCGAACTGAATGTCGCCAACCTCCCGGTCTCGATCGACCATGGTGACTTGTGGGCGCCCAACATCCTTTCCGGCAAGAACAACGCCCGGTTCCTCGACTGGTCGGATGCGACCATCGGATGCCCGTTCTTCAGCACGCTGCCATTGCTGATGGCGGAGGGCATCGCGGTGCCGATGTCGCGCGATCCACGCCTGCGCAACCATATGCGTGATGCCTATCTCGAGCCCTGGCAACAGCGGCTGGGCCGAGGCGTCGCGCTGCAGGCCTGGAAGATGGCGCAACCAATCGCTGCCCTGCATATGGCCTCGATCTACCTGCGCAGAATTCTGCCGCTCGTCGACACCGAGCTTGAAATCTATCGCACGCTCGGATGGTTCGTCCGGCTCGCCTTGCGGCAACGGATGTTCTGACCTCCCCCGTGTTTGCCTTCGGAGCGAGGTGACGCGCCTATCCGAAAAACACCATAGGGCCCGCTATTGTACGCTATCTTCCTGAAGCCGATCGAATTTGTCTGCAACAATAGCGACGTTCCTGTCCGAAAGACCGCGCCGATTTTCTTCCGCCTGCTGACGTGGCGCTTACGCGAGAGATCGCGCCCAAATCAACGTCGTGGTCAAGATTACAAAAAATTGTGGAGGCCGCGGATTCCGAAGATCGGGATTACCTGATCTGGGATCGCACCGGCAAAGCTCTCCGGCTTGAACAATCATTGTGCGGGGTGAGCCGCGGTCTGCCGGTGGTCCTCGCCGGTTGGTTCAGCACGGGTCGGTTGCTCCCCGCGCATATTGGCGACCGCGCGGGTGGCCGGCTCCCCTTCCGCGCGGCTCCGTCCTTTTCCGGCGTGAAGATCCTCGGGATCCGCAACCATGCCGCCCAGCGCTGCAGCGGTGCTGCAGCCGAGGGCCGGATCGGAAGTATTTTCCGCGAATATGCCGCGATTGAAGCCGTCCGAGAGGTAGCAGTGAACGGAGCCGATGAGCAGGCGCTCGATGTGAACGCGCGTCGCGTGGTGCATTGCCGCTGCAACGTCGTGCCTGATGTGGAAACGATTGACGCCGGCGCGGAGGATGGAGTGCTCGATCGCTGCCGTGCATGGTCCCGGCGGTCCTTCGATCCAGGCACGAATGCTTTCAGGGCGGCCATTCGCCGTCGCGGCCACGAAGTGTTCCACGCCGGAACTGGCCGCATGACAGCGTCCTGCAGGTACGTCGTAGACGTAATGAACGGTCCCACTGGCGAGCTGCGGTGACGGTCCCGTCCGGTCCACAGCGCAGCCTGCAGCCAGCACCGCGAGGGCGATGGCCAAGCCGCTTCTGATCGGTGCCATATCTATCGCTCCTTGCAGGACGGTCATTCGATCAGGAAGCCGGCATCGCCACGCAATTTCCGGCCCGGCACCGGCACCTCGATCGGGCCCGCCCCGGGGCGGGTCGTTCCGAGACGGCCGAATATGATGCGCTCAAGCTCGGAAGGTGGGCCGACGAAGTCGGTAGGGACAGGTATGCGCGCCGATTCGCTGATTGGGCGAACGATCGTCGGCGTGACGATGATGATCAGTTCGGATTCGTTCTTCCGGAACTGTGTCGACCTGAACAGAGCGCCTAGCACCGGCAGGTCGCCCAGCCCCGGCAGCATGTCCAGGCCGGTGTTGAACTTGTTCTGCAGCAGTCCGGCGATCACGAAGCTCTGCCCGCTGCCGAGCTCGACTGTGGTCTCCGCCCGCCGGGTAATCAGGCTCGGGACGCGGGCGCCGTTCATGATCAGGGCGCCTTCGTTCGACAGTTCGCTGACCTCCGGCTTGACCTGCAGGTTGATCAGACGATCGGAGAGCACTGTCGGTGTGAACTCCAGTCCCACGCCGTAGCGGCGAAAATCGATCGAGACGCGGTCGAGCCCTTGGGCGACGGGGATCGGAAATTCGCCGCCGGCCAGGAAGTTCGCCTTCTGGCCCGAAACAGCAGTGAGCGTGGGTTCTGCCAGGATCGAGACCAATCCCTCCTGAGCGAGCGCATCCACGATGGCAGTCACGCTGTAGCTGCCATTCGCCGGCGTGTTGATCCTGCCTGAGGCCGCCGACGAGAGCCCAAAGCTGAAGCCACCGGCCGAGCCTGCTGTCTCCCAGTTGACCCCGAGTTGCTTCACCGCGTTGCGCGAGACTTCGGCAATACGGACCCGCAGGTTCACCTGCGTGCTCCCGCTGATCTTCAACTGATTGATCAGCATCTCGTCCGCGCCGAGGAACTGCGCGCAGGTGGAGCGGACCTTCTCGGCCATGTCGGCGTTGGGCACCAGCCCACTCAGAACAGCGCCGCGCGGCGTCCGCGACAGCCTGACGTCGAGGTCTGCGAATTGAGCTCGCAGCAGCTGCCGTAGATCACTCTCGTCGTAGGCGATCGCAATCCGGAACGTCGCGACGGTCGCGCCGGAATCGTCGAGCGCGAAGAGCGTCGTGCGGCCGGGCTTTTTGCCGAAAACGAAGACGCGGTCGGCGGCTGCGACCTGCACGTCCGCAACAGCCGGCTCGGCAACAAACACCTTGGAAGCCGGACGGGGCAAGGTCAGCATCTCGCCCTGAGACACGTAGATCCGCACCTGTTGCCGCGCGTTGGATGATGCCGGCGCGCAATGAACCAGCATCGTCAGGACCACCACGATCGAGGTCAGCCAGGCGGATGGCGAAGTTCGAAACGGTACCATCGTCAGCGCCGCATCGCCGAGAGCATCTCGAGATTGAGCCTCACGTCCTCTTCCCGAAGATCGACCCGCGCAAGCTTGGCGGCGCCATCGCGATCGCCGCTCAGCGCCATAGCTATCACGAGGTTCTGGCGTGCACGAGGCGACGCGCTCTCACCGAGCGCGATCGGCCGCAGGACCGTCATCGCGTCGGCGTACCGGCCCGCCAAGGTGAGTGACAGGCCCAGATTGTTGCCTGCGATCATGTCGGCGGGAGCGATTGCGAGCACCTGACGATAGGCGTCCTGAGCTTCGTCATGGCGGCCGAGCATGTCGAGAGCCACTCCCAGGCCGTTGAGGGCCGGAATGTTCTCGGGATCCGTGGTGAGCACGCTGGTAAAGATTGCCAGAGCGGGCTCGGCTTGATGTCTGGCGAGCTCGCTTCGCGCTTTCCTGATGCGATCGTCCTTGTCTTCGATCCCGGCGACCCGGTCGGCGGGACCTGCTGCGGTTGTCGTGGACGCCGGCAGACTACGACCCTCAACCGAGACGCGTGCGGGCGCGGGCGCCGGCACCGGTCCGCCAACGTCCGGGCTCAGCGACGAACACGTGCAGAGCAGACCGGCGATGATGCCAGTCAACGCCATTAGCCCACACCCATGGGCGCTTGTTTTCAGAAAATTATTGGACGCGGTTTCCCGGCCTTCAGAGCTACGCATGTACTTCCTACGGATATTGCACTGTCCTCTAGTTCAATTCTCCAAGCCTCGCAGGTGTCGTCGCGGGTCGGTTGGGTTCATTGCATCGCCGGGATCGGGGAAGGTTCAGCCTGCTCGCGTGATTCATCCAACCCAAGGACGGCAATCGGCTCGAGCCGAAAGTCCTTTGAGATTTCTTGATAAGAGAGCACAACCACGTTGAGACCGGACGGCGCGAGCAGAGTCCAGACCACCCGGCGCAGGTCGGCGGAGGCCAGTACGATACTCGGCGATGCGGCAAGATGATCGACAGCGGGAAGCTGCCGGATCAACGCATCAAGCAGGCGCGTGCTGACGGCCGGATCGAGAGACGTCTGAGTGTTTTCATCAAGAGCGTGCACGGCCACACGGATCGCTTCCTCTGTCTGTCGATCAAGCACGAAGCAGCGCAAGGTCCGATCAATGCCTGAACATTCGAAGCAGATTTGCCGGCGCAGCGCCAGCCGCACGTGTTCGACCAGCATGATGCTGCTCTGCTCCCGCATGCCCCACTCGGCCAGCGTCTCCAGGATCAGCCGCAGATTGCGGATGGAGACCCGCTCGTCGAGCAGACGGCGAAGGACATCGGTGATGCGCTGTGTAGGAACCACGCGCAAGGCCTCGCGCACCAGGTCGGCGTAGTCGGCCTCCAACTGGTTGAGCAGGCGCTTGGTCTCCTGTATGCCGAGGAACTCGGGGGCATAGCGGACGAGAACACGCCGGAGCTCGGCATCCACTGCGGACATGGCCGGCGCCCCAGCCGTTCCGGTTGCCGGCTGATCCAGCTCTCCGGACGAGAGCAGAAGAGGCACGCCATGCAGCTCGATCCTGAAATGACCGGGCGCCAGGGCGCTGCTTTCGTCGAGCGCGGCCCCGGGACAAGCGCATCCGAGCCAGTCGGCCACGTCCTGTCGTGTCCGCCTGATCCGATCATGGATACCGGCTCGCCGGAGTTCATCGCACAAGGCGGCTTCCGCGAGGATCATGATCGGCGCAGACCTGGTCGCCGGGATCGCGATCCGCGAACTTCTCGTGGGCTCTGACGGGTCGGACGGTAGCGCCGTGCCGGAGGTTCGATGTGCGCGCCGCCGAGCCAAGAGCATCGCGAGGCCGGAGCCGCCGAACACCGTCGCCATAAAAAGGAAAATCGGCGCCGGAAAACCCGGTACGAAGGCCAACCCCAGCATCATGAGACCGGCCAGTTGCAGGGATTGCGGCTGCGACGTGATCTGCTCCATGATCTCGGAGCCAAGATTGCTCGCCGCTTCTGTCGCAACCCGGGTCACGACCGTTCCCGCCGCCATCGACACGAACAGCGCGGGGACTTGGGAGACTAGGCCGTCGCCGATCGTCAACAGCGAGTAGAGCTGGATCGCTTCGCCAATACGCAGCCTGTGCTGCACGGTGCCGACCACAATGCCGCCAACGAGGTTGACGGCGATGATGATGAGACCGGCGATCGCATCACCTTTGACGAACTTCATGGCGCCGTCCATCGCTCCGTACAGCTGGCTCTCGCGCTCCAGCCGCCGTCGGCGGCGCCGGGCCTCGGCCTGGTTGATGTCGCCGTTGCGGAGGTCGGCATCGATGCTCATTTGCTTACCCGGCAGCGCATCGAGCGTGAATCGGGCGGCAACTTCGGCGACCCGTTCAGATCCTTTGGTGATGACGACGAACTGGACGATCGTGATGATCAGGAACACCACGAGCCCAACCACGACGTTGCTGGAAACGACGAACTCGCCAAAGGTCTGAACGATGGACCCCGCATCGGCCTGGCTGAGCACCAGGCGCGTGATGGTGATGGAAATGGAGAGCCGGAACACCGTGGAGATGAGGATGATTGCCGGAAGCGCGGAGAACTCCACCGCGGCGTTCAAGTAGAATGCCACCATCAGCAGCAGAATCGATACGCCGATGTTGACGGACACCATGACGTCGACGAGCGCCGTCGGAATCGGCAGGATCATCGCCATGATCGTGGTGATGATCAGGATCACGACGAGAAGCTCACGCTTGTCGTTCGACCAGCGGGTCAAGCTCTCGACAATGGCCGTCATGGTCTGCGGTCCCCTCCAAAGAGGATCAAGACCTTTGTCACGTTGATCGAGGCGCAGAGGGGCATCGTCTTACAAGCTCACGGCGAGCAGGTCGGCGCCCCGACGCAACACGACCCGGTTCTGTTCGATTCGATCGACGATCCAACCGTCGTTGATAACGGCGCCTGCGAATAGTTTCTGACCGCGTCCATCAATGACGTACGGCCCAGCTCCGGCCCAGATCGCCTGAACCGTCAAAGGGGTGCTGGGCGATGCAGATTTCGCCTCCACCTGGCTCGTCAATACGATCGCAATGCCGAACGTGCCGTCGAACCATCGCTCGATGTCACGCCACTTGCCGAGCGCCGCGGAGTCAATGTTTCCTCTCGCCGTGATGGCGCTCGAGTCGCTGACAATCTCCACGGTCGTGAGGCCGGCAGCCGCCAATCGCTGGCGCAGCGCGTCCGCCGCGCCATTCAAATCCGCCGCCGGCGCCCCGGGCCCTGCGCCGGTTCGTCCCGTTCTGCCCTGCCCAGGCAGAGATGCGGGCGCAAGCGTAGGGGCGGGCGAAGCGGCGGCGTGCTTGCTCGGATATTTGGTGGAACAGTCGGAGACGCAGCCGGGGGATCTCGGCCACTCAGCCGTGGCATAGACGCCATCGCCGGTGACCTTGTCTGCGTCGGCGGGAAATCCCTGCAG
Organism: Bradyrhizobium oligotrophicum S58; assembly: GCF_000344805.1. Taxonomy (NCBI): domain Bacteria; kingdom Pseudomonadati; phylum Pseudomonadota; class Alphaproteobacteria; order Hyphomicrobiales; family Nitrobacteraceae; genus Bradyrhizobium; species Bradyrhizobium oligotrophicum. The sequence goes on along the minus strand of NC_020453.1, from coordinate 8,204,617 downwards.
AAGCAGGGCCAGGCAGACCAGGATCGCGGCGGTACCTAGTCCATACCTCAAGAAGCTCAAACCGATCGTTCTTCGCTTGCGGGTGCAGCGGAGCTGAATTCCGTTCAGAACGATATCGGCCGGATAACGACTGATTCGTGCCTCGCCGGCACCGAGCAGGGTGCCGTTCAGCAGAACGCCATCTGCGGTGCTTTCGACTTCGCAACAGTCCGCCTCGAGCGCAAGCCGCGCGTGCAAGGGAGCAAGACAGTCATCCATGAGAACGACGTCGGCGTCCATCGAATGACCCAACAGATAGGTCCCGGCGTCGAGTTCTTGCCGGACGCCGGCATGAAGGCCCGATCGGATCGCGAGCTCGAATGGGGACGGTGATGCCGGCATTCTCTCCCTCTGCATCAAGACCTGGCAGCCATGTTGGCAGCGGAGCGCTCGGTACGAACGCCCCGTGCCGTCAGCGGTTGGTAGCTGTCGGACGCGATAGCCGGATCAGCCGACGTTCGGACGCTGCTGCGCGACGGTCTCGATCGATCCCCAGTGCGTCTTCTTGGTCGTGATCTCGGCATTGGTCTTGATCGCTTCGTCGAAGGCAGTCTTCATCTTCGCGATGGCGTCATCGATGCTCGAGTTCGATGACGTCGTCGAAGAAACGGAGCTTGTTGAATGGGACATTGCGGTATCTCTCTATGTTTGCGTTACGTTGAGGATAGGGCTGTCGGGGAATGCCCTCCAGCCGGGAAGTGATCGTTTGCGTTGTTCATGCTGATCACCTCTCGGTTGAAGCGGCGGCTTGGATCCCGTCCCAAGGCGCACCTTGTGAGGTGCGCCTCTTGCGCCTTCCCTTCAACGTTCTGGTCTCATCGCTCTCGTCAGCGTTGCGACAATGAGGCCACGTTGCCTACCCGTCTCCGACCGCGATGTCGTCGTCAGCCGAGAGGTGTCCCGCGGAGCGGTCACAGGGCGATCCCGAGTTCGAAGCCGCGAGTTGCTGAATGATCGATGAAAGCTTGTCGAGGATGCTGTTCTTCGTCGTCTGGTCGAGGTACTTGGCCTCTGAGATTTGGTCGACGAGCTGATTCAGGGTGTGGAGTACCGAGCTGCTCGCGCCGGGCTGGTGGGATGGAGCGGTTACGAGCTGCTTCAGGATCTTCGCAATTCCGTCGAGCAACTGACCTTTGGCCGGATCGCTGGGTCCCGAGGAATTTGTGATCTGATGGGTCAGGTCGCCAAGGATCTTGGTAACCCGGTCGTTCTTCCGCGCGTCGCTCTGGCCCGCTCCGCCCTTGAGGATGCTGATAGCAGCGGAGATCAGGGCCGCCTTGTCTGCAGGGGTCTTTGCGTCCGCGACCAATCCGAGGACATCCGATGCTATGGAAGAAGTCCGCGAATCTTGCTGCTGCGAAGCGGGCGGCATCGAAGGATGCCACCAATCCCCCGCATCACAGCGGTGAGCTGGCGACCCGCCGGGCGTCGTGGGCTGAAACCCGGCAAAGCCGGTCCAGGACGATGCGTGTCCGTGCGGACCCATCATGTGACCGGCGTGAACTTCACGTGAGGATGGCGCGTGGGAGCTGACCCGAGACATGCAACTCTCTCCTTGTTGTGCGTTCCGATGTCATATTTGTCTTGTTCTGAGCAAAAGAGCCTGAAGGGTCGTAGAGTTGGCCGTGCTCCGTCACGGATCCGGAGTTGCACTGTTCTCGTCGCCCACGGATGCCATCTCCTGAATGCCGTCCTGGGCAACAGTCATGAGCATGAACGTGGCCGCCTGCGGCATTGCGCTGAGAAACGCCTCCTCGAACTTTGCTTGATCCTCGGCCGAGACCGCGTCGCTGCCGCTCGGGGCAGTTGCCGTCGCCGTCGTCATGCTCGATGCTTCTACGGCCATTCTGACACTCCTTTGATCCATCCGGTTTTTCTGGCAGGACTTTCGGACCTGCCGACTTGCGTCATGGCACGCCGCCCGGTGCGTTGAGCTTGACCACTTGGACGTGCTCTCCGCGATAGACGGTGACGGACGATGGCTGGTCGGGTCGAGGCTTCAGTGCCGCGAGCGTGCGTTCCACAGTTTGGATATATTGCGGGGGACCGGAGACCAGGGCCATGTCGGCCTGCTTGATCGATCTGAGGGAGAAGCGCGCATCGGACAGCGCGAGATCGCGAAGCGCGGCTTCGAGACGCTGGAGCGGCACGGCACCGAGTTGAACGAGCCTGCTCGAAGCTTCCTTGTTGCTGGTGACATAGATCCGAAAGCCGTCGAAATACCAGTCGAGTCCGTAGTTTCGGGATAGATGCTCGATGAAATCTCTGGCTTTGAGTTCAGGCAGGGGCCCACGCACGCGTCCGCGGACTTCCGGGCTCACCTCCAACCGCAGGCCGGTATTCCGTCCGAATTCCTGAAGAACGTTGCCAAGGTCCTGGTCGACGATGGTGTACCTGTAGGACTCCGTCGGCCAGGCAGGTTCACCTGCGGCCGCGGACGTGGTGTGGATTGCCGTCCCCGAGAGCGTCAGCCAGATGGTCGCGATCGTAGCCCCGCTGCGCAATGGGGCCGGAACCCGAGACGTCCCGTGGCCCCAAGAGAAAACGTGGCTTTCGTGCGACGTTGTCGCGGAGCAATCGTGGCAACCGTGTAGTTGATCGCGCGTCGACACAGCATGACTCACAGTTACTTGTTGCTATCAGCTCATCTCATTCAACCACAGGGGCCGCGGGGGCGTCGGAGAATATATTAGGAAAATATTATGCTCTGCGCGGTTTGGCGCCGTGCAAAGCTCTGCCTGATCTGCGGTGCAGGACTGTTGGTCGGGCTGTCCCTTGTGAGTCATTATTATTTGTTTGGAGTGAGCAGTGACGAGAGCACGAGGGGTCTTGAGACGGCACGGAGCGTCGGCATGACGACGATTGCGCCGGTTGGTGGCGTCATGGCTTCCGGAACAGCTGCCGTCGGTGTCGGAGCCGTTGAGCCTGGAGCTGCCGCGCAGCAGTCGTTTCAAGACGCTCTTCATCGACCGGTCACCACGCTGCGGATGGAGCCCGCGCACGCCGTCGACCAACTCGGCGGGAAGGTGATGGAGTGGATGGAGAGCTCGTACGAGCGGGTCCAGCACAATGCCGCCCCCGAACTCAACCTCATGCCGGAGCCGGCAGCGTCCGGTCCGGCATCCTCCAACAATGACGGAGCGGGACCGGGAGCGGAGAAGCCGGACGCGGGCCGCCAGGCATTGCAAATGTTGGAGCACGCATTCTCGTTTGCCATTGAGGCAACGCTCATGTCGAAAATCTCGACCGAGTCGACCCGGATCTTCAACACCTTCTTGAAGGGGCAGTGAGAATGGACCGTGTTGAGGCCAAGCATTGGCGGGCCGCTCGTGGGCGCAGATTGAATGTCGTGCTCGTGCTGGGTTTGGCGTTCGCGTTGAGCGGTTGCAAAGGCGAGCTTTATAGCCGCTTGAGCGAGAAAGAGGCCAATCTCATGATAGCTCTTCTGCTGCACAACGGCATAGCTGCCGATCGTCTCCAGGCAAAGGACGGCAGCAACACTGTCAGGGTCGAGCAGGAGCGGTTTGCCGACTCCGTAACGCTGCTGAATGCATCCGGGTTGCCGCGTGCGAAGTTCGAGGACATGGGTAGCGTGTTCTCGAGCAATGGTCTCGTGTCGTCTCCGACAGAGGAGCGAGCCAAGCTGATTCATGCGCTCAATCAAGAGTTGGCAAGGACGATCATGGAGATCGACGGAGTCATCTCGGCTCGTGTCCACGTGGTGCTGCCGAAGAACGATCCATTGCGTCGCGACCAGGTTCCGTCGGCGGCGTCGGTGTTCATCAAGCATGACGCGCGCGCTGAAGTCACCATGCTGCTGCCGCAGATCAAGACTCTTATTGCCAACAGTGTCGAGGGACTGACCTACGACAAGGTGGCCGTGGTATTCGTGCGTGGCAGTTCAGAGCCCGTCGAACTCAGCCCTTCAACGTCGATCGAGACGACGGCATCCGTCCTATCTCACGACGGATCTGCCCTACGTGGCAGTCCGCTCATCTTGGGAGCGTCAGCCGCGGCTGGGGTGGGACTGCTCGGATCGATCGGAGTTTTCCAGCTCTGGCGCCGGGCGCGCGCGGGACGTGCGCAACGCAAGGTACCGCTGCGTCGGGATGGCGGAACGCGGGTGCGTGATCCGCTGCGTGTCGTGTCCTAGGGCGATTGACGTGGGGTCGGCCGGCAGATGAATAGGCTTGTGCAACCTGGAGCGTCCTTTGGCTTGCGTGATCCGAAGGTCAGCGGTGGGAGCGAACCCGGCGCACCGGTGGGTCATCGGCCAGCGATTGATATGGACGGGTTTTGCCGATTGCCGGCGCGCTACATCCATGTTGAGCGATTCCTCGCATGCGTACCGGGCATTCCGCCCGGGCTTGCCGCACGGATGCTCGCCTGCAACCGGCTCCACCGAAATCTCTCTGAGCGGATCGTTGTGCATTTTGGGATCGATTGCTGCACGGCAGCCGACATCGCCGAAAGGCGCAGTCGCATTGCCCTTCTTGGCGGCGAGCAGCTACGGCGCGTCGCCGAGCTGGCCGGCGGCGTTTGGCATGCCCACGCACTTCGTTCCACGGTGCTCATGAATACGCTTCGAGAGGTTCTTGGAGAATTCGATCCCCAACTTCACAAGGTTGCGCTCGCCAATATCGATCTGTCGCCCAGATCCGATCGCCCCCTGGATCGATCTTCGCTTGCGGACGCGATCCGAAGCGATGGGATGCAATGTCTCAATGCCGCAATCTGGCAGCTCCCCGCCACGTTGCGCAGCCGCATCCTTCTTCGATTTCCGATCGACTCGCCGCTGGGCTCCCCGGTCTCGCGGCGACACCAACAGCTTGGCCCGGAGATTGTTGATCGCGTTCTGGCCGATGGGATGGTGCCGTGAAAGCCGTCGAGAGTGACAAGCCCGCCAGCACGTTCCGTCCGCTCGGACCCGTGGTTCGGGCCGATGAGGCGGAGACCTGGTTTTCGGCGGCTGCCTATCTTGCCGACGCCCGGCGGCAATGCGAGCAGATCACCGCGCAGGCCCGGCTCGCGTTCGAGGAGCAGCGCATGCGAGGCTTCGAGGATGGTCGTCTTGCGGGAGTTGAGCAGGCGGCCCGCCTGATTGCGGAAACGAAGGTCGCAGTCCATGACTTCGTCGCCGATCTGCAAGACGAACTGATCACGCTCGTCGTCGAGATCGTCAGGGAGATCCTTGGCAGTTTTGAGCCGAATGATCTCGCCGCGCGAGCGATCACCAGAGCCCTCGAAGAGATGCGCGTTGGTACGGCCATCGTGCTGATGACTGCGCCGCAGGAGATGGAGTCCATCCGTGGACGAGTGGCCGCGCTGCTGGAGGATGTTGGCGACCGGCTCACCATCGTGTCGGACCCGCAGATTGCACCGGGGCGCTGTATGCTTTGGAGCGAGTTCGGACAGATCGACGTTTCCGTTGACGCTCAACTGGAGCAGCTCGCCATGGCGCTGCATGCCGGTTTCGAGGAGGTGCAGCCGTGATGTCGGCAGGCTCTGCCACCCACCGACTCGCGCGAATCCTGCCGCAGTTGCGTAGAGCTGCAGCCAGTTCGCAACTGCGGCCGATCCGCGGGCGCGTGATTCAGGTGTCGGGGACCCTCATCAGGGCGATCGTTCCCGACGCGCGCGTTGGCGATATCTGTTTGCTCCGCTCTGCCCACGCCTCGGATGATCTGCGGGCCGAGATCGTGGGCATCGAAGGCGGGGTCGCCTTGCTGACCCCCCTCGGAGACGTGGCGGGTCTCTCAGCAAGGACGGAAGTCGTTTCGACCAGGCAGGCCCTCGGCATCATGGTTGGGCCAGCGCTGCTCGGCCGCGTCGTCGACGGGCTCGGGCGCCTTCTCGACGTTCAGGAACGAGGATGGCCCGAGTTCGACCAGGTTCGAGGAGTCCGCGGAGCCGCGCCGGCGCCCTTGGCCCGGCGGCTCGTTGGCCGCCCATTATCCCTTGGCATCCGGGCGATCGATGGTCTGCTCAGTTGTGGCGAGGGGCAGCGGATTGGCATCTATGGCGAACCCGGTGCAGGCAAATCGTCGCTCGTCGCCCAGATCGTCCAGAACGCCGACGTCGATGTCTGCGTGGTTGCGCTGATCGGCGAGCGTGGTCGCGAAGTCCGAGAGATGGTCGAGCGCTGCCTCGCCGGAGCGGCCCGGGCGCGATCGGTCGTCATCGTCGCAACGTCGGACCGCCCGCCGACGGAACGCGTCACGGCTGCCTACGTCGCCACGACGATTGCCGAGTACTTCCGGGATCGCAACGCGCGCGTGCTGCTGGTGCAGGACAGCGTCACACGCTTTGCGCGGGCATTGCGCGAGATCGGACTGGCGGCGGGCGAACCTCCGACGCGCCGGGGCTTTCCGCCGTCGGTGTTTGCGGCCTTGCCCGAGTTGCTCGAGCGGTCCGGCCCCGGAGTCACCGGCTCAATCACTGCATTCTACACCGTGCTGGTTGAGGGAGATGGTACCGCGGATCCGATCGCTGAGGAGACGCGCAGCATTCTGGACGGACACATCGCGTTGTCACCTAAGCTCGCACAGTCGGCGCATTTCCCGGCGATTGACATCGTGTCCAGCCTCAGCCGCGTCATGGACCAAATCGTGACGAGCCGCCATCGCGCTGCAGCGATGAGGGTGCGTGAACTCATAGCTCGCTATGCGGAGCTCGAGTTCCTGCTGCAGGTTGGCGAGTACAAGGCCGGATCCGATCCGATCGCCGACGAGGCGATCGCCAAGCAGGAGGCTATCAAGTCCTTTCTGCGGCAGGGCCTCGGCGAGGCCGTTCCGTGGGATCGCACGATCCAGCAACTCGAGCAGCTCGCGTCATGAGGCACGATCCAATGCTCATGCGCATGCGCAGGATGCAGATCGTTCTCGGAGAGAGGGAGCGGCGGGTGAATTCCGCGCTTCAGCGCGGCGTGGCCGCACAGGTCGAAGCGGCTGCAGAACTGATGCAGATCAATCATGCGGTCGCGCTGCAAGCAGCGGCACGTGGCGCACGCGAACGTCAGATCTACCAGCAGATGATAGGGCGTCCAATTTCCGCGCGGGAGATCACCGAACTTGATGCGCAACTCAGGCGCCTCGAGCGGCTCGCAATTGCGCTTGCCGAGCAGCGCCTTGCGAGCATCCGTACGCTCGCCCAGGCGCATAACGAAGTTCAGGGTCTGCGCCTCGAATTTACGAAAGCCCATCGGAGGCATCGCAAGTGGAGTGAGTTATTGCAGCGATCGCATCGCCGTCGCGAGGTCCGTGAGACGTTGCTGGAGGAGCTGGCTCATTCGGACGGCAGTGCGGCGGGGCGGCAAGCATGAACGCCCCGTTCCCCGCTCGCAGGCGCGGAGCGCCTGAAGGTGAAATCGCCGGATTTCACCCGGACGTGCTATCCATTGCTGATGTTCTACGTGCCCGTCGTTGGTGTCGGCGACGGGCTGAACTCACCTGCGAGTTGGCGGGTCTGCCGCTGCGGCTTTCCTTCTCGGCCGCTTCCTCGCGCGTTTCGAGCCGGCCGGCGTGTCGTCTGCATTTTACGATCGGTGGTGATCCATGTGCCCTCAGTCTGCCTGTCGAGGTGATCGACGCAACGCTGCAGGCGATTGATGGCCCGCCTCGAACGACGCTCGCGGAGCCCGATCTGCTGCTTCTGATAGAATTTGCCTGCGCTGCCGTGCTCGATGTCATCGAGGAGACGCTCGGCCTCTCTGTCATCCTCACGCGTGCCTCCTTCGATTGCAGCGTTCCGGACCCGCTCGGACTCCTGTGTCGTGGCACGCTTGGCGAACGATCGTTCAGTGCTGATCTGTCCTTACCAGATCCCTATGAATCCCGTTTGGCGGATCACGTTCAAGCATTGGATCCGGCTCCTGCCGCGGGAGTTCCGATCTGCGCGGCATTCCGGGTTGGTGCCACGCGCATCAGCGCCCGCTTGCTCGCGAGCTTGCGGCCGGGAGACGTCGTGATCATCGAACACGCGATGCCGGATGGACGCGTCGCCGGCGTCTTCGGCGAGCGTCGTCTGACCTCATGCCGTTTCGAGGGAAGCGACGCGACAGTGCTGGACATGTTGCATCAGATCAGGGGCGATCTTCATCATTGGACGGCTGTGGACATGACGACACATGAAAGCGTCGATACCGGCGCAGACGAGGTGAGCCTGGACGACCTCCAGATCAAGCTCCTGTTTGAGATCGGCCAGCTCGATATACCTCTCGGCGAGTTGCGCACGATCGCGCCCGGCTATGTCTTCAATCTTGGTCGGGATCCGCGGCATGCAGTCGAGATTCACGCGGGGAATCGGCGGATCGGTTCGGGCGAGATCGTCAAGATCGGCGAGGCACTCGGCGTGCGGATCAAGAGATTGTTCAATCACGAATGAGCTGAAGCCGTGACCCAGTTCAACCTGTTTGCCGTTCTTGCGGTCATCGCCGGACTTGGCCTTGTCACCTTTGCCGTCGTGACGATGACATCGTTCGTCAAGATCGCCGTGGTGCTGTTCCTGATCCGGAATGCGCTGGGAGTGCAGCAGACGCCTCCGAACCTCGTGCTCTATGCCATTGCCTTGGTTCTGACGGCCTATGTCAGCGCACCGCTGGTGCAGGCAGTGTACGAGCGCGTCAATGATCGGGCCACCGAGTTTCAAACCTTTGCCGACTGGAAAGATGCCGCAGAGCGGGCAACCCAGCCAGTTCGCGAGCATTTGAGCCGGTTCACCACGGTCGCGGAGCGGGATTTCTTCGTCACCGCCACCGGCAGCTTATGGCCCGACAGCAGCAGGGCCAAGCTATCCAGTGAAGACCTCGTCATTCTCGTTCCCTCGTTCATGAGCTCGGAGCTCAAGCGCGCCTTCGAGATCGGCTTCCTGCTCTATCTCCCCTTCATCGCGATTGATCTCGTGGTGTCCGCGGTCTTGATGTCCCTTGGCATGTCGATGGTGCCGCCGTCGACGATCTCCGTTCCATTCAAGCTGTTCTTGTTCGTCATGGTCGAGGGTTGGTCCAAGCTGATGCATGGCTTGGTGCTGAGTTATGGGTAGCCTGCGACATGGATGGGGGAGGCAATGGGTCAAGCGACGATCGTCGATCATCTGGTCAGGGGTCTGACCGTCGTTCTCATCTTTGCCATGCCTCCCCTGGGTGTGGCGATGGTTGTTGGCCTGTTGGTTTCAATCCTTCAGGCCGCAACCCAGATCCAGGACCAGGTGCTGCCGCAGACGATCAAACTGATCGCCGTCGTGGCCACGCTGGCGGTGTTCGGCGCAGTGCTGGCGGCACCGCTGATCCAATATACCGATCAGATCCTCGCGGATTTTCCTTCACTGACGCGTTGACGGACCTTCCCTTCATCGTGCCCGGAGGATCATGGGCGGCGCGGAGTGGCGATGGGGCTTGACCTCATGCCGTTGGACAGCATCGACGCGGGAGCCAATCTCGTCTTCCGTCACCTTCTTTCGTTGGCGCTCGCCATCGCGCGTCCCAGCGCCTTCGTCATGACCTTTCCCGTGTTTGTTCGCCTCGGGCTGACCGGCTTGATTCGTGGTGCTTTTGTGGTCGCGATCTCGCTACCGGTCATGACTGGACTTGTTGAGGTGCTGCCTCCGATCGGCACGCAAACATTGCGGTTGGTCGCGGTCGGGTTCAAGGAAGCGGTCATCGGAGGGCTCCTCGGTTTGCTGCTCGGGATCCCGTTCTGGGCCGCCGAGGTCGCCGGCGATCTGCTGGACTACGAGCGTCAGGCTCCTGATGCCCAGCTTCAGGATCCCAACGCCATGACCGAGTCCACCGCGTCCGGCACGCTTTTCATGCTCGCGGCCGTAGTGCTGTTCGTCGCAGCCGACGGCTTTCGCAGCGTCGCCGAAGCTCTTTATGGCAGCTACAGGCTCTGGCCCGTCATTGAGCTCGCCCCGATATTGCGCGCCGAGAGCGGGCTATTGGCGCTCGACATGCTCGTCCACGTGCTGCAGTTGGCGTTGATTCTGGCGTTTCCGATGCTGGTGGCCATGTTCGTCGCGATGTTCGCGCTGATGGTGATTGCGCGTTTCGCACCGCAGTTGAACGTGTTCGATCTCTCGATGGCGGCGCGCAACCTGGTCTACTTCCTGGTTCTGCCGCTCTATGCGGCCTTTCTGCTCGATCACTTCGGTACCCAGCTTGGAGAGTTGACCGGAATCCTGGACCAAATGGGGCGGTTCCTGCGATGAGCGAGGATGGCGGCACCGAGGAGCGGACGCTGCCTCCGAGCGAGCGGAAGTTGCGGAGGGCGCGCGAAAAGGGACAGGTCTTTCGCAGCGCCGATATGGTCGCGGGCGCATGCCTGTCGTCCATGCTGCTCTATCTCTGGCTGACGTTGCCGGAGCTTTTCGCGCGGCTTCAGGGGGCTGTGATGCGCGTGGGCGATGCGGGCGGCCAGCCGTTTCGGGAGGCTGCGGGCACAATCGGAACAATGATCTACGAAGCCGCCGTGCCGCATCTTGCAAGGGGGGCGACCATCGTCGTCCTTGTGTCCGTCGTCGTCAACGTCGCCGTCACCAAGGGGATCGTCTTCAGCCTTGATCCTATCAAGCCCCGCGCGGAGCGCTTGCATCCGGCACAGGGCTTGAAGCGGACCTTCGCGCTCAAGAACCTGATCGAGCTAGCAAAGAGTCTGGTCAAGGCGACCCTCCTCGTCACGATCTCGGTCTTCGTCCTCGGGATGTCGCTCAACTCCCTGGTTCACACGCCAGGATGCGGTCTTTCCTGCCTCGGGCCAGTGATCGGGGCGGTCATGGCACCGCTCCTCGTCGCGGCAATCGTCGTGCTGATGGTGGGCGGCCTTATCGACGTCCTGGTGCAGCGCGGACTGTTCATGCGGGAGATGCGGATGACCCGAAGCGAGGCGAAGCGCGAGCGGAGAGACCAGGAAGGCCTGCCGGAAGTGCGCTCCGCACTACGCCGTCAGCGGCAATCGTTGGCGCATGGGGGAGGGCGGGGAGGTATCGAAAGCGCGACGCTGGTCATCGAAGGCGACGATGTGATGGTCGGGCTGCGCTATGTTCCGGGCGAGACACAAGTGCCGAGGCTCGTGTGCAAGGGACGCTCCGTCCGGGCGCACAATCTCACTGCAGCCGCCGCAGAACTCGGCATTCCTCGCTTTCGCGATCCTGACCTTGCCGCGGACATCGACCGCCGCATCGCCCAAGATCATTTCATCACCGAGGAGTTTTTCCAGCCGGTGGCGTCGGCCTTGCGCGCGAGCGGCATGTCCTGACCGTCGGGCGCCGGCCACAGTATTTTCGCAATATATTCCGGATCGGCGGCTGGCTGATGTCCTAGACTGTCGTTCGAATATGATCGCCGAGCGGGCTGCATGGCTGACGAACTGCGGCTGCCTGAGCAGAGCCGCGGCCGCTAACGGGGAGACGCACGAATGCGGATAGATGACGCAGGTGGGTCGGTTGTCGCCAGTCCTCCGCCGCCACCCCCGCCACCTCCTCCTCCGCCGCCACCTCCGCGGCCAAAGTCCGCGGCGTCGTCTTCGGGCATGCTCGATCGCAATTCGACGCACAGCGTTGGATCATCATCGACGGCACCTTCGCCGCTCTTTCAGCCCGTTCGGCCTTTCATAGGTCCGGTTCTGCAGCCGGCGCCTGTGTTGCTTGGTCCGCCTGTTCCGCCGAAAGCGGCGGCAACATGTCCGGGCGTCCCCGCCCCGGCGCCGGTTGCGCCGGTTCCTGATGCCGTTTCGCAGGCAAAAGCGGTTCAGACAAAAGCGCAGACGACCTTCGACGGTGATGCTGGAAAGCTGCATAAGCTGCAGACCGAGCTGACTGATGCACAGGGAACGAAGGCTCCGATCGGGTACGGTCGCGGCGCTGGCGCCGCGGCGGCTGCCCATCAAACCCATATCAACGATCTGAAGAAGCAGGTTGCGGCCGCTCAGCAGCAGGTCACCACCGATCAGGCGGTATTGAGTTCGGCCAAGAGCAATCTGCGTGCCGCACAAGGCATCGACGCCGCAGCAGCGAACTACAAGCCGGCGCCGCCGCCGGTCACCGTGAAAGATCCAGTCGCGCGGAAAGTTGCCCCGATCGTCGACGCGGCCACGACCCAGGTTTCCGCGGGAAAGGACAAGGTCACCGCCGATAAGGCTGCTCTCGAACAGACCAAATCGCAGCTCGGTCGTCTGGACACCGAGATGGACCGAGGAATCAATGCGGGCACGTTGCACCGTCTGTCGTTGCTGAATCAGCAGCAGGAAGCGCAGCAACACAAGCTGGCCACGGACCAGCGCAAGCTTGATGCCGCGAGCGCCGACCTTGCAGCAGGGAAGAGCGTCGTCTACGGGCAGCAGGCCGCGGCGGACAAGAAAGAGCTCGAGAGCGCCTCAACAGCACTGAAGAAAGCCGGTGTCACGGTCGACCGGAACAACAATCCGACCCAGGCGAATTTGACGCCATCGCAGCTGCGGGCCTATGACGACTTCACCGTCGCGCGGAGCAAGCTCAACGCCGATGTCGGTATGGTCGCGCAGGGCAAGGCCCAGCTCCAGTATTATGCGTCGAATACCGAGAAATACGGCACGGTTGCGAAGGATGCCCAGGATCGGGTGAACGACGCTCTGCATCCATTGGGCTACACCGTACGTGCAACGCACGGCAGCGATCCGCAGCAGGCATCGCTCGATCTCAAGCTCGCGAACGGGAACGCTGATTACCAGAATGCCGGCTTGGCCGCAGCCCAGCACCGAGTGGCATTTGCTGCGGCGGCGCAGACCGATCTTGAGGCAGCGCAGGACTCCGATCTCGCCAAATTGTCCCCGCAAGCCCGGCAGGCCGCGACCACGGCGAAGATCAACTACGACCAGGCGGACGCCTATCAGAACAAGGTCGGGACCGACCTCGCCCTGATCAACGGCCACCAGGCCGTCTCGGATGCGCAGGCCGCCTATATCAAGAATCCGACGGCCGCCACCGAGCTCAAGCTGAACCAGGCGCAGCAACAGTTGCGCGAGCTCTCGACAATGTCCGACATCGCGACGGCGGGCTTCAAGTCGGCAACAGGGCTTGCCTATGCCAACCAGCGCAATACGACATTGGCGAATCTGGAGCAGACCTATAGCCATGTTCCCTTGCCCTCAAACTCGCCGGTGTTGCAACAGATAGCGCAGGCGAGAACTGACGCGGCATCGGCCGGCCTAGTCACGAAAGAGCTGGCTGCAACGACCAACAGGCTGGTTCAGGACTATCGTGTCACACAGAGCGAGGCGGCGGTCGCAACCGCGCAGCAGTCCGCCAACACCGATTTGGCCCAAGCTGGTGTTGTGCGTACTGTGGGCTTCACCAAACCGAGCAGCGCCCTGACGACGGCTCAGCAATCGCTTCAATATGCACAGCTTCAACAGAAGCTGGCTCAATATCAGCTGCTGGATTCCCAGTTTCGGCTGACGTTGCCGCAAAATCTACTCGATCCGCAAACGGCCGCCGACCAGAGCGCGCTCTCGCAGGCGTACAATACATTCTTTGCACAGCATCCGGGTGCCCTGAGCGATGGCGCGGTCGCCGAGCAGCTTGCGAGCCTCAAGGACGCGAACGCGCGAGTGGATATCGGTCAGGGGCTGCATGAGCTGCAGGATGCCATCGACCGGGAGGACAAGGCGCTCGGCGACCGCAGCCTTCTGCAGAAGGGCGGCGATTGGGTCGGGGGGCTGTTCGGTGCCAACCGGTCTGAGCTCGAGTCGGATTTGCAGGACAAGAAAGAGGCGCTCACGGCTCTGCAGAAAAATCAGGGCGGGATGACTGCCCAGGAGGTCAACGGCGAGTATCTGAACATCATGGGTAATCTGGCCACTCAGAATGACCGGATGTTCGAGAGCGAGCGCAAGACCGACGCCAATTGGTCGAGTGCACAGGAAGTCGTGCGCGACGTCGCGATCGCCGCGGCTGCGACCGCTGTCACCATGGCCACGGCCGGAGCCGGCGCGCCGGTCTTGGCCGCCCTCGCGGCGGGCACATTGGTGGGAACCGGAACGGCCGAAGCCATCGACACGGCCCAGAATGCAGCGACCGTGTTCGGTGGCGGCGACGTTCACGGCAATTCCCACATCTCACTCGATGCGGCGCTGACCAACAACTTCTTCCAAGGTGGCGGCGGCTGGGATGAAGTGAAGCAGGCGGGCGTCGACGCGACCGTGTCGGGCGTGCAATCCCTGGGCGCAGCAGGGGGGGCGTTGACGGGCGGAGCCACGGAGGCCTTCATTACGCGCGGCCTCGACCAGGCGGCAAGCTCGGTGGTCTCGAAGCTGGCAACCGGATCAACGGTCATGGTTGCCAATCAGGGGGTCATGGGCCTCGGTAACGTCGCGGGTACCTATGTCGAGTCCCAGTATCAGCTCTCCGAGGGACGGGTCACGCAGGACGAAGCCAACGCGCAGATGAAGGATGCGTTCTCAGGATACTTCAAGAATGTCGCAATGGCCGGCGTCACTGGCGGTCTGACGAAGTTCGTCGACGGCAAGGTCGCGACGCGGACCGCGAGCGCGGTACGGCCGAATGGACTCGTGTCGAACCCGCTTTATCAGACGGCGTCCCAGCTGGGCGCGAACACCATGCTGACGGCAGGCCCCGGCCTCTTTTCCGGCAAGGCGCCGACCGCACAAGACTATCTGTCCATCGGGCTCAATACAGTTTCCGGTGTGGCTTCTCATCACTACCAGCAGAGCAGATCCCGCACCGAGACCGAAGCGGGCCTTGCCGGACAGCCTGCTGCATTCGACGCCGGAAGGAAGGTGTTTGACGCCTATCAGGGTCGGACGAGCGGGACATCTCCGAACGGCATCCGGCTGCAGGCCATGGATCCCGCAGATTTCGCCCGTGCATATCAAAAAGCCGGCGGCCAGCACGACCCCGCGGCAGTCGATGCTTTCAGCATCGCATCGGATCAGGGGCATCGCGTCTATGTGCGGACCGACAGATTGAGCCCGGACGTGGTCGCGCACGAGGCGGTGCATGCACTGACCTCGGAATCGTTCAAGAAGCTCGCAAGCACCCTGGCCGTTGATTCAAGCCGGCCACATTCGAACTTGAACGAGGGCGTGACGGAGTTCCTGGCCTCGCAAGTCGTGCCGCGCCGTGGCGCGTCGCCGTATCAGACAGAGGCAAAGATCGCGGAAGCCATCCGCGACCGGATGGGCGAGACCGACTTCCATAAGGCGGTTTTCGGAGGCGATCCAGCGGCACTCGCGTCGTTCCGGCAGACCGCTTTGGCGTTGCAGGATACGCCAATCAGCCAAGACCACGCCGCCGATTGGGCTCTGGCCGCCTCGACCACACCTCGGGCGGGAGGTGGCGCCAAGCGCATCGCGAATCGATTGAGAGAGTGGGTCGCTACCGCTCCCCCGGCCGCAGCATCGGCAGCCATTGCCGGCGAAGTCGTGTTGGCCACGCATGGCGCGCCCGCATTCGGTGAGGCCATCGCTGATCTCAATCCAGTCGGTCGTGCGTTTTTCAACAGTCCCCTGGCGCATGCGCGGGTCAGGACGTGGCTTGGATCGTCTCGTGAATCGGCGGTTCGCGCCGTCGTAGCCTCGAGTTTCGGGACCAACGCCTCGATCAATTTCATGAAGGCTGCGAGTGGATGGCATACAGATCGGGCGGCTGCCATATCGGACGGTTTGCTCGGCATTGGGCAGGCAGCTTTCGCCTTGCGCAATGGTGTTAGCTCCCAAGCGCTGATGCGCTCGCGCGGGACGAAGGTCGACGTTCTGCCTGGCGATACGATGGTCAGCGTTGCCCAAAGGCTTGGCCTCATCCCGCGCGACCTCACGCGAAGCAATCCTGGCGTTCAAGACATCAATCCGACAGTCACCGCTCTCAACAGTTCTGGTGCGACATGGGCCGAGATTGCGAAGAGCGAGGGTGTCGATGTCAAGACGCTCGTGGCGCTGAACCTGGGTCGGCATGGATGGTCGATCCCCGCTCGGAAGGATTCCGCAGGCGCATCCGTTCCGGCGGTCGATGACGCACGCGTGCAAGCCGGTCAAAGCCCGCAGGAGTTTCTCGACAGCCACAGCACCTCGCTGCGATCGATCGCCAAGGCCAACGCCAAGAATGTCGCGCCCGCCGAGATCCTGGTTCCTCAGCGGCTTCGTCAGGTCACGAATGGCGTGACCTACGGGGAATTTGCAACCGATCAGGGACTCAGCCTGAAGCGGCTGTTGGAGGCGAACGGGCACCGTGGTTTGTCCATCCCGCCACGACGGGTCTATGATGCAGCGAGCGGTGGCCGCGTGCTTCGCGGGGCAACGACCGATCGCTTGCAAGCAGGCGAGTCACTGGAGAGTTTCGCTCGCAGGCATGGTGTCGGGATCAAGAAGCTGATCGCGGCAAACAAGGACAGTCGTGCACCTTTGCGGATTGACGTTCCGGGCCAAGCCTCGTCGGCTAGCAACCCAACAGCCGTGACATGGGAACAGATCGCCAAAAAAACCGGTGTGCCTCTCCGACGTCTGTTGTCGATGAGCGGCCAGAATCTGCACGTTCCCGGGCAAAAGCAAGCCGTCGATCTCCAGCCGGGACAATCTCTGAGAGATCTCGCAAAGGAGCATGGAACAACAGTCAGAAAGATCGTGTCCGAGAACCGGACTTGGATCCCCCAAACTTATGAGCTTCCGCGGGCCGGGGCTTGGGTTGGTGACAGGCTATCGGTTCACCGCGTCTACGATAATCGTGACGTCCAGGATCCGTCGAAGGGCAGGCTGACATGGGTGCAGGTGGCGCGGAGAACAGGGCGCACGACGAAAGAATTGATGAGCTACAATAAGGCCAGCTCTGCAAACAAGAAGGATTTGGCTCCCCCAACTGTAAATATTCCCACCAAGTCGAGTTGGGAAACATCAACCAAGTCCGGAAAAGGCCTCCAATTTGTCGGCGCGATCGGACTCGTTCCGGGCAATCTGGTAGCGGCGGGTGTACACGCGCAAGCGGGGAACTTGGCGCTGGTCGGTCCCGATGTCGGTGTTGCTGTCGGGGTCGGCCTTGCTGCAACGCGTTCAGCGGTCGGGACCGTTGCGAAGCGCGATGCGGTGAAAAAGTGGGCGAAGGCTCGGCCCCGCGATGCGTGGACGTCCGGGCTCTCGTTTGGCGCGAAGGGTGGTATCAAGTACATCGAATGGCTCTTGCGCTAAAGGAAGGTTTTGACATTCGGTTCGGCATATTCGCGAGCCGAATGTCATACCAAGCAGCGCTCTTCGCGGATTTGCCGCGGCTCCCAAGCTCGCAATCTGGATCCGGAGCGATTCGCGCGTGGGAGCTTGGCGCCAGATAATCGAATGAAGGCGCGTTGTCTGATGGCTTGAGAGATCGGCCATCTCTCATGAGGACGTCGCTGTCCCCTGGGCTCGTAGTGCCGCGCATGCTCTTCTGCCACGTAGGCAGCGGATGCGTTGCTCGCGCTGAAGACGCGGAGTGGCCGAGAGCCCAATGGCGTCGAGAGGGTTCCTCGACCGGTTGCTCGTTAGGCCAGGGGGAATTTCGTCAAGAAAACGACTCAATGACGTTTCATGCTTCAGTTGAGCAATTCGACTGCGCGTCAGCAGGGTTGTGGTCCTCGAGTGGAGCAATCATTCGCTGAACCGGCTATGGTGATCGTCATCGATCTAACTCCATCGGCTCTCGCCCGTCGCAATTGCGCGACAGTCTTCGCGAGACGAGCCCAACAAGGGCAGCGCAACATTGATTTGACGCTTGGTATTATCGTGCCGAGCTGATATTTTCTCAAAACAATCTAAGGTTGCCAGAGACGGTTGGATCGCACAGGCGGCAGTGCGTCTTGCCGTAGTCATCAAAAAGTATCGTGTAGGTTGGCTATTGGTTAGCGCATGAAGGATAGCGGTGTTCCGCTTATAGGAAGGGACCAGGAGTCGAACCGGCTCCGCGAGCTTCTCCCGAGCAAGAACGGACGCGCCGTAGGCGCGGTTCTGGTAGGAGAGGCTGGAATCGGCAAGAGCCGTCTGGTCGAGGCACTGGCCCAAACTGCGAAGCAGCGCGGTTTCTGTGTTGCGAGGGGCGCCGCCTACGAGATGGCCGAACCTCTGCCCTATGGATTGTTTGCCGATACGTTCTCCCAATGGGCTCGCGAGCAGCCAACGCTCCTCAACCATGCTCGCAATGATATGATTCGGCCGCTGTCTCGCCTGGTGCCGGCGTTCGCGGCCGCTGCGGATCTTCCTGCTCTCAAAGGACTCTCCGGACCGGACGAGCGGTTTCGACTTTTCGAATCCGCCGTTCATCTGCTTCATGCGGTTGCGGTCGAATCTCCACTGTTGCTCGTGCTCGAAGACCTGCACTGGGCCGATCGCGAATCGTGGGCGATGTTGCTGCATTGCTTGCGCTCGACGCGATCTCTCCCGCTGCTGACCGTCATCACTCTCCGTCCCGACGAGACCGGTGGCGAGCCGCTGGAACTCAATGCGCTGACGCGTGAGAGCGAGCTTCATCGGATCGCTGTTCGGCCACTCGAGCCCGCGGATACGATGCGCATGCTGGAGCTATTGGCAGACGAACGACTTCCCGCATCGCTTGCCACGGCAATTCATCGTGAGACTGGCGGCAATCCGTTCTATGTGCGCCAGCTCTTCAACCACCTCGTCGAAGAGGGAAAGCTTCTTGGGCGCGAGGGCCAATGGCCCGCCGATCTCGTGAACAACGGTCTCGGTATCCCTGCCGGACTGCGTCCGCTGCTGTCGCGACGGTTCGCGCGGCTCTCGGGGCCGACCTTGGGAATGCTGCGGATCGCTGCGATATTTCCGGAAGGGTTCGATCTCGGCCGATTGCAGCTTCTGATATCGGATTCCGAAGAGGCGATCCTCGACCATATCGACGAGGCGATGAGGGCTGGCGTCCTCGTCGTCCGCGGCGGCGGCTACGTCTTTGCGCATGCATTGCTGCGGCGCGCCATGTACGACGAGCTGAACCCCGACCGGCGGGCGATTTTGCATCGACGCGCGGCGACGCGCCTCGCCGAGCTCGATGCCGATCCCGGAGAGATTGCGCATCAGTATCACGCTTCGCAGCGCATCGCAGGTGCGGAGATCGGCGAGGTCTTCGCATTGAAGGCAGCCGAGCGCGCGCGAGCCAACTATATCAGCGAGCACGAAGCTGCATTCCTTCGGATCGCTTGCGATCTCGCAGGCGATGCTGTCTCGGACGAGATGCTCCGCGATCTCGCGCTCGCCCAGGCTGCATCACTCGATGTCGAAGCCGCCGATGCGACGACACGTCTTCTGTTCGGCCGCTGCTGGGAGCGGCAGCCATCATGGATCATGAGTTTCCTGGTGACGATAGTCCGCAGGCTGCGGGACGCCGGCGCTCCCACAGAGATGTGGCAGCCCCTGGTGGAGCGCGGACTGGAGGCCTGCGGTGCTCGCCGAGATTTGCACTGGGCCCGATTGGAGGTGCTCCGACAGTACTGGCGGTGCCGATGGAATGACGGGACGTTCGAGGCGATCTACCACGCGCCGGATCCGCTTGCGCTCGATCTGGTTCGTCAGCTTGGAGACGAAGAGGATCGTGCCTCGGCGCTCGACCTGTATGCTCCGCGATCAATCGAACAGACAGTGCAGGTGCAACGTTGGGCCGCCGAATGGCAGAGTCCGGCGGCCATCATCCGGGCTCGCGAGGTCGTCACCCATGATTGGATCTATCGGCATGGACAACTCGCCATGGGGGTCGAAACTGCGCACGACCTGTTGCGGGACGCCAAGTGTTTCGGATCGCTTCCAGGTCGGATCGAGGCCTTAACTTCTCTCGCGATTGCCGAGGCGAGCCTGGGTCATCTGGCAAGCTCAGACGCGGCGCTGCGCGACGCGCGTGCGCTGGCCGTCCGACTGGGACCGTGGCACCGGTTGCATCTCGCCCTGGAGCTTTCGGCAGTCGCATGGCGTGCCTATTTGTACGGTGGCGACTGGCCGGCAATTGGCCGCATCGCCTCGCGTGCGCTGCAGATCGTCAAGGATCATCCGGTGCGCCTTGGACAAATCGTGCTTGGCTTCGCCGCTCTCACCGAAGCATTCCTGCCTGGCGAAAACGAATATGACGTTCGCATCGAGGCGCTGCTCCGATCCTTGGAGAACACAAATTCTGACAGACAGCTATCAGATGATGCGCTTGGGCTCGGAGCCTGTGCCGCCTGGCAGCGTGAGGACGTCAAGCGTGCGCGCCGGTTCGAAGCGTTGGTCCGCGCTCCAAAGCACGGGAGCACGATCGGTGCAGCCGGTGATTGCCGTGAATTCATTCTCGGACGCCTGGCGTCCCTCCAGGGTCACACCGCTGCGGCACGCGCACACTTCGCAAAGGCCCGCGGCGACCTTGAGCGGGCAGGCCAGGTCTGCCTGCGAGCGCTCGTCGATCTTGACGAGGCAATCGTGGCGGGAACCTCAGGCGATAAGCCGTCATCACATGCACTGCTGCAGCGGGGACGCGAGCAGTTCGTCGCACTCGGCATGCGAAGTTGGCAGGAGCGCGTTGATCGAGCACGGATAGAGGGAGTCGAGATCGAGCCACGCAACTTACCCGCGCGGGGGCCTGATGATCTTTCGCCACGAGAAATGGAAATCCTCGGCCGGCTCGCTGCCGGCAGCCGCTCCAAGGCCATTGCCGCGGAACTACGCCTCAGTGTGCCGACCGTCAATCGGCACATTGCGAACATATATATGAAGATCGGCGTGAGCTCGCGCGCTGCAGCAACCGCCTACGCGATGAGACACCGTCTCAGCATGCTCCAGTGAGTCAGTACACATCGATTGCATAGTTTTTATGATGGTGACGGCTGCAATGAGTGCGTAAGCTGACGGTGTGTAAAAAATGATAGTCATGGGCGGACAACGAGTAGCAGGGCAAGGGTTCGACGTCGGGCGTCGTCGAACACGTTCATGCGTGCTCGTCGGCGCTGTCGGAGCATTCCGGGAACAAGGCATACGCCTTTCCGGAACTACGTCTGCGGCCGGCAAGTTGCGTCCGCCTAGGGTGGTTCAAGGGGACGTGGCATGCGTGATACAGACGGGGATGTCAGCAAGGTAGACACCGCTTACACTAAGCTAAAGGACCTCGTCATCCACTATGATCTGGTGCCTGACGGCAAGGTCCGGGTGCTTCCTGGAGAGCATCTACACATTGACGATCTGGCGGATCGCGTCAACGCGAGCGCAACACCTGTGCGCCAAGCGCTGGAGCGCCTACAGGGCGAGGGGCTCATCGATAGCATCGCTAAGCGAGGCTTCTTCTCAAAAGTTCCGAACGCGTCCGAGCTGCAGGACTTGTATGAATTTGCGCGGCTGGTTCTTGAGCACAATATCACGAGGCCACTCGATCCGTCCTCGGTTGCGCGTCTCGGCCGGGGTTTGATGAAAGTCGAAGCTGTTGCTGTGGGTCACTCGGCAACGAAGTGCGTCAAGCATCATGCGATGACCATCGAAAGCGTCTTCGAGCAGATCACGCAGCTGTCGCGAAACGAGCAGATGCTGAGAATGGTGCGGAACTTCAATGATCGCAGTCGGTACGTCCGCTGCCTCTCGGTCTTGCAAAGCCCGGATCACGGCGCGCAGGTACGGGAATGTCTCGAACTGATCGAATTGCTCCGCGATCAAGATCCGAAAGGTGCATGCGAAAAACTGGAAACGCACATGTGTCGGATGATCGTCGATCTGCCCGAACTCATCCGGGACGCCAGGTCACGCTGGACGATGGCCGCGGCCATATAGATCTCATTTGACCATTGATCGTAGCGCCCCCGGGGGACATCGACCGTTGATCTATAAGAGGGTCCAAGACCCCGATTGCGAGTGAAGCTCTGGATCCGGCATGCGCGGGGAGAATTCGCGGGGCGACCGAAGCCCAAATCAGGTCCATCATTTGAGCCCTGGCGGGAGCGAGAGGGTGTCAATGACGGCGTGGTTTTCGAGCCGACTGGGATTGCCGCGTGAGCTATCAAGGGCTTGGCCGGCTATCGCGGCAATTGCCGTCCTGGCCATCGTGGGAGTCGCGCTGCTGTCCTATCGATTGGCCCTGAGCGCCGGCCTCGCGCAGATGAGCCGCGATTCCGACGATCGGCTTACGTTGATCGCCAGCACGTTCGATGCAACCGTTGCCCGCTTCCGATATCTGCCCACGGTTCTGTCGCTCGCCGATCCGGTGCGCCGGCTGTTCCGGACACCGGGCGATGGAGCAGTTGTCGACACAGCCAACCGTTATCTCAAGTCGCTCAATCAGGCTGCGGGATCGGCCGAGCTCTACGTGCTGGACACGGCCGGGGTGGCGCTGGCGGCAAGCAATTATGATGGAGCAAAGAGCTTCGTCGGGCATGCGTACGACTTTCGCCCCTATTTCCAAAGCGCAATTCGTGACGGGGAAGGGCAGCTTTATGCCGTCGGGGTGACGACCGGCTTGCCAGGTTACTTCCTGTCGCAACGGATCACGGAAGGCGAGCTTACGATCGGGGTCGCCGTCGTGAAGATCGATTTGACGCCGCTGGAAGCCGATTGGGTCAGGGCCGGTGATCTGGTGGCCATGCAAGATGAAGGAGGCGTGGTCATCCTGGCCAGCCGCGCGCAGTGGAAATATCATCCGTTGCGAACACTGCCCTCGAGCGCGGTCGCTCGTTTGAACGAGTCCCGGCAATTCGGCGATACGATCGAAAATGCCCCGATCCTGCATTCGCCGAGTGAATCAGGGGACGTATCGGTTGGGTTGGGCGACGACAATGACGTCCACGAATATGCACTGCGCGCGCGTCATCTGCCGGCACATGGATGGCAGCTCCTGATCTTCTCGGATATCGGAGACGCTCGGCGGCATGCAATGACAGTCGCCGCCACAGCGGGTTTTGCCGTTCTCACGGTCCAGCTGCTTGGGCTCGTCGCCTATCAATGGCGGCAGTCGATGAAAGCCAAGGGCGAAGCTAACGAGCTGCTGGAACGAAGTGTTGCGGAGCGCACGATGGAGCTGCGCGAAGCCAATCGTCAGCTGACGAGTGAAGTCCTGGAACGGACGCGCACCGAACAGGAGTTGCGACAAACCCACGAGAGCCTGGTGCAGAGCGCGAAGCTTGCCAGTCTTGGACAAGCCCTGGCAGGCGTGGCGCATGAAATCAACCAGCCACTCGCAGCGCTCACCACCTATATCGCAAGCAGCCGAGTCTTGCTGCACCGCAACGAGTTCGAGCGAACGGCAGTGAACCTCGACCTGATGTCATCCATAGCCGAGCGAATGATGGCATTGATCGGTCACTTGGGCATGTTCGCGCGCAAGGAGACCGGCGCAACCAGCAGAGTCGATGTCGGTGTGACACTTGGCAACGCGATGCGGCTTCTGCAGTACCGGATCAGAAACGAAGGTATCGAGGTTGTCTTGGACTTGCCCGCGGAGCCGGCTCACGTTGAGGCGAACCCGATCCGTCTCGAGCAGGTCTTCGTCAACCTGCTCTCGAACGCGGTCCACTCGATGCGCGACCGCCCGCGCCGCATTCTCAGGGTTTGCATCCGTCGTGCGGAGAGCACGGTGACGACCGAGGTCGCGGACACCGGGAGCGGAATCTCCGCGGATCACATGAAGTCGCTGTTCGATCCGTTCTTCACCACCAAGGAAATCGGTGAAGGGCTCGGCCTCGGTCTTTCAATCAGCTATGGCATCGTGAGAGAACTCGGAGGCACGATTTCGGTCGAGAGCGAGCTGCAAATCGGAAGCCGGTTTCGGGTGACCTTGCCGGCGCCGCCCGCGCAGGCCTAGATCTATCGGGGTATCGGATGAGCAAATCGATTCTTGTCGTTGACGACGAGGAGATCGTTCGCAGCTCGATCAGACAATGGCTGGAGCTGGGCGGCTTCGACGTGCGCACCGCCCGAAATGCGGACGAGGCGCTGTCGATGCTTCAGGCCGAGCTGCCTGACGTGGTCCTGACCGACTTCCGGATGCCGCATCGATCCGGCATCGACCTGATGCGCGACGTGCAGCGAATCGATCCCGACATTCCGGTCGTCCTGCTGACTGCTCACGGCGACGTTGCACTTGCGGTTGCGGCCATGCGCGAGGGCGTCTACGACTTTTTGCAGAAGCCTGCC
Organism: Bradyrhizobium oligotrophicum S58; assembly: GCF_000344805.1. Taxonomy (NCBI): domain Bacteria; kingdom Pseudomonadati; phylum Pseudomonadota; class Alphaproteobacteria; order Hyphomicrobiales; family Nitrobacteraceae; genus Bradyrhizobium; species Bradyrhizobium oligotrophicum. The sequence goes on along the minus strand of NC_020453.1, from coordinate 8,180,489 downwards.
AACCCGGATCATGTGTCTGCCGTGTTGGCGCGGGCGGCAGAACAATCAGGATTGAAGCGTCAACTCAGGCAACTCACCAGCCGGCTCGGCGCCGAAGGTGAGCTGGAGCGACGTCTCCTGGGGACATCGCCCGCGATGGCTGGGCTGCGCAAGTCCGTTGGCGAGCTCGCCGAGCACGACCGGGATGTGATCCTCTTCGGCGAGAGCGGCACGGGAAAGGAGGTCGTCGCTCGCGCACTGCATGACCTCGGTCCGCGAGCACGAGCGCCATTCGTTGCGGTGAATTGCGCGGCTATACCCGCCGAGCTGTTCGAGAGCGAGCTGCTGGGTCACGAGGCGGGCGCGTTCACCGGTGCACGCGGGGCCCGCGTCGGGAAGTTCGAACATGCCAGCGGCGGAACTCTCCTGCTCGATGAAATCGAAAGCATGCCACACGCGTTCCAGGTCAAAATCCTGCGCGTTCTCCAGGAGCGCGTGGTCGAGCGGGTGGGATCAAACCGGCTGATCCCGGTCGACGTCCGTGTGATCGCCGCCGCGAAAGCCGATCTCGCCGCCGACAGCCGCAGCGGCCGCTTTCGCGCGGATCTCTACTTCCGCTTGGCAGCGGCGGAGATCCGTCTCCCGCCGTTGCGCGAACGGGGCAACGACGTGCTGCTGCTCTTCCAGCATTTCGCCGGGGAAGCCTCCCGGCGCAGCGGCCGTGATTTGACCCCACTCGGGCCTGAGGATTTCGACGCACTGCTGACCCATGACTGGCCTGGCAACGTTCGAGAGCTGAAGAACGTGGCTGAACGCTACGCGCTCGGCCTAGCGGCAACGGGTCGCCGCGTCGCGGAAATTCTGCGGCGGAGCGAGGGAGCGGGCGCGAGGCGCGCGCTCTCCGAGCGTGTGGCAGCTTATGAGCGCATGCTGATCGAGGCCTCCTTGCTGGAGCACAACTGGTCAGTTGTGGCGGTCATGGAAAGTCTCGGCGTGCCACGGCGGACCCTCAACGAAAAAATGGCAAGGTACGGCTTGCTGCGGCCCAGCCGAACGTCCTGCTAAGCAGTCGGCGGATTCCCGCTCACGCTCCGACGCGGATCGGCGGAATTCCGCTGAGCGCGGCGAGCCCGTTTCACGCGGGGCGCATGCAACCATCTGAAATGGCTTTGTTTGCCGGCGCGGTCGGCGGCCGCGGCCGGCTGGCACGCGGGTTGCTCAGGCATGAGCACGATTGGCCTTAGAGCCTAAGAAAACGTGCACTCGGAGGACGCCATGAATTTTGAGCGAACTATCAACCCCACCCTCATTGCGGCCGCCGTTGAAGCACGCCGTGACGGCCTTGGGATGGGTAGCCGCTTGCGCGCGATCTTCGTCGGCTCGATCGGAAACCTGGTGGAATGGTATGACTTCTACGCCTATGCCGCGTTTGCGTTGTATTTCGCCAAATCCTTCTTTCCTCAGGGCGACGAGGTGGTGCAGCAGTTGAATGCAGCGCTGCTGTTTGCGGCCGGCTTTCTTGTTCGCCCCCTCGGAGGCTGGCTATTCGGCCATTTTGCAGATCATCACGGCCGCCGTAATGCCCTGACCTTGTCGGTCTTGATGATGTGCTTCGGCTCGCTGATCATCGCCGTGACGCCCACCTATGCGTCGATCGGCCTTGCAGCTCCGGTTCTGCTTGGCTTCGCGCGGATCGTTCAGGGAATCAGCCTTGGTGGTGAATATGGCGCCAGCGCAACTTACCTGAGCGAGGTCGCGGACGAAAAGAACCGCGGATTCTATTCGAGCTTCCAATATGTGACGTTGATTGGGGGACAGCTCTGCGCGATCGTCGTTCTGCTGGTCCTGCAGAAGGTGCTTCTGACGGAGGAGCAGCTTCGAGGATGGGGCTGGCGTATTCCGTTCGTGATCGGCGCGCTGCTGGCGGTCGTGGCCGCAGTCATGCGCCGAAACCTGCACGAAACGGATGTATTTATCCGGGCGAAGTCGGCGAAACAGGTGAGTTCGTTGCGCGCGCTGGGTCAGTTCCGACGTGAAGTCCTGCTTGTTGTTGGACTGACCATGGGTGGGACTGCGGCCTTCTACACCTATACCACTTATATGCAGAAATACCTGAAGCTCTCCGTCAAGCTGACGGATGATCAAACGACCATGGTGACGGCCTGCAGTCTGATCTTCGCCATGGCGCTGCAGCCGCTCTACGGCGCGCTGTCTGATCGTATCGGACGGAAATGGTTGCTGATCGGGTTCGGACTGGGGGGCACCCTGTTCACGATTCCGCTTCTGACCACGTTGCAACAAGTCCACGATCCGCTCACTGCGTTCCTTCTGATTGCGGCAGCGTGGTTGATCGTGTCCGGCTATACGTCGATCAATGCCGTGGTCAAAGCCGAACTGTTTCCGACCGCAATTCGGACCACGGGCGTAGCGCTGCCCTATGCGTTGACCGTGTCGATCTTCGGCGGCACCGCGGAGTCGATCGCCCTCTGGTTCAAATCGATCGGTCACGAAAGCTGGTTCTATCTCTACCTCACCGGCTGCATTGCGACCTCTCTTGTCGTCTATCTCGCCATGCGCGACACCCGGAGGCACTCGGCGATCGATCGTGAGCCATAGAACAGAAGGCGCGATAAACGGCGCGTCGCATGAGCGCGCGACGTGCCGCGCAGCCTTCGGCTGAAGCCCGCCGCATCAGCAATCCTCCCGCAGCAGGTATCGATATGGACAGCGAATTCAATCGAGTCGATGTCGCCTACGCCAGAATCAAGGAATTGGTTACACATTACGAGTTGACGTCGGAGTCGAAGATCATTCTGCCAGGCGAGCACCTGCGCATCGACGAGCTTGCCGATTATGTCAGAGCGAGCGCGACACCCGTGAGACAGGCTCTTGAGCGCCTTCATGGCGAGGGATTGATCGACATCGTTCCGAAGCGTGGTTTCTTCTCAAGGGTGCCGGACGCAGCGGAGCTACGGGATCTCTATGAGTTCGCTCGGCTGGTGCTCGCGTATAATCTCAGGAGGCCTTTGGAGTCACCATCGGCTGTCCGCTTTGGCCGGAGCGCGACGAGAATGACAGCGCTTCCGCCTGCGCATTCGGCGATGAGTTGCGCCAAGCGCCATGCCGCCGCCATCGAGGGTGTTTTCGAGCAGATCGCGCAGATATCGAGGAACGAAGAGATGTTGAGAATGATAAAGAACTTCAACGACCGCAGCCGTTATATTCGATGCCTCGTCATCTCCCGAGACGCTGATCTGGGCTCCGAGCTCCGTGACTGTCTTGATATCGCGGACGGCGTCCGCAGCCAGAACGCCGCGCGCGCGTGCGCAAGCCTGGAAGCGCACATGCGACGAACGATTGCAAGCCTGCCAGAATTGATACGGGAAGCCAGATCGCGCTGGGCCATTGCCGCCGCTGCAGGCTAAGCCATCCCATTTGGTGGTCCCTTCACGCACGCTGCCCACGACGTTCGGCGGTCAATCCTTTCAATCGAGCTCGTGGGTCGTTGCGTTCGTCTGAACAGGCAACCTCGCCTTCAGCCGCAGCCGCATGCCGACCTATCTCGCCGTTTGCGGACGTGTGCGCCAGCCGACCGTAAGGAGCCACTCCTGATAGTTGCGCTCGAACTGTTCACGGTCGGCAGGCGGCGGCTGCGGTTTTGCGCGAGCAAGTCTTTCGGCGAGAGGTTCGAGACCAACCTTGCGGCGTCGTTCGTCCACTCCTAGCGGATTCTCGATCGGATGGGCCTGCATGTTGCCGTGCAAATCGGGCTGGAGCTGCGTGCCGTAGAGCTGCGGCCGGCCTTCGAATACACGGATCCTGTCTTCGAGCATGGCGGGCTGCCAGGCTGGAACCAAGTGCTCGCGCGCGGCAGTGGCAAGGAACTTGAGGCACGACCTCTGAAAGTCCGGATGCGCGATGCTATGCTGGGCAATCAGCCAAGCGGCCTCGGCGGCCCGTTTGCCGACCCGGCGCTCCGTCGGCCATCCGATCTCGGCGATGATGTCCTGGAGCTGCAGCGCGTTCTTCTCGTGAACCGCGGCCATATGCGGATGATAGCCCTCGTAGAGAGCTCCCGAGGCCGCCAGTTCCTCGCCGACCTTCCGGTCGTGTTCTGCCATGAGGATGAGCGCGTCGGCAATGCTGCGATCCATCCTGAGATGATGGCACGCCGCGCGGCGCTTTGACAACTGCATCGCGAATGTGTTGCCACCGTCGCAGCCAACGCACGAGCGGGCGAGCTCCATAGGAGATCACGAGGTGTCCTCGCAGAGGAGGAGACCCGCACGAGCCGACCGTGCCTGGTGCTCAAGCAACTGACGCACCATGCCGATGAAGATGGCACGACTCGTTATGGCGATGCCATGATGCTGCGGCGGCATGCGCTCTAGTCGCCAATAGGCGGGGTCGTAGAGCGTGACATGCCGTCAGATTGCCCGATGAACGGCGCTTCGAGCGCGATGCTTTGGGGGCTGATGCGGTGTTTTCCGCTTGAGGTTCCGGGCGGCTCAGAGGCTGGCTTCTAGCTTGATGCTGCGCAGGACCTGGGTGCTCTCGCAATTCAACGAATATCGCCTCGACATCGTTAAGGCGAAGCTTGCCTGTCCGGTGATCTCGCCGCGCGTGCAGCTGCAGCGAGGTTGCCCGCAAGGCGGTCAGCGACGACGAGCGAACTGACGGGACTGTGCAGCATCTGTCGAGCGGCGCCGAGGAGATCGGCGAGGTCGTGCAGCTGATTCACAGTATTGCGCCGCAGACGACCTGCATGCGCTAAATGCGACGATCGAAACTGCGCGAGCCGGAGGGGCCGGACGCGGCTTTGGGGGCGTCGCGTCGGAAGTGAAGGCGCTGGCGAGCTAGACGGCGAGGGCCACCGGAGATTTCGGCCCCGGTCTCGGCGATGCAGGCGTCGACTAGCGAGGCTGATCCGCAAACAATACAAGCGCTATCCTCGATGAGGTAAAACCAGTCGTCGAAATTGAGCTTCGTGGGCTTGCCGTCCGACGCGAGCCGTGGCCGAGACCGGAACGGCCGATAGCACGATGATAGGTCGCTACACGGTGAGTCTCCAAGTTGACGGATTGGAATCCAGACCGCCGTGCCCCGACGATGGCCGGCGCACCCCGCATGAGATTTAGAGACGGGACAACGGCCCGCGCGGCCTTTGCGCGCGGGCCGTCGCCCTGACGCCCCCTCGGCAATCACAGCCGTCAGACGGCCGCTGAGACCGGACCACCCGCTGCCTGCTTGAAGACTGCGAGCAGCTTGTTGCCGTCGGGCACGCCGAGACCGGTGCAGGCATTCCAGCCGGGGCCGGCGTCGTAGCCGATTCCTCCATGCTTGTTGTTACCCTGAACGACCGGTCGGAATGCCGCTGCGCTGCCATACAGCAACGGAAGCGCGAATCCCGCCGGCTTGTCGCAGGCCTCGTTGACCAGCGCAAAAAGGCCGGCGAACAACGGCGCGACCGCGCTGGTCCCTCCAATCGTGCCGCCGATGCCGCCAACCACGACCGAGAATCCGCTGAGCGGATCGGCGTCGCCGGCGATATCGGGCACTCCCCTACGGACCTTCCGATCGTTGACCGACTTCGGAATGCCCGCAGCGCTCTGGTAGCCGGGCAGCTCGAAGCGGTCGCTGATGCCGCCACCCGTTCCCTTTCCGTTGCGATTCCAGACGGCCTCGCCGGTGATGCTGCCGTTGTTGGTGTCTATGACGGTACCGCCACAACCGATCACGAACGGACTAGAGGCTGGAAAATCCGTGTGCGCACGACCGTCGCTCAGACCGTCGGTCGCGAGGTCGTCACCCGCCGCCGCTAGCACCGTCACATTCAGCAAAGCGGCATCTTTGAGCGCCGTGGTCATGGCCGCGAGGCCTTGACCGGTCCATTTCCGCTCCGCCGATCCCCAGCTGATCGATATGACTGAGGGGCGGTTCTGCTGATCGTGAACCGCCCGGGTGATGGCATCGACGAAGCCCTGGACCGTGTTGGGGGCGAAGTACACGGCGAGGCTGGCGCCGGGCGCCGCGCCGCCAGCGACCTGAATGTCGAGCGCGACTTCGCCATCGGCATCGAGATCCCGGCCGGGCTGGTTCTGCCCGCCCGATACCGAGATGGCCGTGATTCTGGGCGTCATCAGATCCATCGCGTTGAATGCCTTCCGGTTGTCGCTGTCCCGGAAGCCGCCGCCGAGCTCGATAATGGCGATGCACTGGCTGGCGCCCATGCCCGCGGTCCTCGGGAATCCGTACAGCTTGGCGATCTCGTTCGGTAGATGTCCGACCGTTGCATGCGGGTCGATGTGGTGCGTGAGTTTCGGCTTTGCGATCGGCCTGGTGTCGAGACCAAGAACGGCCTCTACTCTGTCGGCAACGAATGCGGGGGCCGACAGGCTGCCGGACCGGGCACGAAACCCTTGCTGGCCGTCATTGTAGTAGTGCAGCTTGGTCCTGAACGCCGCTTCGATCTTGTCGATCGGACCAGAGAGCTTGATGAGCCGCCGAGCGGGATCCTGCTTGACGATCGCCAGCCCGGTTTCGGTGGCGAACTCCGCGATCGCGGTGAAGTCGTCGGCGTAGTCGACGGCGCGCCGATTGCTGACATCGCGACTCGCAGCAGCCATTGTCGCAGCCGCCGCCTCCGCTCCGGACATGGCGCCTTGCTTCAGCAGATCATCGGTACCGCGATCCTTCAGATAGACGCTGATTTCGATCGGCTCCGCGGCGGTCGCTGCGTGAACCGCGGCGATCGGTGCGAGATCCTTCGGCGACTCGCGATGACTTCCGGGTATCTCGACATAATTTGAAGGCATGACAGTCTCCTGTTACAGATGGATCGTGGGCACGTCCGTGCGGGCGTGCCGAGACGCTCGATGATTTGCATACGCAATGTCGCGCGGCGCGCCGACGCAGCCGTTTCCGAATGGTCGATCAAATTCCGATGGCTTCAGCAGTGGCGGCGAACATCAAACAATCTGCATTCCAGCTACAAAACAACTGCGGATCGAACCCGCGTGCTGACTGTATTCATGGGCATTCGATGCGGTGAGTGAATTAGGTGTGAAAAAACGTCGGGCTGTTCTCAAAACCCGAACTTATCAGTTCGGGCTGCTCATTGGTGGTCCATTGGACCGACATCCTGTTCGCCGATACGGTCGACGAGAAGGATCAGCCAGCGCAAAGTCTCGCGCTCGTCCGGAGAAAGCTCCGCGCGTTGCGACAGCGCCATCGCAGAATCGCGAAATTCAGCCCAACGACGATAAAAATCGATCAGATCGCGCGCCGGAAGGTAGGCGCTCTGCCGAGTCTTGCGCTGTTCGCCATCTGCCTCAGGCATGCTCATGGCGGGAGGATAGTGCAGGACGCCGCCGCCGATAGCGTGAAATAAGCGTGAAACCACTTGGAGACACCGTGCGTGCGGTGCTAGGCTTCGTGCATTTTCAGGTTGCAATTGGCACGTCGGTGATCTTGTGGTCAAGACCAGCCGCATTGAAATCAACCTATTTGGAGCCTGCGTGGTCCGTTCCTCGCAGTCCAACGGATTCGAGATAACGGGCGCCAAGCACAAGGCTCTCTTTGCACTGCTGGCAACTGCGCCATTCGGACGCCGCACACGACCGTTTCTGCAGGACATGCTTTGGGGGACGGCCTGCTACGACACCGGGCGGCAAAGCCTTCGGCGTGCATTGTCCGATATCAAGCAGATCGTGGGCGACAGTTTTGCGGAAATTCTCATCAGTACGAATTCCGACATCACGCTCGATCTCACGCGCGTGTCCTTCATCGGCCGGCCCGGCGGCGGCGAGCTCCTCGAAGGTATCAACATCCGCGAAGAGGGCTTCAATCGCTGGCTCGGCGCGATGCGCCTCAATCCGGAACAGATCTATTCGCTCTATAGCCTTTCATCGCAACCTCCGCCCCGTCCGCTGCTGCCAGCAATTGCGGTGCTGCCGTTCCGGACCATCGGCGGCGCGGCCGAACATGCGGTCCTCGGCGACTGGTTGGCTGAGGAGACATCCCGATCGCTGTCACGGTCGAATCTGATTGCGGTGATCTCGCACTGGTCCAGTCGTGCTCTCGACCTCAGCGTGATCGACATTCCGAACGTCCGTGCTGCACTGGCGGTCGACTACTGCGTGGCGGGCTCGCTACGCGTTGGCTCAAACGAGCTCGTGCTGGATGCCGACTTCATAGATACCGCGTCAGGACGCATCCTGTGGACACGGCAATTTGCCGGGCCGCTTCAGGGCTTCCTCAGCCGATCGGCCGAGGGTATCAGCGAGATCGTCATCGCGGTCGGGCGCGCAATTGCGGACGACGCCATCCTCCATGTGAACGGCCGACGACTGGCCGACGTAGAGGATCACCGCTTGTTGCTCGCAGGCGTCGATCTGATGCACCGCCCGTCGTTGCGTGCGTTCGCGAAGTCGCGCGACCTGATCGACGAAGCGCTCCGGCGCGCGCCTCATGCTGCCGAAGCGCACGCCTGGTTCGGCAAGTGGCATGTGCTCAGTGTGTTCAACGGATGGAGTACGGATCCCAAGAATGACACGAGGCGGGCGGTGGATTGCACTGCACGCGCCCTGGACATCGATCCCGCGAGCAGCTTCGCGCTGACCATCGACGGATTTGCGCATACCAACCTGCTGCGACGCATGGACGTCGCGCGGGAACGCTATGATGCCGCCCTGCGGCTCAATCCAAATGAGTCGCTTGCCTGGCTCCTGACAGGCGCGCTGCATGCGTTCGGTGACGAGCCCGAAGCGGCGGTCGGCGCGGCGGAGAAGGCACGCCGCTTGTCCCCGATCGACCCCTTTCAATATTTCTACGAGTCGTTGAGCGCGAGCGCATTGTTGGCTGCGGGCCGGTATGAGGAGTCGCTGGCGTTTGCCGAGCGCTCGCTGCGGCGCCACGACCGGCACATTTCGACACTACGAACCCAGGTGGCCGCGCTGCACTATCTCGAACGCGGCGCCGAGGCCCGTGCCGTCGCCTCCGAGATCCTGCGCCGGCACCCGGATTTCACCGTAGCCAACTACCTGCGGGGTCACCCTGCGGGAGATCACGAAAGCGGTCGCAGGGTCGCCGTGGCTCTGCGTTCTTCAGGCATTCCATAGGATCGCCACGGAGGGCGGCAATGTCTCAATTGGGCGGTTTCGGCGGCTTCGGAGGATTTGGCGGGTTTGGGGGATTCGGCGGGTTCGGAGGCTTCGGCGGGGCGGGAGGTTCGAACTTCAGCGGGCTCGGTCCCTTCCTCGGCGCCGGCGCTGATGCCGTCTACGATCCCGTGTTAGCGCAGGGCCTGCAGGTCACCGAGCAAGCCATCACCCACGTCGCCAGACCTCATCACGAGCCGACAGCGAAGGAGCTCGGCTTCTCGAACCCTGCGAACATGGAGTTGTGGGCCGACTGGGTTCGTGGGTCGCTCTACATCACCGACTTCCTGAAGGACATCGATTGGCGTGTCGACGAAGATCAAAAAAAGGTCTGTCTGTCGTACGGCCACAACACGTTCCTGGATGTGCAGCGTCCGGCGATGGCATGCTTCGAGAAGCAACTCGACTTCATGATCGCCTATCTGGATCAGCGGCCGGATCGAACCCCGGAGATCTTGACGCAAGTCGGATTTCCGACAGCGTATTTCGCGATGATCCTGGGCCTCCAGGCCGCACCCAACCGATACATTTTCGAGCTGATCGCGATCACGCAGGTGTTGGCGTCGCATGTCGCGATGATTCTCAAGCACCATCTGGCGTGCCGTCGCCCGGACCGCATCGGCGCCAAGGTCATGCCCATGATCCCGACGCCCGCGCACGGAAGCTTCCCCAGCGCGCACGCCACCGAGGCCTTCGCCGTGGCGGAAGTTCTGCGGGGGTTCGTGGAATACCACCGCAACGCGGATCAGTGGGCGGATTTCGAGCGCCGCCAGGAACTGCTGAGCAAGCTGGCCGAACGGATCGCGGTGAACCGCACCGTGGCCGGCGTGCACTATCCCATCGACACATGGGTTGGCGCCATCCTCGGACGCGCCATCGGTCAGATCGTGCTTGCGAAATGCCATGGCCGTGAAGTGGAGGGCTACAGCTATCGCGCTGTCGGAACGAAGGACTTCTTCGTAAAGGAGTTCGTCAAAAAGCAGAACGTTGAGTTTGGCGTCGCCAGCACCGGCAGCTTCGCGGTCGGCACGAGTCCGCTGTTCTCGTTCCTGTGGCACAAAGCAAGCGATGAAGTCAGCCTGCACGATGGATCGCAATGATGGAACCGAGCCAGGACGACGGACTCGCGGATCGGCCAAGGGTTCAAGCCTATCTCGGTCCCTACGAATACTGGAACTTCGGCGTAGGCCGGCCTTACGCCTTTCCCGCGATGCACGGCAATTCGCGATACATTTCGGCCTTTGCGGAGTTCGCGGAGCCGATCCCTGCTCCGGAAAACGTCCCCAGCAAGGTCAAGGCTGTCGCCAGATTGCCTACTCTGTGGAAGGGGTCCCCCGACCGACCGAAATTCCTGCCGTTCGTCGTCGAGAGCCCTGCGGGCTATCGGCTCGACAGCCCGCAGGCGCTCGAGGAGTTGCTCAGGAGCGCTTCCATGGAGGCGCGGGATCAGACGTTGCCGAACGGGCCGCAGTTGCGCGACATTCCAACATCACGCTTCCGCGTGGCGTTGCCCGTGCCGTCTCACGCCATGCATTCCGAGCTCAGCGAGCCGACCGATCCCGATTGCGAGCCCGAGCAGGGATTGCGTGCTGGGAGCGACGGCCAACGGCTCACCGTCGTGGCCATCATTGACGACGGCATCCCCTTTGCCCATCGCAATTTCCGGGATGCCGACGGCGCCCATACGCGGGTCGAGTTCTGCTGGCTGCAATCCGCCGATGTTCGGCAGGGGCAGACGAGCGTGTTGTTCGGCCGTGAGTACACGCGCGCCGACATCAATCGGGCCATCGCGTGCTTCGGAGATGATGAAGATCATCTCTACGACGCCGTGGGTGCAACCTGCGCTGCCGGCGATTTCGGCAGCCTGCTCGGTCATCACACGACTCACGGCTCCCATGTGATGAATCTCGCCACCGGCTACGATGCCGCCCACGGCGAGGAGCCGCCGGAGCACGTCCGGATCATCGCCGTGCAGCTGCCGAACAGCGTGACCATGGATACGTCGGGATTCGGCAAGGACATGTATTTGTTGTCGGCATTTCACTACATTTTTCATCGCGCCGACGTGATCAAGACAATGTACGGCGTCCCCGATCCGCGCCTGGTCATCAACTTCAGCTACGGCAGCACGGGCGGACGCCACGACGGTGGCGACGAGGTCGAGGCGGCCATCGACGAACTGATCCAGATGCGCCGGCGACGCGCGCCGACCGCGCTCGTTCTGGCCGCCGGCAACACCTTTCTCGATCGCCTGCACCTGGAGGTTCACGATGACGATTTCGATCATGACGACGTGGTGATGTTGCCGTGGCGTATTCAGCCCAATGGCCGCACGCCGGCCTATCTCGAATTGTGGTTCTATCAGGACGCCGGTTCGCCCGATCCCTTCACCTTTTCCGTCGAGCTGCGGAACCCCTGCGGCATGATCGCGTGTTTGCGCGACGACTCGTCCAACCAATGTCAAACGTCTCTACCTGTTGAGGTTCACCATTCGGCCCGCCTGCTCGGCGATCCGATCCGCGTCCTTTCAGTGCTGAATCCAGCCGGGCAGGTGATTGGACAGATCAGCGCGGACTTCGACCGGGCCGATATGACACCCGCCACTTCGGATGGCGGTGCCGAAGACCGCCATCCCAAGACGGGACGCCGGCGTGTCCTGGTCGCGATGGCGCCGACGGAACCGCACGACGACCGCCTGCCGGGCGCCGATTCCGGCCGATGGACCGTGACGATCCGGCGTACCACCACAACCCGGCTGGGCGGCCATCCGATCCATTGCTGGATCCAGCGCTCGACCGACTTCGAATCGTTTCGCTCCGGCAGCCGGCAGAGCTATTTCGACCTGGACATCTACGAAGAAGCCCGCTTCACCCCGCAGGGCGATCTCGCCGAGACGGACATCAAGACATCGCGCGTCAAACGTTTCGGCAGCCTGAATGGACTTGCGACGGGGCGCATGTCGCTCGTCGTCGGAGGCTACCGTCTCGGCGCAGGACTGGGCTCGAGCCTGGCCTGCGCGCAGCCGGCACGCTACAGCGCTGCAGGCACGCTGAAGCCTGATTGGATCAAGAAGATCGTCGGTTGCTCGGCGATGTCCGACCGCTCGCGCGCCTTGCCGGGAACGATCTCGGCCGGTGTGCGCAGCGGTTCACGATCTTTCGTGCAGGGCACCAGCGCCGCGGCGCCGATCGTCGCGCGCCAGCTTGTCGAGACCTTCGTCACGGCCGACGACCACGCCGTCAAATGCGCCGAGGCGACCAATTACCTCACCCTGCTCTGCGGCTATGTACCTCGGTCTCGCGAACAGGCAGGGCAGCCGGACGAGGGCGGCCCGTGTAGCCCGCACGCCGACCCTGAATTGATCAGGGCCAGGCTCGGCACCGTCCTCGTGCCACCCCATCGCCAGCCCGGAATCGAATTGCGCCCGTGCGATCACGACACGTCCGCAAGCCCGCCCGGACCAGAGCATCCTCACGACTAGCGTGCAGCCGACCTTGAGCTGAACGTGTCCCGGCAGAATGTCCGACGCGCTGGTTTCTTGACGTCGGATTCAGGTCCACGCTTTCACACTTATCTCACGCGACAGCGAGCAGGTGCAGGACGAAGATAGTGCTGCGTCCGCACGCGCGGGCGCCATGCACATCGACAACCGAACGCTCGAGGAGATCGTTATGTCCGCAACATCGATTCGTTTGATGATGCTCGCGCTATTCGCCTACACGATCACGGCCGCCGATCCGATCGCGCCCGCGCCACCGCGCGAAGCGGCAGGACCCATGCAGGACGCGGCTGCGCCGGCTGCACAGCCCACCCAGCTCGCGCAGACCGGTTGCAGCAGCCGGGGCGGGTGCCGGTGAGCCATGGTGAAGTGCAACGCATGCCATGAAGGGAGAAAGCCATGGCGAACCTATTCGAGTGGCTCGGTACCTGGGTTCAGGTCAGCCACGACTATGATGCAGGATTCCTGCAGTTCATGTTGGCGTTGGCGACGGGCGGGCTGATCGTCGTTCTCTTCGCGATGAACGATTTCGGCGCGATGCCGATTGGCGGCGCCGACAATGTGGTCGCGAAGTTTCCCACGCGAATCCTCGCCTCGCGCGACGAACTGAAGCGGGCGATGATCGTCTACGTCACGGCCATGATCGTGGCGCTGGTGGCGCTGTCGGTCCTCGGTCCGGCAGCGCTCAAGATCGGAGGATTCACGCCGCCCGCAGCGCTCGTTCCCGTGCTGCCGCTGCTCATCGCGCTCATCCTGGTCGGCGCGATCCGCCGGGTCGGTTACCTCGAACAGATCGAGCGCAACCTCGGGCAGTTCGCGCGCGAGCGCGCCTATATCCCGGCGGCGACACTCGCAATCGCCGACAAGATGGCCGCCGCGGAGTTCGACTTCGCACCGTATCAGGATGGTGCGATGCTGGCATTGCCCGCAATGGCGGGGGTGGAGCAGGGCGATTTCACCAGGCCTCGCGGATCGCTCGAATACGGCTGGGCGCGGCTGTGCGTGCTGAGCTACGAACTCGACGCCGGCAGGTCCGCGACCCTCGTCGGCTTGCTCGGAAATCCCGTCCTCCAGACCCTGGAGACGGAGCGCCAGACCCTGGCGGACGACGTCGTCGAATATCGCGCGCAATTGCGGCTGGGCCGGAGCTATTCCGCCGCGCAGCTGCAAGCCCGTATCCGCGAGACCTTGCGCGCGTACCACATTCTTCTCGCGGGCGCGGTGCGTCGCGGGCTCGCTCCGGGGGCCGACGTCACGCTTGCGCTCGTCCGGCTCGGCTTCCTGTGCGCGGAGTCGCAGCAGCCGGTGTCGGAGCGCGGCAATCTCATCATCGGCGGGCTGGGTGTCATGGCCGCCAGCGTGCTCGTTCTGGTCATGGCCGCTGCCGGGCTGAGCGGCTGGTGGCATGCGTCGCGCAATTTTCCGGCCTCGGCGCCCGACGCGTTTCTGTGGTGTCTCTCCGCGGTTTCGGCCCATGGCGCTGCCATTCTGTTGGCAGACCGCGTGCGGACACGCGCGCTCGCGAGAGGGCGATGGTATCGCAGGGACGCGCACGGCCCGATCTCGCCACTCGCCAATCTGATCCGGGTCGGCATCGTCTGCGGGTTCGGCGGCTATGCGGTTCTCGTGTCGTGGGGCGCGATGTACCAGGAGATCGTGACGCCGGCGTTGTTGAAGGGCATGGCTGCCTACGCCATGATGCCGGCGACGACCGGTGCGTTCTATGCGTTCGCGCTCGACAATGTCGAGCTGCACCGCAGGCCACCGCGCTGGCTCGAGATCACCCTGCAGGCGTGCGCCACCGCGTTTTTTGGTCTGCTTGCCTGCAGTGCCTGGTTCGCCCTCGTCGGGGACGATCCGCGTACCGGCTACGATCTCGTCATCCTCGTGACGTTGTTCGGTGCGGTGATTGGTGGCTCCCTCGGCTGGTACATTCCGGCAGGTGTGCAGCAGGATCCGCACGATCCGTTGGCCGAGGTGCGCATCGCGCGCGTACATAAGCTGGAGGAGGTCGCTCGTTCGAATTTCGGTGATGCCAAGGCTGCGCAGCAATGGCTCGAAGGGGCATTTGTGCAGCTAGGGGGCCGCACACCGCGCGCTGCAGCCTGCGAAGGGGTTGATGGATACGACGACGCGGTTGGCCTTCTGAACAATCCGCAAGAGCGGATTGTTGTATAGACCAGCAACGCAAATCACGTGCAGCGTCATGGCGTGTGATCCGCTCGAATGGGCCGGATCACGCGGCTTGGCAGGGGGGGCCTGCAGACCATTCCATCCTTGGCTGCCCCGCGCATCAACGTGCCCGGCTCCAGCAACAATCGCCGGCTGTCGTGGCGTTCGCCGGTTCCATCGGCATGGCGCACCCGACACGATTCGAACGTGTGACCTTTGCCTTCGGAGCATTTTAAGTTGTGCTGCGCGAGAAAACGCCAGGACATCCAATTCTACGATATCCCACTCTAATCATTGTCGAATCTGGAATGAGCCTCCGCCGGCCGTATCCTGCGACACGCGCCGGTTTTCCTCCAAGTGCTTACGTGGTGCTTACGCGGAAGACGGGCTTCGGAGGAGAGAAAATCCATGCCTAAGCTCAGTAAACGCGTTGTCGAAGGCGCCGAACCTCAAAGCACGGACTACGTGATCTGGGATGACGAACTCCCTGGCTTTGGCCTGCGCGTCTTCAAGTCGGGCAAGCGCAGCTACCTAATTCAATACCGTTCAGCGGGCCGCTCTCGCCGCTATAGCATCGGGGTTCACGGTGTTTGGACGCCTGAGCTTGCCCGTAAGGAAGCCAAGATTCAGCTGGGGCGGGTGGCACAAGGCGACAACCCGGCCGAGGAGCGGCAGCTCGATCATAAGGCGGTCACGGTCAAGGAGCTCTGCGAACTCTACCTCAAAGACTATGAAGAGGGCCTTATTCTAGGCAAGGGCGGACGCCCGAAGAAGTCGACAACGTTGGTGACGGACACTGGACGCATCAATCGCCACATCATTCCGTTGATTGGCACGCGCCGCGTCAAGGATCTCGTCAAAGCAGACGTCAACAAGGTCCTGAAGGACATCATGGCCGGGAAGACCCGTGCCAGCGTCAAGACCAAGAAGCTTCGTGGCAGGGCCAATGTACGTGGCGGCGTCGGCACGGCAACGCGAACCGTCGGTCTCCTCGGGGGCATTCTCACCTATGCGGTCGAGGCCGGGATCATCGAGCACAATCCAGCCCACGGCATTCGCAAGCCGAAGGACAATGTCCGCAATCGTCGGCTCACGGAGGCCGAGTACCGGACGCTGGGCGAGATGCTGGAGGAAGCAGCAAAGGACGAAAAGTACGCCATAACGGTCGACATCATTCGCCAGATCGCGCTGACCGGCTGCCGTCGCAGTGAAATTATCGGCCTCAGGTGGTCGGAAGTGGATACCGAGTCGAGCTGTCTGCGTCTAGCGGACAGCAAGGAGGGTGCCTCAATCCGACCGATTGGGCTTCCTGTGGTGGAATTCATGGACGCCCGAAAGAGGAAGAAAGTCGGCTCTTACGTTTTCCCTGGATACAGGGATGATAACGCATTCGGCAGCTTCCCAAACCACTGGGAACAGTTGTTCAGCAAATCTTCGCTTTTAAACTTCACGCCTCACGTGCTGCGTCACAGCTTTGCTAGCATCGCGAATGATCTCGGCTTCACCGAGGTTACGATCGCAGCGCTGGTTGGTCATTCGAAGGGCTCCGTCACCAGCAAGTACATCCACACACTCGACACCGCGCTCATCATGGCGGCCGACACAGTTTCATGCTACATTCAAGGACTTCTCGACGGAGTAAAATTCAAGCAGACTGCCTACGCACTCGATCGCGATTCGCGCAAAGCAGCGTTGGCTCGCTTCTTAGCCCGAGCTGTTGGTGAGGGGGCCGCCGAGGTTCAAGATTCGGATAGCATCGCCGCTGAGCAATCCCTGTGACTCGCAGATAGCGAATCTGAGGCTCGGACGTTCGAATCGTTTCGGGCGCGCCATCTAAATTACTCCAGTGCAGTTGATCTCGAGAGTGCTCGAAAATGGGCCCAGACCAAGTTTCGATTTTAGTCAGGGTGTTAGTCTGAGGAAATATTTCGCACGACGCGCGCCGACGGTCTGTTTTGGGCGATACGATTTGCCGCGACGGCGCCATTGCGAGCCACTGGACCAGGGCTCTGGAAGCACCGATCTGGCCGATTGATCCCGCTCAGCCGTTTCGAAGGCCAGGTGTCTGGACCAAGAACGGAAGTCTTAAATCGTCAATGTCCGGGGCCCCTTTGACCTGAGCCACCAGCTTCATCGTCAACTCGTCGCCGACATAACGCTTGAGGATTGCCAGAGCAAAGCCGAAGGTGAACTCCGAAAGATCGTGCGCAACGGGGGCCATCTCGCCAAGTAGTTGCCGGTTCGCCTCGTTGACATCGGCCTCGGCGAGGGCATTAGCCATGCCGTGGACCAGCACGAAATCCGAGACGAAGAAGAACGTATTCAGCACCGCTTTATTGAAGTAAACGGCCCAATCAGCGTCCTCGCTGTCTGGCTCTGCCGCCGCCTTTTGGAAGGCCGCGTCGACCTCGTCGGTCTCGGGGTGATGAAACGCATAGTTGTTGCGTATCACGGCGAGCCGGTTGAGCTTCCCGAACCGCTTCTTGAGCCGCTCCAGCGCAGCGGCCGCCGGGGCGTCCAGCAACGGAAGGTATTCTCGACCCAGCGGCCTCTTTAGGAATCGCCCTTCGACCAAGCGCCATGCCTCCTGCATCGCGCCAATCGTAAATCTCACAAAGATCTGCGTTTGTGCGCCCTCGAGTCTCTGCTTGACCGGATCGGCCTCGTCGCCGTTGGTCAGGACGATCACCAGTTTCCAAAGCGCGTTCACTTGGTTCGAGGCGTGGCCGAGCGCGAGAAAGAGGCACCGCTCCTCCTTTGCCATCTTATGCAGCAGGTCCTTGCCCACATCCATCCGCAGGATGTCGAGCATCGGGGCGTCCCTCGGCGTTGCGACCGGCGGCGATGTAGACGACGTGCTAGTCACGCTACGATAACCTTTGGATCGGAAGCCATGACCGCGCCGGCCAGCTCGGCTGGATCGATCCTCATCTTCCGCGCCCACTCGACGAGGTTCGGCGGACGATAGGTCGCGTCGGCGCGCCAGCGGTCGAAGACCGAACCGTCGATGGTCTCGTTGATGCGCGAGGTGGTGGCCTGCGTTCCTTTTTCCGGCGGCAAGCCGACGGGCCGGTAGAAAGGTCGCGAGGCAAAGCGGTAAAGACCCCAAGCGAAGTCTCGATAGGAATCCGTGACGGGCGGCGCGACCTGCGAGATATCGAGCAAGACCTCATTGCGGAAGACGAGTCCCCGGCCGGTCGCCTTTTCCATCAGCCACTTCAGTGGCTTTTGCGCCAGCGGATCGCTGGCATAGCCGCCGCCGACGTTGGCATGGGCCCCGACGAACCAACGCTGCTCGACCTTGTCGATCTGCCGTTCGGCTGCTCCTTCATGCCCGACCCGGTCGGTCCTGGTCCAGAACGTCGGCTCGAAATTTCTCCGGTGCTCGTCCAGTGCCAGAGCGTGAAAGGCATACTCGTTGTCGAGCCGCAAATGCGTGTCGAGGAACCGATATTTGCGTACCTTGGCCGCCATGCTCCATACCGGTAGGCCGAGCGAGCCGACCGTGTCCCATACGCCGACAAACTTGATCTTGGTCGGTCGCGAATAGGTCGAAAGCCAGCGATCCTCGAGCGATGCATCGTCCGGCAGCGACTTACCCCGCAGCGACCTGATGGTCGGGGCATCGTAGATGCGATACCGCGTGTAGAGCTGCTCGATCGACAGCGGCGCGCCTAGCCTGAGTACGCCGCATTTGGAGATCAGTCCCGACAGGCTGCGCGCCGTATAGGCTCCACGACTAAAGCCGAAGATGAAGATCTCATCGCCGTCGTCGAAATTCTGGATGAGCCACGTGTAGGCCTCGATGATCTCGCTGTCGATGCCCCACCCCGTGATGCCGCCGCGCGCCGATTCGCCGCGCCGTGTCCCGACTCCTTGCGAATAGTACACGCGCTGGTCGGCGGTCTCGGCGGTAAGGGACTTCAACCTCCAGACGTTTGTGTTGTTGTTCAGCGTATTCCAGGTACCGTCCAGGAAGATCGCGAGCCGTTTCATAGGCGCCTCCTTGCCCTCGTACGCTGCAACAGCGGCCGGCCGTCGCGATGTTCGACCAGATCGAGATCCTTCGGCCCGAGAAAGATCGTGCCGTCGCGCTCGATCAGACCCTTTGTGGCCTTCTCTAGTGCCAAGCGGCGCAGCAGAATTTCGTGCCAATGGAATGCTTCGGTCATCTGTCGCGATCCCGGCGGAAGTCCCCGCTTTTCGATGTCCTCCAAGATGTCGCGGTGCGCACGGCAAATCACCGTCGCACTTTCGGCTACGATACCGAATTGCACGATGGTGTCGTGCACCTCGAATACTTCGTGCAGAAAGAGATCCGGGCGGCGGGCGCGTGTCTTTTTCGGCTGAAACAGGGGGAAGGTCTGCAGGATCGATAGTGCGTCGCCCTCCGAGGCGAAGAGCGCGGGGTTGTGGTAGAATCGGATGAAATACTGAAGCTCTTCGCGCTCGAACGTTTCTTCGGAGACGATGCCCAGGAAATGGACCCGTTCGCGGAAATGCCGGGCTCCGCGCATCCGATTGCGCGTGTCGAAGGTGCCGATGATCGGAAACTCCTTGCCGTCGTCGCCGATCCATCGGTACCCGGCCCATTCCGGGACGGCATCGATACCATAGGCGATCTGGCGGCAATCGATGCGATCGGGTTTCCCCGCGGCGCGGGCGTCGACGACCAGCATCGACCTAGACTTGCCGTCGGGTACAGGAAATTTGGACGGCTGACCGCCGTTCTGTGCCTTGCCGACGATCCTCTCGATGGCCTTCAGCGTCTCGCCTTCGAGGCTCTGCTTTCTCGCCTCGCTTCGCCGCCGCCGCTCGCCCTCGTCTAGCGACGCCTCGTCGGTTGTAGGCGGCTCTGGGGACGTCAGCATTCTGCCAAAGAAGGCTCCGTTTTCCCAGGTCGCCGCCTTCGCCGCGTCGGATTCGTCGAACGACAGGAGTTCGATGTTCCAACCGTCGAAGGCAAAATCGACGCTGGTTTCGCCGACGCCCGTGGCGTGTTCGTAGATCGGCGTGATCCCGCAGTCATGCAGCGCGCGCCCGAAGCGGACCTCGAATAATGTCGACATGTTCTTGGTGGACAGGCCCCCGCGCTCGCCGGCGCGCGCGACCAAGGCGACCGCCCACGACAACGGTCGGAGCGTTTCGATGGCCTCGGCCGTGGACATGGCCTCGGTTGCGGTGAGAGTTGAGAAGACGGTCACGTCGTCTTTCCTTGTGCGGCGGTAGCGGAACCGGCGCCATCACTGGTCTCCCTCAGCGGGCATTCCCGCATCGTACCGCAACAGATCACCTGGCCACGCAGGCCGCGCCAGTATCGCGCGACCATGACACGCCGCTGGTGCTCGAGCGCGATCGGACAACCGAGCCCGACCCGGTGACAGTCTCGCCGCAACAGGATGCGTCCGCGTCGGTCGGTGCGGCCGCAGACGCAAGCGCTGCGCCCGTTTCTCAATTTTCCGGTCTTCGCGTCGATCTTGTTTAAGCCGGACGCGATGAGCCCGGTGTCGAACGCCACGGCCTCGCGATAAATGGCACGCAGGCCGAGCTGGTCGGCCGCGTTCTCCGCTGCGAGCTCTACCTCGCCAGCGTAGCCGTGGGAAAGCTGCGCTTCGCTGGGCCAGAAGCCAGTTTCCGCAGCGGTCTCCTGGCAGAGCGCGAAGGCATGCAGCTTGTCCCACCACGCCGGGGCCGTCTCGGCCGTGATGCCTTCACCCGCACGAAGCCCGGTGCAGAAGGAGCCGTCCGGATTAATGTGCCGCTCAGGGCAACAAGCAGGCAGCGTGCCGCCGATCTCGCGCTCGGACACGGTGACCGAGTCGCCCAGGTGGAGGAGCCTAAGCTCGAAGAGCCTGGTGAACGTCTTGCTGGTGCGCACTGCGACCAAGTCCACCGCCGCCTCGCGCGCGTCGATGAACCGGAATTCGGCCCAGGTTGGACAGGAGGCTGCGAGCGCGGAGAGCGACATGACCGGCCGTCATCGCCGCGACGACTTGCGCGGCGCCGCATGAGAGCGTGCCGCCGGCTCGCTGCGGAGGATTTGCACCGCCGGTGCCTGCGCCGTCCAAAGCAGGTCCGAGGCAGAGTCGAACGACATCAGCTGGCCGGCTGAGAAGTGCTTGCGGACTGCCGGATCGGCGATCGCGGCCGCCACCGCACCCAGGCGCACGCCGCCGTGCTCAATGGCTTGCTGCGTCCGCTCGGCTTCGATGGTAGCGCGGCTGGCGGCGCAGCGCACGCTGTCGTCGCCGCGGTGGCCGAGCCGGGTCATCGGCGTCGGGCCGTACTCGATTCCGACCGCGAGATCGATCGCAGCGTCGGAACGAACAATCTCCAGGCACAGGTCGAATGAGGACCGCATCGCTGAGGCGCACAGCGCTGCCTCACGCACGCTCTTGGCCGCATCGTCGACACGTTCGCCTTCGGCCACGCAGCCATGGATGCAATCGCCGATGAAGCGCACGCGCTTGCCGCCGAAATCCTCCTTCAGGACGGAGTTGAGCTCCTCGCGAATAACGTGAACGATCTTGACGGCCTCACGGATCTTCTCGGAGCCCCCTAGGATCGACTGGTCGACGAAATTGGTGAAGCCGTCGATGTCCGCAAAGATCGAGGCCATGCCCATACGGATCGAGTTCGCCGGCGAGAGCTCGCTGAACTTGACGGTGGATAGCGGCAGTGTAGGGCGCTTGAAGCGGAACATCGGGTCCGAGGGATCGAGCGCGATCTCCGTCGCGGTCCGGTCGAGCTTTTCGAATGGATATTTTCTTGCCGCGATCTGCACATAAGCTTCATCGAGCGTCATTTTTCCGGCGTGCTTGCGGACGGCACCGGCGCCCACGCGATTCTGCGCCGTGTCGGTCAGGAAGATGCCCTGTTCGGAACCGGATGCGACGAGCTTCGCCGCGTGGTTGGCGGGGCGCCCCAGGAACAGAGTGTCCTTCTCATGGGCGCCGCGGCCGGTGGTCATGGCAACGCACTTGCCATGATCGATACCGAAACGAATGCGCGAGGGAAAACCGTGCGCGCTGCCGACCTTGCGCGCCGCTTCGGTGAGCTTGCGGGCGAGCGCGACGGCCCGCTCGATCTGGGCCGCGGGATCCCCGACGGGGGAGGTTACAACGGCGTGAAGCCGAGCGCCGTGATAGTCGACCCGATCGCCGTCATCGCCATCGACGATGGAGTCCCACACCCGGTAGTGCATGTTCAGGAAGCGCAGCAGGCGGCGGTGCGCCGACTCGGTCTCCTGGCCTTCATCAGCCACCAAATCTTCGAAATCTAGAAGCTGGCCGTAGAGGTGCGCGCCTTCGACCACAAAGGCCTCGCTGAGCGGCATGCGGCTCAACAGCCCACGCTTCGCCAGAGTGGCGCTGTCGAGCGCCACTTTGCGGTCCACTTCGGGCACCGTCTTGAGGTGCTCACCGATTCTCAATTTGGCGCGGTCTGCATTCCAGGACATCGCTGTCTCCTCAGATGGAAAAGACGTCGAGTGCGACGCCGTGCTTCACTTCCACCTTCGTCGGGCCCCGGAAGGTGTCGGGGTTTGCTCCAGACCGGATCATCAGGTCGTGCAGGGCCGGGCTGATCCTAATTTCGCCGAGCTCGGCGGACTTCGCCTGTTCGTACCTAGCAGCGGTGTTGACGGCGGCGCCGAGCAGCGTCACCGCGATCCGGTTCTCTGCGCCGAAGTCGCCGAAGGAGACATCCCCGACGTGCAGACCCATGCGCAGGCCCAATGGTAGACCGTGCTTCTCGAAGTAGGCCTTGCATTCCGATGCGATCTTCAGCACGCAGGTGAGCACAGCTGCCGGCTCACACTTTTCGCGGTCGCCGGAGTCGACGAACCAGTAGGCCATGGCTCCATCGCCCATCAGCTTGTCGATCTGACCGCCGCAGTCGCGCACCGCGTTGATCTGGATGCCGGCGAGTGCGCCGAGGTGACGGCCAACCTCATCTGTAGTCTTGGACGCGGCCCAGACGCTGAAGCCGGCGATGTCGCTGAATAGAACAATTGCGCGGCGGTTCTGAATGGATGGCCGTTCGCCGCAGGTCGCTATCTTCACGAGGCCGAGGGCGTCGCCGTCGCAGAACCGGCGGAGAAGCAGTTCGCGCTGGGCGGCTATGCCGCGCAATTCTGAGCGCGCCTGGGTCGCCTGCTCAAGCTTGTCATTGATGACACGGGCCAATGTAAGCGTCCAGACAACCTTCTCGCGGTCTTCCAGGCGCTCCTGGAGCGAGGCGTCGATGCAAAGCAGCTTGACCGAGCCGATCGCCCGTACGTCCGCGGTCCGAGTGCCGTCCTTGCCCGAAAGCATATGAACGAGTCCCTGCTCGCCAAACAGTTCGCCGGGGCCGCGGATGACGATGATCTGCTCGTCTGCGCGAACCTCGACGTGACCGCTGACTATTAGCCAACAGCCCTGGACCCGCCCGCCGCGCTTGCAGATCGATTCACCAGGCAGGAAGTCGTGCACGGTGCCGAGGCAGGTACGATTCAGTGCATCCTGGATCGCCTCCGGATCCGGGCAGAATTGCTCGAGAAAGAGATGAAGAGCGTCTTCGACCTCCTTCGGAAAGGCTGCGTATCCGTGGGCCGGCGCCAGGCCGGCTTTGTGGTTCCGCGGCTTGCGTTCATTCAGCTCCATCACACTTGCCCCCTGTCTGGGTTGCACTGGCTGTCGAAGGAACCGCCCGACTCGCGGCCGACAGGTTCCGAAAAGGTGACCGGATTGTGTGGTTGTGTCAAGTTTTACAAAACAAATCATAATAGATGTTTGCAATACAATCTTTTTTGTTTGTGATGTTGACGCGATGACTGATTTCCGCTTCTCTCGTGTGCATGAGTGATTTGGAAATTTATCGGTTGATAGGTTCGCGCATCGCGGCTCGGCGGAAACACCTTCGGCTGAAGCAGGTCGAAGTGGCCGAACACATAGGTCTGACGCGCGCATCTCTCGCCAATATCGAGAAGGGACGTCAGAAGATAATGTTGCATCAGATCTACAAGATCGCAGAGGTACTCCAGGTGGATTCGATACTCGATCTTGCCCCGCCGCGCTTCTCGATGTCCGTGCCAGATGAGCCGGTGGTGTTCGCGGAAGCCGGCATGAGAGATGATCTGAGAGCACAGGCTGAACAATTCGTTCGGCGCGCGCCAGTCAGGCCCTGACAATGGCTGACATCGCGGCAGCGAGAGCTCGGGCCGCAGAGCTCGTCGAGCGTTTCGGTATCAAGGCTCCCCCCGTCCCGGTGGAGCGGATCGCAAAGCAGCTTGGGGTCATCGTGCGGTACGCGCCGTTCGACGATGAGCTTTCAGGAATGGCCTTTCTCAAGGAAGGGGCCGAGATCATTGGCATCAATTCCAACCATCACCCTAACCGTCAGCGCTATACCCTCGCGCACGAGCTGGCGCACATCTGTCTCCATCGTGCCCATCTGCAGGCGGGAGTCCACGTGGATCAGGGATCCGTCAATTCGCTGAGAAGGGACCTCGTGTCCCAGGAGGGGACCGACCCGCTAGAGCGGGAGGCGAATGCATTCGCCGCCGAGCTCCTGATGCCAAAAAAACTTCTTGCAGGTGCACTCGACGATCGGATGGTCGACCTCGACGACGACCGTTTGCTCGCTCTGGCGAAACGATTCAAGGTCAGTTTGATGGCGCTGCAGTACCGGCTTCAGCGCGTCTGATGGCGGAACGACATGGCTTTCGTTCTATACGATGTCGAAACCTCGGGTCTCAACAGGCGCTTCGACCAGATACTCCAGTTCGCGGCGGTCAGGACCGATGCTGATCTCGTCGAGACCGGCAGATTCGAGACGCGGTCGCGGTTGATGCCGCACGTCATTCCGTCGCCGATGGCGCTGCACATCACCGGCTTGACGATTGACGACGCGAACAGCGCGTCGCGTCCGTCTCACTATTCCATGGTCTGCGAGATCGCGAACACGTTTGCGTCGTGGTGTCCGGCAACATTCCTAGGCTTTAATTCGATCCGCTTCGACGAGGAATTTCTGCGGCAGGCGTTCTACCAATGCCTTCATCCTGTCTTCCTTACCAATACCAACGGCAACGCGCGGGCCGATGTCCTTAATCTCATGAGGGCGGCCACGACTCTGTACCCGACGGTCATTCGTCCCGGTATAGAAATCGACGGGCGTCTCAGTCATCGTTTGGGTCCGCTCGCGGCCACGAATGGCGTCGCTCAGGGGCGTGCTCACGATGCTGAGGCGGATGTTGATGCCATGCTCGGCTTGTGTCGGCTTGTCCGCGACGGCGCACCCGCGCTTTGGTCGGCCTTTCTCCGCTACTCGTCGAAGGCGGCGGTGGCCGATCTCGTGCGCGACGAAGAAGCGTTCGCTTATTTCGATTTCTTCGGCACGCCGCGGGTCATGCACTTTCTGACCGGGGTGGGAGTGAGCCCGAACGACGCTAACGCCCACTATTGCCTCGATCTTGAGTGCGACATCGACGGCCTGCGTAGGCTCAACGACGCAGCACTCACGGAAAGACTGGCGCAGGAGCCGAAGCCGATCCGACGACTCAAGATCAATTCCTCTCCGCTGCTGTATCCGCTATGGGACATAGACGCCGACCGCTTCCTGGATCTAACGGAGGATGAACTAACGCGACGCGCATCATCGGTGCGTGCCGACGAGGGGTTCATGTCAGCACTTACGCGGGCTGCCGCTTCCCATGAGCCGGTGTTCGCCCCTTCGGAGCACGTTGAATTACAAATCTACGGGGGCAACTTCTTTTCCGACGCCGATCTCGAGCTGTGTCGGCGGTTCCACGCCAGCCCTTGGGAGGTAAGAACGGAATTCGTGGCTCGGTTCGACGACCGACGCCTCAAGCGGCTCGCGCGCCGGCTGATATACTATGAAAGCCCGCACCTTCTCGAGGAAGCGGATCGCCGTGCTATCGCGGAGGACATCTCGCTCAGGCGTCGCGGAGAAGGTAAGCACGTCTTTCCGCCGTGGACGACCATCGCCCAGGCGCAGGCCGAGCTCGACGCCATGGGCGACGAGGCGTCAGAGGCGTTCAAGCTGGCGTTTCGCGATCTGCAGTAGAGCCCCGCGCGCTCATTTCGGCTTCGCGGCCGGCGGCGGATCGAGCGCCAACACCGCCTTCTCTAGTTTCTTGGTGCATTCGATCAAGGCGCCCAGAAGCTTGTCATCTACCTCGGTGCGGCCTTCGTATTCCGCTAGATTGCGCTCGTTGTGGCATTTGGCCAGCACGCGCGAGACCGTGGGATCGAGGCCCTCGAGAGTGTGTGCCAGGGCTTGGAACACGACGTAACGATCGTCTGAGCGGTAGCCGTTCTGACGCAGCGCGGCGAGAGCGAATGCGTGCGAAGAGTTGTAGGCCAAGTCGAAGCGGCTCTCCGGCGAAAGGTCTTCGTTTTTGGAATCTGCCAGCCTTTTCCGCGCCGAATCGACGAGGCCGTCGAATTCGGCGCGTGCTCCAGGCTCTACCTTGAGCTTTTTGATTTTGACTAGATTGTCGAGTTCCTGCCTACCCATGAAGTTGTTCCTCCGAGCCGTACAGGAAGATCTTCGGCTGCATGCTGATCTTGTCGATGAACGAGTCCTTTTGAGCCAGCTTGCGCCGCCAGTCGTCGCGGGAAAGGAAGGTCGGATTAACTTGCCGACCGAGGATCGTCTCTGCTTGCTGGAACGCCGCGAAGAGATCAGTGTAGCTCAGATCGTCGCCGATCACCATCACGTCTATATCGCTGCGGGCCGTGTCGGTTCTCTTCGCGACCGATCCATAGACGAAGGCGGCATCGATTTTCTCTGCGTAAGACGCAAGTGCCTCGCGCAAGGGTTCGCTGAGGCCGAACGTCTTCAGAACGAGACCCCGGAGATCTTCGTAAACAGGAGACTCCCTGTCCGCGCGATAGTGCTTCTGATTGCCGACCTTCGAGACGGACACCAGCCCGCTGCGCAACAGGCGTGAGAGTTCGCGTTCGACGGCACCCGTACCCGCGCGGGTACGCTTCACGATTTCAGAGGTGTAGAAGCTTCGCTCCGGATTTCCAAAAAGAAGGCCGAGAACACGTTGCTGCGTACTCGAAAAAAGTGCATCAGAAATATTCAATTTATCCGAATTAATGCCCATATTGGGTAGGATAGGCCCCATTTTGGGAAAGTCAATCCCTTGAATCAGAAACACAAGCAAATACAATGTTATACCCAAAATAGGGATTATCCTACCCATTTTGGGAAACTAAATGCTAATGCAACTTGTGCAGTCTAGCGCACACGCGCTCCGTGCGCGGCGACCGAAGACCCTTACGTCGGTGACTGCGATTCTCGAAAGGACACTTGCTTGTTTCCCACGAAAAGCCGTCAACGAGCCCTTCGAAGACACCGAGCAAGAGCACTGCCTCGCCATTGAAGTAGCGGTGCGGATCGAGGCTCACCGGACTTCGTCGGAGTTGCCACTTGGACGCCACGAGATGGGATCTGCAATCCAGCCGTTGATCTCCGATTCATGCCAGCCGGTCCCGTTGCTGCTGATCTTGATCTGAGGCGGGAACGTACCTTCGGCAATCTTGCGGTAGATCGTGGATCGGGACAGCCCAGTCCTGGCAAGGACCGTTTTCAGCCTGATGATACGGTCCGGCTCGCGCATGGCCGTGATGCCTTTCGCTGGTTGCTTCTGACGTCTTGTGAGACCAGAGAGGCCAAACAGGTGCAGGCGGGCAATAGGAGCTCGCGCATTGCCAGGCGTGGCGTAGAGCCGGAGGCAAACGGGATGGGTCAAATTCCAAGGCCTCGGCCTCTCCCGAGATCGATGCCATGGACGAAGGCCAGATCCTGGCCGAGCCGTCGGCCTGATTCGAATGCGATGCCGAGATCGTTCTTGCGGCCGGCGAGGATGGATTCCAGTTGCGGGTCGCGTTCGAGGCTCTTGGCCATATCGCCCATTGCCGCGCGCGCGGCCTTGTAGCCGATCATATCGCCGACCCGATACAGGCGCTGACCGGTCTGCTCGAGCTTCTGCCAGCGCTCCACAAAGCGGTCGGCGCGGCGGCTCGGATCTTTGCGCAGTTCGCTTTCGAGCTGGAGCGCGCGCACAGCCCGGCTGACCTGACCACCGGCAGCCTCGCGAGCCAGCTCCGGGTTCTTCCTGTAAGCAGCCTCGGCGTCGTGCGAGCCAAAGGGGCGCACCTCCTCGAAGGCTTGACGCGCCTCTTGCAGCTCTCTCACCTGTTCGCGGCTCGCTGTGACGCCAGTCTCTCGCGCTGCGAAGATCGTATCCACCGCGCGGGCATGGCGCACCAGCGCTCGTGTCCGGACGCGACGCGCCTCCGCTTCGGGATCTTGCGCCACGTTGCTTACCGGCACTTCGGCTCCGCGCCGGTCGGCTGCGGGATCGCTGCTTTCCCTTTCCGGCGTTGCCCGTTCCGGCCTCCGTCCGATATGCAGTCCGGCCACATCAGCCGCAGAGCGCAGGCCGGCGAAGATGTCGCGCAGCTCTTCGGGCACAATCTTGCGCACGATCTCGGCCACGCGATCGCGGAGGGTGATCCCACGCCGCTCGGCGTAGCTCTGGAGCGGATCAGAGCGCTCGTAATCCGAGGCCATGTCCTTGGCGCGGTCGCGCGACAGGGCGCGGGTGAGCCGGTCCGCACTGACAAAATCGTCACGGCCATAGTGCAGGTCCACCTCGTCGCGGTGACGCGACAGGGCGACATAGCTGCTGTGGGCATCCATGCCTGGGGTCGCCAGGACATGAACGCGGTCGACCGTCATGCCCTGCGCCTTATGAATCGTCGCCGCATAGCCATGGTCGATCCGGTTGTAATCCTTGAGGTCGAAGCGCACGGATCGGCGATCGTCGGTCTGCACGGTCATGGATTGCGCGCTCACCTGTTCGACAGTCCCGAGCGTGCCGTTCTTGACGCCAAGCGCGCGCTCGTTCTGCAGGAACATGACGCGGTCCCCGCTGCCGAAGGTTCTCGCGCCGCGTTCGACCGTCACACGCACCTCGTTGCCCAGATCACCCGCGGCTCGAATGCGTTCGCGCGCTGCCTGGTTCAGCACCTGGACCTCGTCATTGGTGTGGGTGAGGATGATCCGGCTCCGGTCCGGCGACACCTGCCGGTCGTGGTCCCAGCGCTCGATCAGATTGCTGCGCGCCTGCTCCCGGGTCCGCGCCTCGTGCACCATGCCGTGGGAGCGGTAGGCCTCGAGCGCATGCCCCACCTTGCCGGTCGCTAGATCGCGCGTGGCATCGCGCTGCCAGTCCTCCCGCTGACGGCGCACTTCGCCGATGTCAGCGCCGCCGTTACGCTCATAGATCGACCGGAAGGCCGCTCCCGCTTCGATCGCCTGCAGCTGTTGCGGATCGCCGACGAGCACCACCTTGGCTCCAGCCTCGGCAGCATGGGACAGCACGCGCTCCAGCTGCCGCGTGCCGACCATGCCCGCCTCGTCGATGACAAGCACATCGCTCGATTTGAGCAAGTCGCGGCCCTGTTCCCAGCCATGTTCCAGGCCGGCGATCGTGCGCGACGAAATGCCCGATCCGCCTTCGAGGTTTTCGGCTGCAATGCCGGACAGCGCCACACCACGGACCTCGAAGCCGGCTGCTTCCCAGGCCTCCCGCGCCACCCCCAGCAGCGCGCTCTTCCCCGTCCCGGCATGGCCGACCACGACACTAAGATCGCGCTTGCCCGTAACACACGTCAATGCTTCAGCCTGCTCGGACGAAAGCACCAGGCCGCGCGTTTCCGCACGCGCCAAAGCGGCCCTGTGGTCGACATCGCGCACCTCATGGCGCTCCCGTTCAGCCATCAGTTCGGCAGCGCGGTACAGGCGCTGTTCCGCTTCGATCATTCCGCGGGTGGTGAACCGATCCTCGCCGCGCGCGTCCTTGCCGAGTTCGACCAGATCGGGCGCTCGTTGCATTGCGCCCACCACCTCATTGAACTGGTCGAGCCCGTCGCTATGCCGGTGCGCGAACCTCGCCATATCGCGACGCGTGAATGTCGATTGCTGCTGGGTGATGGCGTCCAGCCCTATGGTGGGATTGGCGATAATCCGCGCGCCGTTTTTGTGCGCGATCTCGCGGTGCATCTCGGCGCGATCCGCCTCGCCGCCTTCGCCAGCGATGCCCCTAACCTCGATCCGTTTGGCGGGCGCGCCAATCTGGCTTTGCGGCTCCAGCGCGACGCCCTGGTCTTCCAGGCTGCGGTGATCAATCCGCGCGTCGATATCGAGCTCCGCCAGCCGGTCGTTGGCGAGCTCCGCCCAGCGTTTGCGCCAGCGCTCGACCATCTCCGTGCGGTTCCACTCTCGCACCTTCTGGCCAAATCCCTTCTCGTCGACCGCGCGCATCGTCAGCATGATATGAGCGTGGGGCTTGGGCAGGCCGTCCTCGGCCCTGTCCCAATGCACATTTAGGTCGGCGATCATGCCCAGAGCCACGAACTCGCCGCGAACGAAGTCCCGGGCCAGCTCAATGCACTGCGCTTCACTCATCTCGCGCGGAAGGGCGAACTCGACCTCACGGGCCAGCTGGGCGTCCTTCCGGACTTCGAACGCTTCGACATTGTTCCAAAGCCGTGCGCGATCACTCCAGGCCTCCGGCGCATTCTCGGGTAATATCACCTCGGAATGAACGACACCCCGCTTGCCGGAAAAATCCTGATCACGGCCAAGCCGCTCGTCACGCAGCCGCGAGCCGGAGCGGTAGGCCGCGGCCGCCACCGCACTGCTCCCGGCCTTCCGGCCAATGACCTTGACGTGAAGATGATAGATCGCCATCGCGACCCAATCACTGGCACAGCGAAGCGCACGTCGGATCGACGTATAAGCGCGCCCTCCCTCGAAAAAATCTCGGGAGGGACTACCCCGTCTCAGCTCGTCCTGACGACCTTACAGCATTGCGATCGGCACTCGACTATCATTTTTCCATCGACACGATGGAGGCGACCATGCGCAAACCAAGGGATTTTGATGCGGACCTGAAAGCGCTTGACGATAAGGCACGCGAGCTGAAAACCCGCAAGGTGCGACAGCTAGGCGAGCTCGTCATTGTTACGGGAGCTGACGCGCTCAGCGCTGACGAACTCGTGGGCGCGCTCATTGTGCTGGCCGAGACGAAAGAGGCCGGAAAGAGGGAGGCATGGGCCAAGCGCGGGGCCGCGTTCTTTCAAAGCAGAGCACGGCGAACTTCGGCAGCAACTGACCGCAACACAGAAGGCGCTGCTGCGCAACAGAGCGGCCCGCAATCGGCATCAGTCCGCAAGGGCACGGCTTGACATGCGCAACTGGCAGGTCGAACGTCGCAAGCGTACGCGGCACCTCATTGAATTGGGTGGCCTCGTCGTCAAGGCCGGCCTTGTCAGCCTCACCGGCGACCGCGCCACCATCTTCGGCGCGTTACTGTGGGTGGCCGAAAAGCTCCAAAGCGACCAGAGCGAACGGGCACGAGCGCTCTGGGCCGCAAAGGGGAAGTACGCTCTAGAGAACGACTGAAGTCGCATCACCGTGATGTTTGGCAGCGCCGAAGCGCGATGACGTGGACGGCCCGAAAAGGCGGTGCACTTGTTCCGGAGAACGCGAAGGCGCTGCGGTCTGTTGCTCGAGTTGGGAGCGGTGGCGAGAGTATGCGGTACAGCCCGCAGCACGGCTTCTAGACGTCCCTGATTACCGCCTGTCAGACGCGTGCTCCGGATGAGGCTCGCGGATGTCACTTCTCCGGACAATCAGCTAACCGACAATCAATTTCGATGCGATTGAAAACGCACGCCTATTCAACGGATTATGTCAGTCCCAACATTGCGAAGCCCGACATCGCGAGCAGCTGCTGGCGGGTCTTATCGAACAATGGCCGATTGCATTGGTCGCCCGTCACACGCTATGCCTTTAATAAATCGACCGGACATCGGACTGACGGGGTATGGGGCGGCGTAGGAGAGGATCAAACGCTGGGGCTGGCTTGCTGATCGTGCTGGGCGCGCTTTTCGCGGTCCTGACGGCGGTCTACCAGTTCGTCATGGAACATCTGGCCGCGGTTGGGACGATTTGCGTCCTTCTCGCGCTCGTTTTCTTTCTCGTCAGGTTCGGAAAGCGCAAGGAGTCTCCGGTCCCTGTCGTAAGTCCGGTCGAAAGCATGGCGGGGATTGGCTCCCTGCAGAAGGTCAGGTCCGGACAATCCAACGCAGGAATCTCTCGCGAGCGACCGAGCTCGGCCAGGTGGATTCGATCGGGGGAAATGGTAACGGTTCAAGGCACGGACATATCCTCGGGGCTCTTCTATCTCGGACGCGCTCTTTCCTTCGAAGACCGTGAAATAGACGGCTACGCTGTGAACCCGCAGCTTAGCGCGAAATCGCCCAGGCCGGACGTTGCCGGGAATTCGATGCCTTACTGGCCGTCCTACGCCGACGTGTCTCCTGCTGCGAGGCGCGCGTTTCTCGATTGGATGTCCACAGGGCGTCGGTCGACCTCGTACGGCATCGGGCATGTCTTTCTGTGCTTCTACGGATTGGAGCACCGGCTGTTCGTTGAGCGCGATCTTGCCAGTGCTCCGGAACTCATTGCCGAAGTCGAGAGACTTGTGGCGTTGCGAACGGACAGCGACTCCTTCCAAGGTTATGCGAAACGTTTCCTCGATGCAGCGAGATGCGCGGCCGGCATCCCGCTTCCCATCCCCGCATTGTCGCCTGAACGGACGCATTCGTCTGAGATGGACCTCGGCGTGCGTATCCATTTGGGACGTCGCCTGTCGCAGTCGCGGGTTCTGTTGTCGGAGGACGCCCTTGTCTGGATCTTGGCGCTGCAGGACGTCTACCTGCGTACGGCCGCCGTCCGTTGCTTCGACGAATTCGTCACCTTGTGGCACCTCCGGTTTCGGGCGAAGTTCCCCGAAGGGTTCGTTGTCGAGACGACGGGCAGTATCGACGTCCGATATCAAGCGGCAAGCGGCGCTTTCAGCGTCCAGGTGGAGGGACCACACAGGGCCTATCCGGACATCCTAAAGACGACGATGTCACCGGAGCCGCTGAGACAGCTGCTGCAGGATTGTACCGACGAGCTCGATAGCTTCAGCCGATTGCTGGGAAAGCGGCCGGACGCGAGAAATTCGGTGCAGGCCGCGCTCATGCTTCCTGCAGATCTCTTGTCGGAGATCGGGTTCGAGGCCCTGCACCAATTCAAGGCGCGTCTGTCGGAGATCATGGGCGGCCATGGCCGCGCGAGCACCAAGATGCGGACGGTTCTACAGGCGGCGAATTTTGAGGTGCGGGACAAAGTGGCGCCGGGTCTCGCCGAGCAATTGAGTCAGGTGCTTGATCTCGTCGACATCGCCATCGAGCCGGATCGCCGGTTTGGTAGCGCCGTTCCGCAATTGGACGATCAGGTTTTCCTATTCAGCGCTCCAGGCGGCGGTCACGTCGATTTCGAGCGTCCGGCCTACCGCACGATGAAGGCTCAAGTCGAAGTCGCCGTACTCGCCGCAGCGGCGGATGGCCAAACATCCGGAGACGAGATGTCCCGCGTGATCGACGGGATCAGAGACGGAAACGACCTCGGCGCGATCGAGCGTGCCCGCCTTATCGCCTTCGCCGTTACGACCTTCAACAGTCCGCCGAAGCTGTCGAGGGTAATGAAGCGGCTGGCGGAACGGAGCGATGCCGAACGCGAGGCGATCGCCGACGCCGCGCTTGCCGTCGTGGGTGGCAGCGGCAACGTCGATGCGGACGACGTCAAGTTTCTCGAACGGCTGCACAAGTCTTTGGGATTGCCTAAGGAGCGTATCTATTCCGAACTGCACCGGGCGGCGCCAAGAAGCGACGAACCTGTGGCGGTCTCGGACGAAAGGCGCGAGGCTGGCATTCCGATTCCTAAGGAAGTTCTCGCCCCGCCGGATGATGCTGCCGGCATAAAGATCGATGCCGTGCGTCTCGCCCGGACGCAACGCGAAACGGCGGCCGTATCCGAACTGCTGGCGAACATCTTCGAGGAAGAACCGGCACCTTCGGAAGACGAGACGCCCGTCGCTTTCACGGCGAACGGCGCGTCCCTTGAAGGACTGGACCGCCAGCATACCGAACTGCTCGAGCAGGTCGAGCTCAAAGGTTCCATTTCCAAAGCCGAATTCGAAGAGCGCGCACGCGCCATGAAGCTCCTTCCCGAAGGCGCTCTTGAACGCATCAACGACTGGTCCTTCGACCACTTCGACGAGCCGTTGCTGGAGGAGGGCGATGAGATCGTCATGGCACCCCAGCTGCGGCCGCGGCTGGCCGAATTGAGAGAGACGACGACATGAGCAAGGCGCCGAAGGCAATCAAGCCGAAGGAACGGGATACGATCATTCAGGCGCTCAGCGCAGGTGTGGTTCCGCGAGTGGGCCTTCCGCATATCCAGGTCGGCAGAGCCGCGGAGATCGGTGCTCTCCTTCGCGACGTCGACCGTGTCGCTGACGGTGGGGCCGCCGTCAGGTTCGTGATCGGCGACTACGGCGCAGGAAAGACCTTCTTCGCGAACCTGATCCGATTGATCGCGCTGGAGCGGAAGTGCGTCACCGTCCATGCCGATCTGGCGCCCGACCGCCGCATCCATGCCGGAGGGGGCCAGGCCAGAGCACTGTATTCCGAAGCGGTCCGGAACATGGCCACGCGGACCAAGCCGGAAGGCGGCGCGTTGGCGGCCGTCGTGGAGCGGTTAGTGACGGACGCCGTGAAGGAGGCGAGCGAGCGGCAGATCGCCGTCGAGAAGATCATCGACGAGAGGCTGGCGCCGATACAGGAATTCGTCGGCGGCTATGACTTCGCGACCGTTCTGAAGGCCTATTGGCGCGGCAGTGAAACGTCGAACGAAGAGCTCAAGACCGCTGCCTTGCGCTGGCTGCGCGGGGAGTTCTCGACGAAGACAGAGGCGAACAAGTCGCTCGGCGTCCGTACGATCATTGATGACGACAGCGTGTACGATTCTCTGAAATCGCTCGCATGTCTGACCAAGGTGGCCGGCTATGCCGGGCTCTTCGTCGTGTTCGACGAGATGGTGAACATCTACAAGCTGCAAAGTGCCCAGGCGCGGAAGCTGAATTTCGAGCAGATACTGCGCATCGTCAACGACGCCCTCCAGGGGAATACGTCCAACATCGGATTCATGATGTGCGGAACGCCACCGTTCTTGATGGACACCCGGCGAGGGTTATTCAGCTACGAAGCGCTGCAGTCGCGTCTCGCCGAGAACCAGTTCGCGACGGGAGGTCTCGTGGACTTTTCGGGACCGGTCATCAACCTCCAGAACTTGACGCCAGAGGACCTCCTCGTCCTGCTGTCGAACATCAGGAACGTCTTCGCAGGAGGCGATCCATCCAACAATCTGGTGCCGGACGAGGCTCTGAAGGCGTTCATGAACCATTGCGATCGCCGGATTGGTGAAGCGTATTTCCGGATGCCCCGGACGACGGTGAAGGCGTTCGTCCAGTTGCTTTCGGTTCTGGAGCAGAATCCCGGCGCCAAGTGGCAGGATCTGCTGGGGCAAGTTCAGATCACCGCCGATTTGCACGGCCAGGAGGAGATGGTGCCCGAAGGCGGACCGCAACCGGGAGACGAGGATGAGCTCACCAGTTTCCGCATCGGGACTTGAATCCGCTTATCACCGGCTCCACCCGAAGATCCGCCGCTGGATCCGCGATCAGGGCTGGGACGAACTGCGCGAAATCCAGGCCCGTACGATCGTCGAGGTGCTCGACGGCGACAGCGACATCCTGATTGCGGCGACAACCGCCGCCGGAAAGACCGAGGCGGCGTTTCTGCCGATCTTGACTTCGATAGCTGAAAGGAAGGCGTCCGGCTTCTCGGTTCTGTACGTAAGTCCGCTCAAGGCACTCATCAACGATCAGTTCAGGCGTCTGGAAGAGCTCTGCGAAAGCATGGAGATCCCCGTCGTCAAGTGGCACGGCGATGCGCCACAGGCCGACAAGAAGAAAGCGATGAGTAAGCCGGACGGCATCGCGCTCATCACGCCGGAGTCCATCGAGGCAATGTTCGTCCGCCGTCCTGCCGACGCCAAGCGGCTGTTGTCGGCTGCGGAGTTTATCGTCGTCGACGAACTCCACTCCTTCCTCCAGGGACCGAGAGGTCTGCATGTCGCGAGCCTGCTCCGCCGCATCGACGCAATGGCGGCCCGCCCGGCGCGAAGGGTGGGTCTCTCTGCGACGATCGGTGATCTAGGGCAAGCGCGCACTTGGCTGCGGCCCACAGATCCGGATCGTGTGGCCGAACTTCTGGCGAAGTCCGACGCGCCGGAACTGAGGCTCCAGGTCAGGGGATACGTCGAGCCACCCGATCTCGACGATCCCGATCACGCCGAGGGAGGGACGGAGAGCGAGGACGGTCTGCCGCATCGAATCGCGCTCGATTGGATCTCGGATCATCTGTTCGAGACGCTACGAGGTGAAAACAATCTCATCTTTGGAGGATCGCGGCGGACTGTGGAATCGACGGCCGACCGGCTGCGCCGACGCTCCGAAAAGCTGAACGTGCCAAACGAATTTTATCCTCACCACGGCAGCCTTTCGAAGACATTGCGGGAGGATTTGGAGGATCGCCTCAAGGATGGGAAGCGGCCCACGACAGCG
The DNA here is from genome assembly GCF_000344805.1 of Bradyrhizobium oligotrophicum S58. Lineage (NCBI taxonomy): Bacteria > Pseudomonadati > Pseudomonadota > Alphaproteobacteria > Hyphomicrobiales > Nitrobacteraceae > Bradyrhizobium > Bradyrhizobium oligotrophicum. The sequence goes on along the minus strand of NC_020453.1, from coordinate 8,144,077 downwards.
GTCTGCACGTCGACACTCGAGTTAGGCGTCGACATCGGCTCGGTGAAGTCGGTCGCTCAGATAGGAGCGCCGCGTTCGCTGGCGTCGCTTAGGCAAAGACTCGGTCGGACCGGCAGACGCCGCGGTACACCGTCCGTCCTGCGCATCTACCTGAGAGAACCGAACATCGATCGGAAGTCGGGGATACTGGACCGCCTTCGATCGAACACGATCAGGTCTGTCGCGGTCGTTAGGCTTCTTCTCCAGGGGTTCGTCGAGGAAGCCGGGACGTCACCAGAGATCGCCTCGACGCTGATCCACCAGATACTCTCAGTCATCGTCGAGCGCGGTGGCATCAGACCCAAGCCGCTGTACGACCTTCTGTGTGGACCTGGTCCTTTCGCGTCAATCTCGACCAACGACTTCGTGAACCTGCTGCGCCATCTTGGATCACGCAACGTGCGCTTCGTCGAGCAGGCCGCGGACGGTACGCTCATGCTCGGACAGGAGGGTGAAAAAGCGGCGCAGTCGCGCAGCTTCTTCGCGGTTTTCGAGTCCGGCGAAGAGTGGCGGCTGACGGTCGGCGGGCGGACTCTCGGAACGCTGCCGATCACCCATCCCGTCCATAAGGACGGCCTGGTCGTCTTCGCCGGGAGACGATGGATCGTGCAGGACCTTGACGAGCAGACGATGACGCTGGTCGTCGCACCGCATCCGGGCGGCGTCGTCCCGCGCTTCGAACCAGCTTCCGGCGAACCCGCACACGACAGGCTGGTGGCGGAAATGCGATCGGTCTATCTTGCGAACGATGTGCCGCCCTATCTGGACGAGAAGGCTCGGAAGCTTCTGTCCGAAGGGCGCGAGATGTTCAAGAATCTGGATTTGCAGCACCGCTGGCTCGTGCCCGAAGACCGGGACATGCACGTCTTTCTCTGGCGGGGTTCTCAGGCGACGGCGGTCTTCAGCGCGGCTCTGGCTATGGCCGGTCTCAAATCGGGCGTCCACGAATTGGGGGTGTCGGTTTCCAAGATCAAGCAGGAAGAGCTCCGGCCCATCTTGGAAAAGCTCGCGCAGATGCGTGAGATCGATCCGGCGGACGTTTCGGCATTCGTCGCTAACGTCAAGACCGGAAAATTCAGAGAGCAGGTGCCGGAAGGATTGGCGCGCTCGCTGTGGGCCAAGCAGAACCGCGGCCGGATAGCCGATATATCAGCGATGGCCGCCGGCGCGTAGCTAGTTCAAGGCGATCGCGATCGGTGGGGAGGCAGTATGCACAAAGCGGATGGGAAGCTTTTTCTCAGCGCCGGCGATCTGGTCGGGCATCTGAATTGCCGCTATCTGACCGCGCTCGACGTCAAGGTGGCGAACGGCGAGCTTGCCAAGCCGAAGATCTGGGACCCGGTGCTTGAGACGTTGGCGGAGCGCGGCGCCGTGCACGAACGCGACTACGTCCATCACCTCACCTCGACCGGTACGGTCGCGACCCTGATCGACGGCGTGGGCGTTGACGCGATCTCGGTTGCCGCCACCCGCGAAGCCCTCGGCAGGGGCGACGCCATTATCGTTCAGGCGGCACTGCAAGACGGCGTATGGAGCGGGCGGGCCGACGTCCTTCTTCGCGTGGAGAAGCCCAGCCAGCTGGGTCCATGGTCGTACCAGGTGACCGACACGAAGCTGTCCCGGGAAACGAAGGGCAACACGGTCCTGCAGATATCGCTGTACTCCGATCTTCTTTCCAAGATGCAGGGTTGCCAACCTGAGTCGGCTTTCGTCGTCACGCCGGGAAACGATTTCTCGCCCGAAGAGCATCGCGTCGCCGACTACGCCGCCTATTACCGCCATGTGAGGGCCAGCCTCGAGCGTGCCGTCTCCGGCGGAGACGCCGTCGCCGCCTATCCCGAACCGATCGAGCATTGTGAAATCTGCCGCTGGCGTCGCCAGTGCGACGACAGAAGGAGGGCCGACGACCACATGTCGCTGGTCGCTGGCGTCAGCAAATCCCAAATCGGCGAATTGGAAAGGCGAGGGGTCAACACCACCACGGAGCTCGCGGCGGTCCCTCTGCCGCTTCCCTGGAGACCTGATCGCGGTGCAGCCAAGAGCTTCGAGAAAATACGCGAACAGGCGAGAATCCAGATCGAAGGGATCAGAGCCGGTAAGATTCTGTACGAAACGCTCGCTCCGGTGCCGGGGTTCGGATTGGCGCGTCTTCCTGAGCCGTCGCCCGGCGACATCTTCTTCGACTTCGAAGGAGATCCGTTCGTGGGCAATGGGGGTCTCGAATTTCTGTTCGGATACGTCTTCATCGATGCGGATGGGTCGGAGCGATACGTCGGAGACTGGGCATCCAACAGGCAGGAAGAGCGGACGGCGTTCGAACGTTTCGTCGACTTCGTGACACTGCGTCTGAAGGAATACCCGAGCCTGCATATCTTTCACTTCGCCCCATACGAACCGGCGGCGATGAAGCGTCTGATGGGACGCTACGCGACCCGCGAAAACGAAGTCGATAATCTTCTTCGAGGGCAGATCTTCGTCGATCTCTTCTCGGTCGTACGCCATGCCATCAGGGCGAGCGTGGAAAGCTATTCGATAAAGAAGCTCGAGCCGCTCTACGGCTTTGTCCGGAGCGTGCCGTTGGCAGACGTTGGAGCCGTGATGGCCAGGACGCAGGCGCGGCTAGAACTCGCCGACCCATCGGGCGTTCCTGAAGCCGACAAGATCGCGATCAAAGGATACAATCGCGACGACTGCGTCTCAACCAAAGCTTTGCGGAACTGGCTGGAGACGGTTCGAACGGCTCTGGTCGCCGCCGGAGCGACAGTCGAGCGGCCGGCGGGGCCGACCGCCGAGATCAGCGCCGAGCTCGACGAGTGGCAGAAGAAGGTCGCCGCACTCGTGGCACGGCTCACCCTCGGTGTGCCGGACGACGTCTTGCAACGCAGCCCCGAACAGCAAGCCCGCTGGCTTCTCGCCTTCATGCTCGACTGGCACGGCCGGGAGAAGAAAGCCGTCTGGTGGGAATACTTCCGGCTTCGCGACCTGTCCGCCGAGGACCTGCTTCACGAGCGCGATGGCCTGTCGGACATGATCTTCCTGAGCCAAGTGGGCGGCACCGCCAAGGCACCCATCCACCGGTACGCGTTCGTGCTTCAGGACACGGACATCCGGGAAGGTGATGAACTCAGGAGCATCGGAGGCGACAAGTTCGGGCGCACGGTGGGGATTTCACTCGACGAACGAACGATCGACATCAAGAAGCGCGGAGATACGGCGACGTATCATCCCGAGGCCATCTTCGCCCATAGCTACGTTGACACCCAGGTGCTCGCCGATTCCCTGATGCGGCTCGGCGAGTATGTGGCGGACCATGGGATGGAGGGCGACGGCGATCACAAGGCGGCGCGGGATCTGCTCATGGGCGCTGCGCCTCGGCTGCGCGGACAAGCGTTTCAGGTCGAGGGCGAGGAGACGCTCACCGCGGCCATTCGAGCCGCGCTAAATCTCGAGCAAAGCGTCCTTCCGGTGCAGGGACCGCCAGGCGCCGGGAAGACATATACGGGCGCTCGCATGATCTGCGGGTTGGCGAAGAACGGAAAGTCCGTAGGCGTAACCGCGAACAGTCACAAAGTGATCCGCAACCTTCTGGACGAGGTCCTCGTGGCGGCCCGCAAAGAAGGTATCGAGTTCGGATGTATCCAGAAGGTATCAGAAATGGAGGACGACCGGCCACCACTCCGGTTTACGTCCGATAACGCGGACTTTCTCGACGCTCTGCGCTCGGACTGCAACGTCGGGGGCGCGACGGCCTGGTTCTGGGCAAGGACCGATGCCGCGGGAAGCGTCGACGTTCTTTTCATTGACGAAGCCGCGCAGATGTCGCTAGCGAACGTGCTAGCCGTGTCACAGGCCGCTAAGAGTATCGTTCTCCTTGGAGATCCCCGGCAGCTCGAGCAGCCGATCCAAGGCAGTCATCCCGACGGCGTCGATGTATCTTCCCTCGATCATATCCTCGGTGTTCATGCGACGGTCCCGGCCGACCGCGGACTATTCCTGCCGGAGACGTGGCGGCTGCATCCGTCGATATGTTCATTCAATTCGGAGATGTTCTACGAGAGTCGTCTTTATCCGCGCCCCGGACTGGAAAACCAGTCGATCCGATCGGGCGGACGCCTCCAAGGATCGGGTCTTAGATATTTGCCCGTCGAGCACCAAGGCAACCAGAGTTCGTCGCGAGAAGAGGCCGACTGCGTTCGTGACTTGGTCTCGGAGATACTGCAATGCGGGACGACCTGGACGAACCGCGAAGGTGTAGAGGCGCCAGTCGGTTTGGACGACATACTGATCATAGCGCCCTACAATGCTCAGGTGTTCGAACTACAGGAGCGCATTCCCGGCGCACGGATAGGGACGGTCGACAAGTTCCAGGGCCGCGAGGCACCGATCGTGATCTACTCGATGACGACATCGAGTCATGCCGATGCACCCAGGGGTATGGAGTTTCTGTATAGCGCAAACCGATTGAACGTCGCGACCTCGCGAGCGAAATGCATCTGCGCGATCATCGCGTCGCCGCGGCTCTTCGAAGCGGAGTGCCGGACCCCGAGACAGATGCAATTAGCGAACGCGGTCTGTCGATATCTCGAATTATCTACGCGCCTGGAATGGCACCCTTCGGAGATGCGAAAATCTCATTGAGCTCAAGGCGATCGTGTGCGAGCCCTACAACATAGAAAAAAGCAGTCGCTCGCTGGCATCCTGGCTCGTCAGGCTGCAGCGCGCCAACGATAGCCGCGCTACCATTGTTGCTGCGTCGGTGGCGGCGCCCATGTCGGGTTTAGTAAGCCGGAACAAAGGGGCAGCGATTAATGGTTGTGACTCATGAGTGAGCGGTGGCTCGCGGCGTTGAACCTGGCCGAAGCGGCAGATACGTGGGCTTATCGGTGCCGACGTTCAAGAACGTCTGCTCGCAAGTTCCGATGGCGCTCGACTTGGGCCGGCCGGGGTAGGAGTGGGCGCAGCCGAGCCATTGTCAGGAGCGGCTTGCCGCCCAACCGAACACGACACCAGCGCGGGTCAGCCGCAGCAGAACAATGACAGCCCCGCTTTCATCGGTCCATTCAACCGCAGGCGTCAAGCTCACGTGATACGCAACGTGCGATTCCGCTTTCCTCGGTAAAGGCAGGCGGGGGCCGACTGCGCGGGGTGTCGCGTATCGTCCTGCACCGCGACCCAACGCGGAGCCAGATCTGGCTAATGGCGTCGAGCGGGCGCTGGATGTAGCGATCGGGAGCTGTTGCCCTCATAGCAAAGCGGGTTGCCGCGCCCTGCGGATTTCCCGGGAGAACTATCCGGTGCCTGCATGGGCGGGCAGTTTCGATCCGGCGCCGGCAGGACGGAAGCGGGCCCATGTCTTCCGAGGAAGAGGCCGTGTGTTCGGCGACCACGTTGAGGGCCGCCCATCGGACCAGGGACCCACGGGGGCGGTGCTGCGCGTGTGGCGCGCCGAGGCACAGGGGCAAGGCTCGAGGTCGAGATTCAGTACCTCGTCGCCTTCAAGGCGACGCCGCGGCAAACTTGCCCAGTTGGCTCCGTCGATGCGAGGCAGCCCGGCTGCTGGTCGGCTTGGCAGGGCTGGTCAAGATCGCCTAACCCCAAAGCGAGTGAATAATTGGCCGATACTCTGGCTTTGAGCAAAACTGGCACTCGGGATGACGAGGCCGCAGCGTTCGTGCCCGTGCGACCGGAGTATTCCAAGGGTCGACCTGCCAGTAGTTTGTTTCCTTCATCCCCGCGAATGAGCGCAGCATCTCCACTACCTGCAGAATGCCGGCCCACGCCGACACGAAGGCGAACGGCGCTAGTACCTGACGTCCCTCTGGCAAGGCAAGCGCCTGCTCCGAGCACAGCTGCCGGAACAGACTGTCGAACGCGATGCCGACGATGTCCTCAGCGACGATTGCAGGGTGCGTGCGAACGATCCGCTGCGCGATTTCGGCAGTGATCAGACCGGTCCTGACATCCGCCAGATCCACTCCGAGTCCTTCAGCGATCGATCGCTCGCGAGCATGCTCTTCAGGGACGTGGCGGTAGATGCATGCGAGACAAGCATTATCGGTGGGAAGCACGTTCGAGTGAATCACGACGCCGCGTGCGTCGGTGGTCGATGCATCCACGATGCGGCGTGGGACCTCCCCCTGGATATGGCGCCTGACGTGACGGCTGTCGACCGTAACGAACGTCGTCTCCGGGGGACGCGGAAGCGGGCGAACATAAGACTTGAAATCGCCTACGTGAGCACGAAGCCGTAGTTCGGAAAAGTCGGGTTGCGCCCGCGTCACAAGAGCAGTCGCTTTATCGCTGCCTATATCCTCTTCCCGGAGATAGAGACATCGGTTCAAGATGCCGGCCTGCACCGTCTTGGGGTCGATGACCGTCAGTTCACCACGTAGGTCCACATGCCGGGCAGCACGGAGAAATGCGTGGGCGATCGCGCCTGCGCCGGCCATTGCCCCGCTTCCGATATCAAGCGGACGGTCGAGAGAGCCGGGCGGAATACCGAGCTGCGAATAGTCCAGCCGCATGGGCAGTCGGACTTGAGGAAGAGATTCCGAGCCGACGACGGTATGGACGACAGCGGCGGTGACGGCGCACGCGGCTGCGGCGGCGTGAAGAGGATGGGGCCGACCGCTCAGACCGGCAATGGGATGCAGGGCTGCGACGGCGTTGGTGAAACCCAAGTCCGCGTACAAGTGAAGGGCACCGGTGCGGGGAGTTGCGTCCGCGATGACCAACTCCACCTCCGGGTGCGGTGCTTCCGCTTGCGCAAAGCGCACGTTCACGGTGCGTCCTAGGAGCTCGCCGATCTCGAAGGCCCATTCCGCTTTTTCCCCCGGAGGGGCGGTGATCAGAACAGCCCGTGCCAGCCGTTCGCTGGCTTTGGCCTCGTCGACACCTAGAAGAGAGGCGAGCATCAGGGCATTTTGCTGGGCGGCCTTGGTCATGACGTTACTTTCACCCGCGCGTCGGCGCCGAAATTCGGACGATGCTCCCACTCGCCGTCGTGCGAGTATTCGTACGTCATGACCTCTTCCAGGAAGTTCTTCGGGGTGGTTGAGGCTGCGAAGCGAGGAAGCACCAGAGAAAGAGCGCCCACATGCCGCACGATTGCCCACTCGGCATCGACTTCGGAATGGTAAGCCCGACCGGGATGCGTATGGATCTGCGCGGCGATACGTCGACGTGTCGACCGCAGATGGTCCATCAATGTCCGCATCGACGCCGGCGGGATCCGAAAGTAATCGACGTCGACGACCTGCTCGGGTTCGTATACTTCGACGATCGTTGCAGGAGAACGGACGACCGACGACGTAAGCCAAAGCGCGACCCGTTCCTGGCCCTCCTTCATTTCTCGACGAAGGAGGGCGATGGTCTTCTTCAGGACATCACTGCTGCATAGGATCGAGCTCATCCGACGCTCCTCTTCCATGCCTGCCAAAGTTGAAATACGATGCCGCCGAGATCCATGCCGGACTGACCGCGATAGTTGTCCCATAGCTCGGTGGTGTGACTGGGATGGGTGTGAAACTCGCGCGCCCCCCGCATGCAGACGAACGGACGGCCCGTTGACGGATGCCCACCAGGATGGAAGACGTTGCCAACATTTGGCGGCGCCGTCGTCAAATGGTGCCCTTCCCTGTTCAGCAATTCGATCGAAGGCGGAACTTCGTCCCAGTCGTCGCAGCGAAATCGCAACCGCAGCGGCGCAGCGGCTGCGTGATCGAAAAGAACATCTAGGATGGGATAGTTCGCTTCGAGGATCGTCCATCCCCTCATCCGGGCGGACCGCACATCGATCCGCCCGACGTCCCGGTCGAACGCTGCCTTGGAAAGAGCCTTAAGCACCGCCGCCACCTTCGCGAGGGCCCCACTCGAGCGCGATGTTGCCCGTCAAATGAGCCTGGGAGAACGTGAAAGCGGGATTCACGTCGCGTCCCGCGACCGTGACGATCCAGGTCGAGCTGTCGCGGATGTCCAGCTTCCGAGCCGCCTCGACGAGCACATCTCCAATCCGGGTCGACGTCGGATAGCGCTTGGCACCTTCCGCTGGGTAAGTGCCGGCGGTGGTCACCACCGTTACGATGACGGTTTCAGGATGGGCGTCCTTGCGCGAAACGACATCCTCGACACCTTCGGGGCCGAACGACAAGATACCGCCGGTCATAAGCACGGTATCCGGTTCATCATCACGCTCGAGCACCCAGTGATGACCGACCCGAGGCGGCCAGATACGGAGGAATTCGTCCACCTCCATGTCCACCGCGCCCCAGGTCTGGGCCACCTCGTCGACGGTGAAGCCGTAGTTGCGATCAGAGGGAAATGCACGGAACATACCTCCGTGCTCCTTGTCGAGATCGACCTCGTCATCGGTCCCGATGAGGTGGGTACGACCGTTTCGCACTAAGATCAGCTGGAACTCGCTTGCGGGAACATTTCCCGAATGGGTCAACACCTCGCGCCCGGTCACGATACCGTCCGAGAATGCAACGCCCACTCCATTGACCTGGTATTCCGTGCCGCGAACGCGGCTCTCCTCAACATTTACCACGTGACTTCCCCTTTCCGCCGATGCGGACCGTTTCAGCTTGACGCTCGCTCGTTTTGGACTATCGTGTTCATGTAGTCCTGATCTGGACTATATCTATAATTGGACTAAAACGTCTGTCAAGTCCAAAATAAGACAGGAAGCATCTATGGTCACAGCAACACCCGTCCCTCATGGGGGTGCCGGGCAATCCAGGATTCCGGCCGAGCTAGAGACCTTCTTGCGGATCTCCGAACTCTGGCATTTGACGACTGATGAACAGATCGCCCTGCTCGGCTCACCGGGGCGCTCGACGTTTTTCAAATGGAAAAAGGATGGCGGGGGCATCCCTGCGGACACCCGGGAGCGGCTTTCGCACATCCTGGGGATCTGGAAATCGTTGCGGATCCTGTTCACGCAGGACGACCGCGGCGAAGCTTGGATTCGCGCCAAGAATCGTTATTTCGATGGGGCCAGCGCTATGGACGTGATGCTGGAAGGCATGACGGGCATAATCCGCGTGAGGAGATATCTGGATGCCCAACGAGGTGGTTGATAGCGCTCCTATCGTGCCGTGGTCGGGAAACGCTTATCGACTGATCCCGTCAAGGTTTCCGCCAGTCAACGTCTATGACGGCCTCATCGCAAGCGATCGACTCGATGAGATCGTCTCGGTGGAAAATATCACAAACCCGCGTCTGCGGTCGCTTGATCGATTGCAAAGGAATGCAGCCGACGGAGCAAACGCCGATCCGAAGCTGCAGAACTGGAATTTGGCGCCGTTCGCCTACGGCAATCCTGACGGCAGCACGTTTTTTGACGAACAGCGTCCGTGTCTTGAACTTTCCCTGGAGCAGCAGACGGCTTTGGCCGTATCGGTCGCCAAGCGCCAGTCGTTCATGGAAGCCACGAGTGAAGCTCCGATCGGACTCGACATGCGTATGCTCTGTACTCCGATCAATGGAGTATTTTGGGACTTGCGTCAGGTCTCGAGATCCGTGGCGGCGATGGATCAGCTATCTCGTTACGATCTCGGAACGAGAATGCCCGAAAACGCAAATGGCATTCTCTATCGCCCAATCGAGCGTCCTACCGGCGCTTGTGTAGCAATCTTGACGGGAGATGTGCTGCAACGGTCGCAGCAGACGGTGCATTTTCGCTACGTTTGGGACGGAAGTCGCATTTCTGAGCTTTATGCCTTCGACAACCAGGGTAAACGCATCGAGGCCGGCAGGTTGGCCGGCCACGAAGACGTCCTAGAGGCTGCGTAGGCTTTACCGGAGAGCTCCCGCGGACCACTCCTTTAAAAGCACGAAGTCGTGGAAGTCGCAGCCGGGGGCTAAGCAGACGACACTCGGCGATACACGTCCGTCCTCACCCACGGAATGACCGCGTAGCGAGACGCTATGACCGTTCGAGCAAGTGAGCTCCGCCTTGAAGGTCGCACGGGTTCGCGGATGGCAATCCTTCCACATCAGAGATGGTGGTCGATCTTGGCCCGACCAGCGGTTCAGCTGAACGATCGGTCGGTATGTGCCACCTGTCTGAGGCTTGAACTCCGATCCCCTGAAAAAGCGAAAAGCAGCGGTCAAGAGATTTCGGAAGAATGCCATCTGCGCCCCCCGTAGCATGATTGCGGGAGGGCGTTTCCTCCCGAATCTGGAACAACTGAAATAATCTCTCTCTGTCGCTACTTTAGCAGAAAGAGATAGTCGTGCGCTTTCAGCGCTCGATCGGACAATTTCCAGCCATCGCTTATGCAATCAGACGTTAAGGGCGCATAGGATCGAGCGATGCCTCCGGTTATCGCGGACTCGACTCTATGTTCATGCTATGTTCTGTTCTGTTCGTGAGCGTGACCGAGCGCCCCGCCAGCTGGCGCTGACCTTGCCCCCAACTTCGTCCACGACCTGGTTGGCCGGCTCCGCTGCAGCCGGTGCGCGGCGGCCAATCGCCGGCCGGCCGCGACACTGCTACAACTGTCCGTCCGCTCCCGACACGATCTTCATTCGTCGTGAGGCCAGCCGCAAGGTAGATACCTCATCATGTCCGCGCCACCGGATCAGGAGAAGGCGACCCAGCACGCGGACGCGCGGAGACGCCGCCTCTTGTACTCGCTTAACGACCTGCAGCAGGCTCTGAGCGCGTGCGCGTTCCTTTACGAATGCGACGAGGACGCGAGCTACTCCAAAGTCGATCTTCGGCGCTTCCGCTGCTTCGAAACCACTCTCGTCGTTGCCTACACCCGGCCGTTCGCCCAGTCCCGGGGCGGGACCATGCCGCTCACCATGAAGATGGTGGGCCTGAAGCTTTCCGACGAAAAGCGGTCACTGCACGAAAGACTGGTCGAGATGCGCAATACGATCATGGCCCATTCGGACGAGGACATGATGCGAATGACGGTGGAGCCCTTCGACGTGTGGGAAGGGGATAGCGAACCACCTCTGTATATGATCCAGACCGTCTTCGACGAAGGCATCACTCTGACCGGGAAGCTGCTCTTCGACACGAACGAGCTGCTGCTCGAAGTCTATCAGGCAACCGTCCGCACGCTCTTCAAGGATCTGCAAGCGAGGCCGGAATCGTTCGCGCTCAGAATCGATAGCGAGGCGGCGAGAGCGGCACGAAACACGGCTCCCCGGTCCGCCGCAGCGCGTGGCGCTCAGGTCACCACCGGCGATGAATCGGAATAAAGCTGAATGTGCAACCTATACTCGATGACAAAGAACGCCGACGCGATCCGGCGGCTTTTCGGAGTGCCGACGGGCAACGACCGCACCGGCAACTTGCCCTCGCTCCCCGGCCTCTTCCATGACTACTCGGCGCCGATCGTCCGCAACTCGGCCGTCGGCCTTGAGCTCGCGATGGCCCGCTGGGGCATGCTGTCGTCGGCGAAGGCGCTCATGGACGCCACCAAGAGGCGGGCCGAGAAGCTGGAGGCCAAGGGCAAGACCGTCGACTTCAAGGAGCTGCTGCGCTTGGAGCCGGACAGCGGGACCACTAACATCAGGAACGTCACCAGCGCGCAATGGAAGCGCTGGCTGGGTCCCGACCACGGCTGCGTGGTCCCGTTCAAGTCGTTCAGCGAGTTCAACAAGGCCGAAGGCGGCGACGTCTGGTTCGCGCTCGACGAGACCCGGCCGCTCGCGTGCTTCGCCGGCATCTGGACCAACTGGACGTCCGTCAGGAAAGTCAAGAAAGGCGAGACCATCAACGACCTCTACGCTTTCCTCACGACGGAGCCGAACGCCGAGATCGGCGCCATCCACCCGAAGGCGATGCCCGTGATCCTGACCTCGCCAGTAGAGGTCGAGACCTGGATGACGGCGCCCGCGGACGAAGCGCTGAAGTTGCAGCGGCCGCTGCCGGACGGGACGCTGCGGATCGTCGCCCGCGGCGTGAAGGAAGGCCCGACGCCGGCGGCGTAACCGCGCAGCACACGTTGTAGAAAAGGCCTGAAAAACTTTCACGAGCAGACAAGGAGACGAACTTGTTCCAACTCATCGAACTGCCCCGACGGAGCCTCGGGTTACGTGCATCTGTCGACCGCCACGGCATGGCAAGACTGGATCCGGAAATGTCTGCCCGACGGCCTTCATGAGGACGTGCGGCTACGGCTGGTCTCCAACCTCAAGCACGTGCTGGTCGCAATGGAGATGAAGGCCGCGCTGATCGTTCCGCACGCGAAGCGAGGCAGGCTCCTTTTCGAATCCTACTTCCACATGCTCGACTTTGAGTTTTGTGTCGGCACGTTCTCTGTGTGCGAGGGGCTCGGCTCAGCGCTCTGGCTGAGGGAGAAGGGTCTGGACGGATCGAAGGCGGAACGCATCGGCATCGAGGACTGGAAGGTGTCCCTCGAGAGGAAATTCGACCCCGACAAGAAGCTCGGTCTCGCGGCGGACGTCGGCAGCGTGAAGGACGTCAGGGACAAACTGCACCAGGACAAGCTAGGCGCCCGCGAGAATATCGACTGGCACGCGTTCTCATACGACAACGCGTTCGTGCCGGCGGCGCGCGCGATGCGGAGCCTTCTCGCTACGAACGCGGGCGAGGTGCCGAAGACGACGAACCTCACCGCCGAGTAGCGCGAATACCGCGCTAGGGACCCGGACGCAACGAGCCGTGCTCCTTCAGCACCCGCGCTTCCGCTATTTCGTCGAACCGGTCAGCATGCGACGGCTGCAGTTCGAGCGCCTCTGCTTCGTCGCGGGTCGCCCGGCGGCGAGGCCGCGGGTGTCGCCGGGCCCATTGCTCTCGGGATCGTACTATCCTTCAGGCGGTAGTTGTTTTGCGGGGTTTCTGGGGTTTCGTAGCGGCTGGTCAGGAGTCCGTCCCTCTCCTCCACGCTAAAAAAGCCATCCGCAACACACCAACAATCCCTCAGTTCTGATCATCGAGGCGTGCTCCCGAACGACGCTGCTTGACGTCGGTCTCGAGTTCGGCGGTGCGTTTGATCATGCTGATGACGATCGTTTCATGCTCGCGTTTGGTTAATCCGCGGATACCATGTTCTCGTAACTCCTCTTCGAGGAACGCGGCCATGATCGACACGATGCTCATTCGCTCCACTCCTTCACTCGAAACTTGAACGGCAGCAAGGTCTGTACCGCGCGACTATTTCTCTTCCTTGGAGTTCGACCTCAATGAGCATGGTATTGCGGCCACGTCGCACACCGCTTCAATCAAGGAACGAACGGTCCGAGCATTCCAGTCGATCCGGTCAATGGGCGCATCCCAGTGTTCGGAATTGACGTAAGATGCATGACGAGCTTTTACGCCCAGACCGGCTATAGTTCGTGCCGGTGTGGCAATTATGGCCTGCTCTATGGGCGCTAGGCCAGCGAGCAAGGTCTCAATTTGTTCAAGATGGTCTTGTGATGCCGGATCGTCCAAGGCTCGTAACTTGGCAAGAGCCTCTTCGAGCTGCCTGCCCAACACGATCAAGCCGAAATCGTCGTCGGTTGCATTGAACCGTATGTTAGCGAGGTCTGAATTTGAGCGTCTAGAACCGTAGTTAGGATTCTCGCCATCGCAACGGCCGGAGCGAGAACCGACTTTGGTCTGAGACTTGTAAGACGGTCGAGACGAGGGGGTCTTCATTGCTCCGGCATCCTCAATGGACGGCAACATCTGCGCCGGAAATGCGCCGTGGGCCCAGTTCGGATATCTCGCGGCTATCCACATGAGATTTCATTCTCATGCGGGTGGATGATACCCTTAAGAGGTGTATTTATAACCTTATAGTGGCGCTTTTGCTAGGGGTGTCGATGGTGATCTTATGATCACCTCTCGACAAATTCGGGCTGCTAGAGCGTTGCTTGGCTGGTCCCAGCAGCAACTCGCGGACAAGGCGATCGTGTCGCTGAACGCGGTTGCCAGGCTGGAAGGCGGTGTTGTGGATTCTCGGATAAGTACGGTGCAAGCTGTTCAGGACGCTTTGGTCAAAGCCGGCATAGAATTTCTCGATGCCGACCAGAAGGGCGAAGGCGTGAGGCTCAAAAGCCCAAAGGCCTAACTAGCCCTAAATCTATGCGCCCCACCTGTCTTGATCGACGGCGTCAAGACCGAGGTTCGCAACTCAAGCAAATGAATTGGCTTCTAACGACCACACGCACGCGCGAGATGGCGCCTTTCGCGCTGAACGAATTTCTAAAGAGTGGCGGGGAATGTGCTGCTAGCTCATCCCGGCTTCCGAGAGAGCTATTCATTGGGTGGCGCACCCGACACGATTCGAACGTGTGGCCTTCGCCTTCGGAGGGCGACGCTCTATCCAGCTGAGCTACGGGTGCCTGCCTGCTTACGCAGTGCTTACGCGGAAACTTCGTGGCTGTGAAGCGATCCGCGCCGATTTCTCAAGTGTCTGAAAGTAAAGTCTCTTTTCGGTCTGACGCTCCCGCAAAACAGCTTGACATCTGCCTTCGGAGGGCAACGCTCTATCCAGCTGAGCTACGGGTGCGTGCGGAAATCCGTTTAGCCGATTGGCCGGCGGTCGGCAACGGCCTTTGAGCGACCGCAGTCCAAACCTCCGGCCGGCGGCGGCCTGCCTCCGGGAGGCGGGACGATCGGCTGAGGAACCGGTCCGGGCTGCCGGTCAGGCCGGCACGATGGTCTTGCCGATCGGCCACAGCGCCAATCCGGCGAGCTTGAGATGGGCCCAGGCGAAGGGCAGGCCGATGATCGTCACCGCAAGCGCGATCGCGGTCAGCAGGTGCCCGAGCGCCAGCCACCAGCCGGCCAGCACGAACCAGATGACGTTGCCGAGCAGGCCGAGCAAGCCGGTGCCGACATCCTCCATTCCGGTCAGCTCGTCGCGACGGACCGCGCGCGAGCCGAACGGCAGCAGCGTATAGGCGGCGATGTTGAAGGCGGCGCGGGCCCATGGCAGACCGACGATGGTGATGGCCATCACGACCGCGGCGACCAGCCAGCCGAACGCCATGTAGGCGCCCCCGAGCACGATCCAGAGCACGTTGAGGAGCAATGAGACGGGTTGCATGGGCCACCTGCTGGTTTGCGACGCCGTCTATATAGGTCGTTTTCGGGCAGGTCCAAAGGCGGGAGCGGCAGTGCGCCGGTCCTGACACGTGGGGCCCTCTGACGCAGCCGATGCGTGACCCCTGTCACGAACGGCGCGCTGCGGATCCGGCATGGATCTCACGCGGGCCGCACAATGCGGCCGATCAAAAAGGGGACCAGGACCATGTTGCTGTCGCGAAACGCACTCGTCGTGCTCGTCATCGCCGCCGCCGTCACCACGCTGCTCGGGTCGAGCCGGAGAGCCGCGGCGATCGATCTCGGCTTTCTCGACCGGATGAACCCGCGCTACAGGAAGTGCGTCAACGACGTCCAGGCGCAGTTGCTGCCGCAATACAGGAACGATCGCAAGATCCACGATTCGATCGTCACGGCGTGCAACTCCCGCTATCCGGCGTTCGGCAGGTGATAGGCTGGTTCTCGGGCGATGCAGGTGGCCGTCCGGCCTGGATCAGCCGGCGGCCTGCAGATCTTCCGCGGCCGCCTCCGTCGCAAACAGCTTGTGAAGCTCGGCGGCCGGCTTCGGCGCGCTGAACAGATAGCCCTGCATCTCGGTGCAGCCGAGCTCGCGCAGCGCCGACTGCTGCGCCCCGGTTTCGACGCCTTCGGCCGTGGTCGTCATGTTGCTGGCCGCCGCGATGCTCACCACCGCCTGGACGATCGCCGACGAGCTGCCGGCGCTGATATCGCTGACGAAACAGCGGTCGATCTTGATCTTGTCGAACGGAAACCGCTTCAGATAGCTGAGAGAGGAATAGCCGGTGCCGAAATCGTCCAGCGCGATCCGCACGCCCATGTCGTGCAGCTGATGCAGGATGCCGAGCGCGACGTCGTCGTCGCTGATCAGCACCGCCTCGGTGATTTCGACCTCGAGCCGTTCCGGGGGGAGGCCCGCTGCAGCCAGCGCGCCCGCGATCCGCAGTGCCAATGTCGGCGATTTCAGCTGAACCGGGGATACGTTCACGGCGATGCGGATGTTGGAGGGCCAGCTGGCTGCCTCGGCGCAGGCCGTACGCATCACCCAGTCGCCGATCTCGTTGATCAACCCGGTGTCCTCGGCGAGCGGGATGAAGTCGAGCGGCGGCACCATCCCGCGCTCCGGGTGTCGCCAGCGCAACAGCGCCTCGCACCCGGTCATGACGTTGGAGCTGAAGCCGAGCAGCGGCTGGTAGTGCAGCTCGAACTGGCCTTCCGCGATCGCGCGGCGCAGATCCTGCTGCAGTTGCAGCCTTGCCCGCGCGTTCTCGTCCATTGACGGTTCGAAGAAGCGGAAGGTGCGGCGGCCGCCGGCCTTGGCGGCGTACATCGCAAGGTCGGCATGCTTGGTCAGCTGGTCGCGTTCGACGCCGTCCTGCGGCGCCAGCGCGATGCCGATGCTGGCATCGGTCGACAATTGGTGGCCGAGGCAGCGATACGGTTTGCGGATCGTCTCGAGAATCTCCCGCACGGCCACGATCACCTCGTCCTGGTCCGCGACGGTGGTCAGCAGCACTGCGAACTCGTCGCCGCCGAGACGGGCAACCATGTCCTCCGGCCCGAGACAGCTCTCGATCCTGCGCGCGATCGTCTTCAGGAGCTCGTCGCCGACATGATGGCCGAGCGAATCATTGATGCCCTTGAACTCGTCGACATCGATGTAGAGCAGCGCGAAGAAGGTGCCGTGACGCGCGCGCTCCAGCTCTTCATCGATGCGCTCGCGGAACAGCACGCGGTTCGGCAGCTCGGTCAGCGCATCGAAATGGGCGAGATGCGCGATCTTCTCGTCGGCCAGCCGCCGCTCCGTGGTGTCCTCGATCACGTTGATCAGATAGCGCGGCCGGTGCGCCTCGTCGGCGACGGCAATGCGGCGCGAGGTGATGTAGCGCAGGCCAAGCGCGGGCGTCTGCCAGGGATGCTCACCGAGAAACAGTCCCTCGGGTTGTTCCAGCGCGCGGTCGTCGTCCGCGGTCACCTTTTCGGCCGTCGACCTCGGCAGCAGGTCGAATGCCGTCTTGCCGACGATCTCATCGCGCGGCCGGCCGAAGCGCTGCTCGCTGGACTGATTGACCAGCACATAGCGGCGGTCGCGGACGTCCTTGACCATGATGTGCGAGGGAATGTGATCGATGATCTCGCGCAGGAACGCATAGCTGCGGTCGCGCTCCTGCTCGAGCTTGCGGTGCTCGCTGATGTCCTCGATCGTGGTGACCCATCCACCCGACGCCAGCGGCTTGTCGATGACGTTGAAGAAGCGGTTGGAGCTTCCCTCGGCGACCATCTGCGACGGTCCGCCGGATGCGTGCCTGTCGATGACCTCGTTGCAGAACTCCGCTACGTCGCCCTTGAAGGCGCCCTGCGCCTTGCAATGTGCGACGACCTCGCTGAGGTGGACGCCAGGCCTGATCACGTCGGTCGACAGGCCGAGCAGGTCGATGACGCGCTGATTGAACATCACGACGCACGCATTCGCGTCGAACGAGATGAGACCCTGCGTCATGTTGTCGAGCGCAGTCTCGACCCGTTGCTTCTCGGTTTCGAGCTGGCGGCGCGCGACCCGGTTCTGCCGTACGATCTGCCGGATCATCAGGCTGAACATGACGGCGATGACGATAACGGCGAGCATCGCTGCGCCCACCAGCAGCACCATTTGCGAGCGCCAGTCCGCCAGCGCGTCGTCGACCGTCCTGGTCACCGCGGTCACGAGCGGGAAGCGCCCCACCGCGGCGCCGGACGCGATTTTGTCAAGGCCGTCGACGCGGCTCGTGATCTGCGTCGTGCGGACGGCGCCATCGGTCAGGCCGCTCAGCATATCGGAGTTGCCGATCTTGGCTCCCATCATCGACTCGATGTGGGGATAGCGGGCAAGCACGGCGCCGTTGGAATGAAGCAGCGTGATCGATGCACCCTTGCCGAGCGCCATCGCCTCCAGGAATGTCTCGTAAGTGTTCGGATCGACGCGGCGGGATAGCACGCCGAGGAATTCGCCGTTCGCCCCGCTCAGGCGGTGAGCCACGATGGTGACCCAGCCGCCGGTGACGCGGCTGATGACGGGGACGATGACGAAGCTGTCCGGCCGCGATGCCGATTTGAGATCCTTGAAGTAGGAGCGGTCGGTCACGTTGATGGCGGGCAGCGGATCGTTCGACGACCAGTTGACGAAGTTGCCGTCGGCGTCGATGATCGTGAGTTCACCCATGTAGGACAGGCCGTTGACCTGGGACCGAAGCATATCCCGGATGTCCGGCATCGCCATCCGGATACGGAACGCCTCCTGCGAGGAGATCGACTCCGGCTGCATGCGGCGGATCGCCTGGGAGACGGCGGTCTCGGCATCTTCGAACTGCTGCGCGAAATGACGGCTCAGCAGCACCACTGTGTTCTCGAGCTCGCGCTCATTGTTGCCGATCGTGCGCTGCCTGAAGCCGCTGGCCATTACGATCGTGCCGATCACGATGGCGGCGACGAGAAGCGCGCCGCATGCGATCAGCCAAGGCACCGGACCGCGCCAGAGGGACGTGCCAATCCGTTCCGGCTCGATGCCGCCGGCCTCTGACCTGTCTGCTGCGCCCTGCATGCGTTGATCGACCCGGGAAGTAATGACTTGTTGCAAGCAGGCTTGATAACAAGACACTGGTGCCGGAGCGGTTAGGAAAAGCGGTTAGCCGAAGCTTAACGCGCCATGCGATTTGTTGGAAAATGGTAGTTTCTCCATGCGAATACCGCGCCGCCTCTGTCCCTCACGCCGCGGCGACGCAGATTCTTAAGGGTACTTGCAGCTCAGCGTGCGGCGCCCGGCTTGTTGCGGAGGCGGCCGACGACGCCCGTGGGGAAGAAATAGACGCTGGCGATGAACAGCAGGCCGAGCCACAGCAGCCAGCGGTCGGGGTGCAGCAGGCCAGGCAGCAGCGGCAATCCGGCGTCGGCCGCGGCGCTCGATGCGATGCTCATCAGCGCCTGCAGATAGTTCTGCGCCAGGATGAAGATCGCCGCTCCGATGATCGCGCCGTAGATGGTGCCCATGCCGCCGATCACGACCATCAGCAGGATGTCCAGCATGATGGAAAACGCGAGCGACGTGTCGGGTCCGGCGTAGCGCAGCCATAGCGCGTTCAACATGCCGGCGCAGGCGGCGATCACCGCGGCGATGCAATTGGCGTAAGTGAGATGGAAAACGGTGCGGTAGCCGAGCGCCTCCGCGCGGAAGCGGTTCTCGCGGATCGCCTGCAGCACGCGGCCGAACGGCGAGTTCACCACGCGCAGCAGCGCCAGGATCATCAGCGCGCAGGCCGTCAGCACCAGGTAGTAGGTCAGGATGCGGCCATTGATCGGGAAGCCGAACCACTCCTTGCCGATGAAGACGGTGCCGGGGCGCAGCAGCTCGGGCAGCTGGAAGCTGCGACCATCCTCGCCGCCCGTCAGCCATGAGAGTTGTGAGGCCAGCACCAGGAAGGCGGAGGCGACCGCGAGCGTGATCATCGCGAAGAAGATCGCCTCGACGCGCAGCGAGAACAGGCCGATTGCGAGCGCCAGCAGCAGTGCCAGTGGCAGCCCGGCGGCGACGGCAACCGCCACCGCGGTCCAGTTCGGGCCGAGGCCGTACAGCGCGATCGCGATCGCATAGGAGCCGATGCCGTAGAACATCGTATGCGCGAACGACACCGAGCCGGTATAGCCGAGCAAGAGATCGTAAGACGCGACCAGCGCCGCGAAGATGCAGATCTTGGCGGCGACGTTGAGCGCCTTGGCGCCGGGGAAGATGAAGGGCGTGGCCAGCAGCGCCAGGATGATGACGGCGAGCAGTATGGACAGCGCGCGGCTGCGGGGCGGATCGCCGGACAGGATCATCATCGGCTGGTCACCGCATAGAGGCCGCGCGGCCGCCACATCAGCACGGCGACCATCAGCAGGATGTTGGAGACGAGGGCGAGCTTCGGAACCAGGAAGCCGCCATAGTTGGCGACCATGGCGACCAGGATCGCGCCGATGAAGCAGCCGGTGATCGAGCCCAGCCCGCCGATGATCACGACGATAAAGACGAGCACGGTCAGCTCGTCGCCAAGCGAGGCGTGAACCTGCTCGCGATAGAGACCCCACATCACGCCGCCGAGACCGGCGAGCGCCGAGCCCGTCATGAACACGCCGAGGAACAGGCGGCGGATGCGATAGCCGAGCGCCTCGACCATCTCGCGATTTTCGACGCCGGCGCGGATCAGCAGCCCGATCTTGGTCCGGTTCAGCACCAGCTCGATCGCGATGAAGATCGCGAAGCCGACCAGCATCGCCAGCAGCCGGTATTTCGACATCGCAATGTCGCCGAGGATGAAGGAGCCACGAAGCGCTGACGGCAGCGGCAGCGGGATGATCTGCGGGCCGAATAGCGCATACAGCGTCTGCTCGGCGACGATGAGGCCGCCGGTGGTCATCAGGATCTGCTTGAGATGCTGGCCATAGACCGGCAGCACCAGCACGCGCTCGACGACCAGGCCGAGCGCACCGGTCACGCCCATCGACAAGATCGCGGCCGGAACGAGCACGGCGAGGTTGGTCAGCAGCGAATCCGCCTGCGCCCAGCTCGCCAGCGGCAGCAGCACCAGGGTTCCGACATAGGCGCCGACGGCGATGAAGGCGCCGTGGCCGAAATTCAGCACATCCATCAGCCCGAACACCAGGGTCAGGCCGGAGGCCATGATGAAGATCATCATGCCCATCGCAAGGCTCGCGACCGTCAGCGTGACCCAGGAGCTCGCCGATCCTACCAGCGGGATCATCACAATGGCCAGCACGATCGGCAGCAGCAGCGGCGCGATGTCGCGTTTAGGCTTCGGCAGCGCGTCGGTGACGGCAAGCTCGCTCATTGGTGTGCCTCCAGGCTGAGGCCGAGCAGCCGTTCCTGCAGCGGCACGTCGGCGGCAAGTGCCGCCATTTCGCCGCGATGGACGATGCTGCCATTATCCATCACCAGCACCTGGTCGCCGAGCTCACGTGCGGCATGGGAATTCTGCTCGACCAGCAGGATGGTGGCGCCACGACGCTTGATCTCCTTGAGACACTCGATCAGCGACATGACGATCGCCGGCGCCAGCCCCTTGGTCGGCTCGTCGATCAAGAGCAGCTTGCGCGGCTCGACGATCGCGCGCGCGATCGACAGCATCTGCTTCTGGCCGCCGGACAGGCTGCCGGCGCGCGACAGCCAGAATTTCTTCAAGGCCGGGAAGAAGCCGAAGATCCAGGCGAGCTGGGCATCGTCGAGCGGGCCGTTGCGCGCCGCCAGCACCAGGTTCTCCTTGACCGTGAGGTCGGAGAACACCGCCATGCTTTCGGGCACGTAGCCGACGCCGCGCTGCGCGATGTCGGGCGTCGCGAGCTTCTCGATCGGCTCGCCTGCGAGCGCGATGGTTCCGTTCTTGGCCTGCCACAACCCCATGATCGTGCGCAGCGTCGTGGTCTTGCCCGCGCCGTTGCGCCCGAGCAGCATCGTGGTCTGCCCCTCCGGCACCTCGAAATCGACGCCCTGCAGGATGTGATAGCGGCCGATATAGGTCTCGACGCCCGTGAGCTTCAGCAGCGCGCTCATGCGGCGCTCCGTGTGGAGACGCCGAGATAGGCTTCCTGCACGATCGGCGAGGCGATGACCTCGGCCGGCTTGCCGTCGGCAACCAGCTGTCCATTATGCAGCACGATGATGCGGTCGGCGAGCGAGCGCACGACGTCCATCTTGTGCTCGACGAGCAGGATGATCCGGCTCTTGTCCTGCTTGAGCTTGCCGATCAGGTCGAGCACGACCGGCACCTCGTCGATGCTCATGCCGGCGGTCGGCTCGTCGAACATGAAGACTTTCGGCTCCAGCGCCATCATCAGCGCGACCTCGAGCTTGCGCTGGTCGCCGTGCGACAGCGTCGTCGCAGTGATATTGCGGCGGCTGCCGAGGGCGACCTGATCGAGGATTGCATCGGCGCGCGCAATCAGATCACGCCGGGCCATCCAGGGACGCAGGAGATCGTAATGCACTCCACTCTGCGCTTGGACCGCCAAGCGCACGTTCTCTTCGACGCTCAGATTGGGAAACAGATTGGTGAGCTGGAAGGCGCGGCCGAGGCCGGCGCGGGTGCGCAGCGGCGCTGAGAGACTGGTGATGTCACGGCCGTCGAACAGGATGGAGCCGGACGACGCGCGCAACTGGCCGGAGATCAGGTTGAAATAGGTGGTCTTGCCGGCGCCGTTGGGGCCGACGATCGCGGTCAGCTCGCCCGGCCGGAAGCTGCAGCTGACGCAGTTGACCGCGACATGGCCGCCGAAGCGGATGGTAAGGTCGCGTGTTTCGAGGGTGAGGGCCATGTCGCCAGCCGTATGACTTCCAAAGTGGACGTGCCCGGCGCGAGGGCCGGGCACGGAATTCAGCATCTCAGCGCTTGTTGCGGATCGGGATCGCCATCTCGTCGATCTTGATCTCGCGCACCGGCTCGTTGACGGCCCAGGCGAGGTTCGGATCGACCTTGACGCGGAAGTGATACATGCTTTGCAGCGCTTGGTGATCCTCTTTGCGGAAGATCATCTTGCCCTTCGGCGTGTCGAACTCCATGCCCTCCATCGCCGCGATCAGCTTCTCGCTGTCGGTCGATTTCGCCTTGGTCACGGCGGTCACGACGGCCATCGCCGCGGAGAAGCCTCCAGCGGTGAAGAAATCCGGCGGCGCGTTGAAGCGCTTCTGGTGCTCGGCCACCAGCCAATCGTTCACGGGGTTCTTGGGAATGTCATAATAATAGTAGGTGGCGCCTTCCATGCCCGGCAGCCGCTTGTAGGCGGCGAGCGCGGGCAGGATGTTGCCGCCGGTCGACAGCTCAATGCCGTAGCGCTTCGGATCCATGTCCTGCAGCTTGGTGAGCGGATCGCCGGCGCCGGCCCAGATCACCCAGATGATCTTCTTGCCGGGCTTGTCCTTCAGCGCGTCGAACAGGCGCTGGCCGACGGCGGTGAAGTCGGTGGTGCTGGTGGGCACGTATTCCTCGGCGCCCAAGGTGGCACCCGTCTTGGCCAGCGCCTCCTTGAAGGCGGCGACGCCGTCGCGGCCGAAGGCGTAGTCCTGGGCCAGCGTGGCGACGGTGACGCCGGGCTTGCCGATCGCGACCGCGTTGGAGATCGCATCCTGCGACGAATTGCGCCCGGTGCGGAAGATGTAGCGGTTCCACTTCTCGCCGGTGATCTGGTCGGCGACCGCCGGCTCGACGATCAGGATCTTCTTGTTCTCCTCGGCGACCGGCAGGTCGGCGAGCGCAGCGGCCGACGAGGTCGTGCCGATCGCGATGTCGGCGCCGTCATCCTGGTAGGCCTCGGAGAGCGCGGCCTTCGACAGATCGGGCTTGCCCTGGTCGTCCTTGGTGATGATGACGATCTTGCGACCGTCGATCATGTTGGTGCCCTTGGTGGCATATTCGAAGCCGAGCCGAAGGCCCGCTTCGGTCTGCTTGGCATAGGCCTCGAGCGGGCCGGTCTTGCCGTAGATGAGAGCGATTTTCAGATCGTCGGCCTGGGCGGCGGTGGCCAGCAGGGCTGCAGTCAGAGATGAAATAATACCTTTGAATATATGTATCGTTCGCACGAGCCTTCCTCCCAGCTACCGGCGGCTGTTGTCTGCAACTGATAGTGTGCAGGCTCGGGCCGGGTCAAGGCGCTTTCGGCGGCAGTCGGGAAACGCTCATACTTTGTGCGGACCCGCGCTCTGAGCAAATGTCAGCGCCGATAGCGGCTGCTGCGCGCGTAAGCCTGGCGGTTTTCCTGCACAGCGCGACTGGCGAGACTCATGCGCGCTTCGCTTGCAAGCGGGGTCGCGGGCTTCAGCTCCTCCAGGAAGATCGGGCGCGAAAAGTAGTAGCCCTGCGCATAGCGGATCTTGGTCGCGGCCTGCAGATAGGCGAGCTCCTCGAAGGACTCGATGCCCTCCGCGATCACGGTCATGCCGAGGGCTTCGCTCAAGGATTCGATCGCGCGCAGGATGCCCTGGCTGCGCGGCCGCTTATGAATGTCGGTAATGAAGGAGCGATCGATCTTGATCTCGTCGGCGGTGATGTCGGCGAGCGCGGACAGTGACGAATAGCCGATGCCGAAATCGTCGATCGAGATGCCGACGCCGATCGCTCGCAGCAGCGGCACGATCTCGTCCTGGAAGTGGCTGCGGGTCACGAACGCATCCTCGGTGACCTCGATCATGAACCGCTTCGGGAATCCGGTCGCCTCGATCGCCCGCGCGAACGGCTGCATGAAATCCGGGTTCGATGCCTGCTTCGCCGCGACGTTGATGCTGATTGTCGCGTCGGGCCCGAAGGTGTCGTTGATCAGGTCGATCGACTTGACGATCTCGTCCAGCACCAGATGCGCCAGTTCGTCGATCAGACCGAGCTCGACCGCGAGATTGATGAAGGAGCCGGGGGCCTGGATCACGCCCTCATTGTCGCGCAGCCGCACCAGCGCCTCGATGCCCTTGATCTCCTCGGTGCGAATGTCGACCTTCGCCTGGAAGGCGCAGCAGAAGCGCTTTTCGAGAATCGCGAGCCGCAGCGACTGCTCGACCTTCATGCGCGCCAGCGCCTCGTGCTCCATCGCGCTCGAGAAGAAGGCCAGCGCGCCCTTGCCGCTGTTCTTGACGCGATACATCGCGAGATCGGCGTTCTGGCGCAGCACGTCGTAGCTCGCGCCATGCTCGGGAAACAGGCTGACGCCGACGGAGGCGGAGGCGAACACCTCGGCGCCATCGATGAAGAACGGCGCGCCCAGACGGTCGAGCAGGGCCTGCAGGAATTCGGCGATTTCCTCGGGACGCTCGATCGGATGCAGCAGCAGCAGGAACTCATCGCCGCTGATGCGCGACAGCAGGTCCGACTCGCGCAGGTCGCGGCTGATGCGCTTGGCAAGCTCGACCAGCAGCGTGTCGCCGACGGCGTGGCCGTAATAGTCGTTGATGTATTTGAAATTGTCGAGATCGAGAAAGGCGAGTGCGAAGCGCCCGTCGACGCGGCCGCGCCGGACCAGATGGTCGGCGCGATGCTCGACCACGCGGCGCATCGGCAGCCCGGTCAGCTCGTCATAATAGGCGGCGCGGAACAACTGGTCCTCGAATTCCTTCTGCTCGCTGATATCGGCCGAGCTCGAGATCAGGACCCGCTGGTCGCCGATGCGGGCCGGCCGATGCGCGGTCAGCAAGGTCTGCGGCCCGCGCTCGCCGACGACTTTTTCCTCGGCGATCACGGTTCGCTCCCGGCCGAGGATCTCGCGGCAGGCCGCCCGCCTGCCGTCGAGGTGCGGCGTCGACACGCTGTCGACGCAGTTGGCGGCGGCGCCGAGCTGAACGGCGGCGGTGTCGTTGACCAGGATAAAGCGACCATGCTCGTCCTGAACCGTGACGCCCGCCGGCAGCTGGCTGACGACGCTGCGCAGGAAGCGCAGCTCGGCCTCGGCCGTGCCCAGCCCCTCGGGTGCCTCGGAGGAAAAGTTGAATCGGTCGCTGCTGTACATGCCACCGATTGTGCGAAGTTCCCGCTTCATTTTAGTTAAGCGCTACGTAGAAACACGGAACGCGGAAACCAAGTATCGGATATGGCGGCGCTTTGTGCCGCGGCGTCATTAACGGATCCTCAACGCGGTCCATGACCCGGCCGCGCGGATGCTGCGAAAGTCGTAGGCCATACTTGCCGCCTTCACGCCTTTCAGCTCGGCGGCACACGACATTGCATGGTGCAGTGGATGCCGGTCTTGAGAAATGCGGTCTCCGTCCTGCCGTCGAACGACGACAGGGCGGCTTTGAGCAGCTTGCTGCCGAAACCCGGCTTGCCGATCTGGCCGATCGGCGGCCCCTCCGCCTCGTCCCAGGTGAGCTTGAGGCGGTCGTCCTGCATCGTCCATGACACCTGCAGGAAGCCGCGCGGCGAGGCGAAGGCGCCGTACTTGCCGGCGTTGGTGGCGAGCTCGTGGAAGATCAAAGCGAGGCTGACCGCGAGCTTGGCGGGAAGAAACAGCGGCTCGCCGTTGAGCTCGAAACGGACGTGGCCGTAGGGCCCGAGCTCCGACGTCAGGAGATCCTTCAGGTCGCAGCCCTGTCCGTCGGCCCGCGCAATCAGGTCGTCGGCGGTCGCGAGCGCACGGATGCGCTGGTCAATGCGGCTCCAGACCTGCGGCTGGTCGTGCAGCACCTGATGCAGCACGGCGTGAATCGTCGAGGTCTTGTTCTTGAGACGGTGATGCAGCTCGTCGACAAGGAGCTTGCGATATTGCTCCTCCTCGGTCAGCCGCCGCGCGATCTCCCGCTGCTTGGCGGCGAGGCTGCGATAGTGGTTGACGCCCCAGATCACCAGGGCCGCAACGCTGAGGTACATCATCATCAGCGCGACCCGCGCCACATCGACCGGGGCGCCGCCGAAATCCAGCGTCATGCCGAGCGCTGCGCCGGCAAGCGCCGTGACCAGCCCGACGGCCGATCCGCCCATGGCGGTGGCGAAGAACACGGCCGGGATATAGGGGGTGAAGAAGACGTCCGGCCGCAGATGGGCCATGCCGAAGCGGACCACGGTGGCGACGACCAGGCACATCGCCGCGAACATGCAGCTCCACACCAGAGGCGGCTGCAGTTCGCCACGCCAGGTCCGCTTGATGTCGTCAATGAGTCGCGTCATGAACATCCATGAGCCTTAATCGCGCAACCAAATTAAGGCCGACGTGGCGGTAATTTGTCCGGTCGATGGAAGACGCCTTGCTTGTGTTTCAAGTTGCAATTTGGCGAATGATGGTTCCGCGACAGGAACTTCTGGGTCTGGACTGATCGAGTGTCAATCGACCAACAAGAGGATGAGGGAATGGGACGACTGGACGGCAAGGTGGCCGTGATCACCGGAGCGACCAGCGGCATCGGCCTGCGGACCGCGGAGATCTTCATTGCCGAAGGTGCGAAGGTGATCGTCGCCGGCCGCCGCAGCGGCGAGGGCGAGGCGCTGGCGAGCCGTCTCGGCGCCAACTGCGTATTCCGCCAGACGGACGTCACCGTCGACGATCAGATGCGGGCGCTGATCGATCTCGCCGTCGAGCGGTTCGGCCGGCTCGATTGCCTGTTCAACAATGCCGGTGGTCCGGCGCAGACCGGCGGCATCGAAGGGCTGGACGCTGATCGCTTCGATCAGGCGATGGCGGTGCTGGTGCGCAGCGTGATGCTGGGCATGAAATACGCCGCGCCTCACATGAAGGCGCAGGGCGCCGGCAGCATCATCAACAACGGCTCGATCGCCGGCCGCCTCGCCGGCTATTCGACCTCGGTGGTCTACAGCACGGCGAAGGCCGCCGTGATCCATCTGACGAAATGCGTGGCGATGGAGCTCGGCGAGTCCGGTGTGCGCGTCAACTCGATTTCGCCCGGCCTGATCGCGACCGGCATCTTCGGCAAGGCGCTGGGACTGTCGACCGAGGCCGCCGAGAAGACGCCGGAGACGATCCGCAACGCCTATGCGACCGCACAGCCGATTCCACGGGCCGGCCTGCCCGACGATATCGCCCATGCCGCGGTGTTCCTTGCCAGCGACGAATCCAGCTTCATCAACGGTCATGATCTCGTCATCGACGGCGCCATCACCGGTGGCCGCAACTGGAGCCAGCAGCAGCAGGGCTACGCCGCGATGCGCAAGCTGCTGGGCGATGCAGGGGAGTAGGAGGCTGCGAAGTTTGCTCTTCGTCATGCCCGGGCTTGACCCGGGCATCCACGTTTCTTTCCCCGCGCGTTGCCGCAGCATGGATGGCCGGGTCAAGCCCGGCCATGACGAGGAGAGAGCCTGCGCCAAACGAGAGTCCTCAATCCTCTGTATTTTGCGGGCATCGATGCGTACCCATCACACCGGCTTCAAGATCACCTTCAGCCCGTCGCGCGGCTTCGGGATCGGCCACACCTGCCAGCTCGGCTGGTAGCCGGGCGCAAACGAGACCTCGATATTGGACAGGAAGTGCCGCGCAAAACACTTCGCCTGCATGTAGGCGAAGTGCAGGCCGAGGCACATGTGCGCGCCGCCGCCGAACGGCACCCAGGCGAAGCGGTGGCGGCCGCGCTGGGCCTCATCGGTGAAGCGCATCGGGTCGAACGTCTCGGGCTCGGGCCAGATCTCCGGCATGTGATGGGTGAACATCGGATTGATGCCGACGCCGGTGCCGGCCGGGATCGCATAGCCCTTGAAGGTGAAGTCCCGGATCGGGCGGCGCGGCAGCGACGGCACCGGCGGCATCAGCCGCAAGGTCTCCTGGAACGCCATCTCGGTGAGCTTCATCTGCTCCAGATGCTCGGAGCTCATCGGGTCGCCGTTGGCGAGGCCGAGGCTCGCGACCTCCGCGCGCAGCTTCTGCTGCCACTGCGGATGCGCGGCAAGCTGGGCGACGAAGGAGGTCAGCGACGAGGTCAGCGTGTCATGCGCCGCCATCATCAGGAAGCTCATATGGTCGACGATGTCCTGCGTCGACAGCAGCGCGCCCTGCTCGTCGGTGGCGCGGCAGAGATGGGAGAACAGGTCGTCGCCATCGCCCTTGGCGCGGCGCAGCGGAATCTGTTCGGAGAAATAGGCGACGACCCGCTGGCGGCCCCTGACCCCGCGCGCCATCTGCGTGCCCGGCCACGGCTTGCGGATCGGCGCGACCGCAGCCGCGACCATGTCGATGAAGGCGCGGTTGATGTCATCCACCTCCGGCCCGATGTCGCTGCCCAGGAACGAGGTCGCGGCGAGATCGAGCGTCAGCTGCTTGATGGCCGGATAGAACGGCATCTCGCCGGGCGCCTGCTTCCACTGCGCGATGCGCGCCGCGATGCCGCGATCCAGCCCCGCGAGATAGGACTTCATCGGCCCCGCCTTGAACGCGACCGACAGTGCCTTCCGATGCATCCGGTGCTCGTCGAAATCGAGCAGCATCAGTCCGCGCGGAAACAGCAGGTTGAGAATGTGGCCCCAGCCATGCGCCGAGGAGAACAGTTTTGCCTGGTCGAACAGCACAAGCTCATTGGCCTCCGGCCCGAGCAGGACGACGTTGACGTCGCCGAACATGTGGGTGCGATAGACAGGGCCATATTTCCTGGCATTGCGTTCGACATGCCCCTTCGGATCGGCGAGCACATCGAAGGTCTTGCCGATGATCGGCCAGCCTTCGTCGCCGGGGATATGAGTGAGCGAATTGCGCCGGGGTGGGGTCAGCCTGATCGCATCGGAGACCACATGCTGCATCGACATCGCGGGGTTCCCTCTCGTCCAAACGCTTGGCGTAGCAGATCCGACCTCGCTTCTATTGGCGGCGCAGTGGCGGACCCGGTGGCCCTCATTGATAGGCGGTTGCAGCGATGATGCAATACGCTGCGCTATCTGGTCCCGGCTCGGTTGTGCTGCATCGCACGCGTCCGCGATCTCGCGACGCGCGCGATGCGTCCGAGGCCTGCTGGAACTGCTGCCCTCCAGATAGAGGGCACGGGGAATGCCGGGCGCTGGCCGCACCCATGGCCCGCCTGCAGAAAAAAATGCAGGCGGCAGGTACCACAGGTTCAGCCGAGGCATCCCGGCATTCCCCGCGCGATGGTTTTCACGGCTGCTCCGCGTTCTCCCCGGTGCGCCGGGCTTGTTGGCCACCGTCATCTGCGCGAGCGCTTGAGCGCATCACCACAAACTTGACCTCAGCATCGGGAGGCCAGGACCACGCGACTTGACCGTGCGCATCGCCGCCGTTCGTCCGCGCGGCATCAGCCACGCTGCGACATCGACACGCCCACCGCATCCCGCCTCAACGTTCGTGACGACCGCGAAGCGCCCCTCTTATCGAGACGGGACGGGGAGACATAAGTATGAATTCCGATAAAAAGAAATTGGAATATTTTTGCGAGCAGGACTGGACACGGGTGATGTGATTGAGCCGACACGCGAAACAGTCTTTTCCGCGCGCAGGCGCTGGCCGAACTGTCAACGGTTGCCGGCGACCTGCGCGGAGGAGACCGCGCGTTTTTCGAAGTGATTTGGTCGTCGGGTCGGGCCGCCGGCCCTTTGGCTGTTGCGCCGAATTCCAGGTTGCTGTGTTATTGACCGCCTCGGGGATGGTCTGCCGGCGCCGACCTCCGGTCGTTCTCTTGCCGGTTTTCGTCAAGACTGGTCGTGTCGCCGTTGGCGACCTTCTTGTTTGCAATGGAGTGAGTCCAAAACGGATCGGAGGGCGGGGCATGCGTCGCGGACTTGGGCTCGGATGCGTTCTCCTGGCGATCTGGATCGCCGGGCAGCGGGAATCAGAGGCCGGCGAGGGCTCGGCGGCCCGCATTCGCGAGGTGTTTGCAGAGGCCGAATATTCCAACGCTGCAAGCGCCGCGGTGGACACGCTGTTGAGCAAGCAGGACGCTCGGACATGCGACTTCTTCGGCTATCGGCTGCTTTGTACGCGCCGCTATCTCAGCCTGTCGGAGCAGACGAAAGTCAAAAGATCAGCAGCGCGGGCGGTGCCGCAGGCCGTCCGGGTCCTTCGAAAATACGATTATCCTCCGATGAATCGCCTGACGATCGTCAACGCCTTCAGGTCGTCGAAGGACAGAGACGATACGGTGCAGCCGGTTCTGGTGTCGGCACCCTATCCCGGCTTCATCCCGTTCGCGGCCTATGACGGCACGGTGTCGCCGACATACGACGCGCTCAACCATTCCTTCGAGTACAACAACGAGGCGCCGAAACCGGAGCAGGAGCGCTTCGACAAGATCGCCCAGGATTGGGTCGTCGGCACGATGTATGACGCAAAGGTGCCGGACTTGAAGGATATGGCGGTTTCGACGATCCCAAACCGCTTCGAGACGCTTCTTCACAAGGAGTTCGATTTCAAGGGGCACGATCTGTTCGGCGATTTTGCCGACAGCAGGCGCGTGGCCGACGGTGCAAAGATCGTCGAATTCTGGGAGAACTACGTCGCGTTTTCGAAGACGGCGGATCTGCGGGCCTGCGCTAATCTTTGCAGCATCGCCATCGAGCTTGTATCTCCGAAGGACCACATTCGCTCGATCGCGCATTGCAGTGTGGTAAGTGTCGCAGGGGTCGCCGGAAGCCCGGAGAATTGCTACACGGTTCTCACGTCCGACGGAAAGGCATCTTACCTCCGCGTGTCGCTCTACTTGAACGCAGTCAGTGGCCTCGACGGCATCGGGGGTGACGAGGTGTCGTGTGAGCCGGTCGCGGCCTTGAGCAAGGTGGACGTCGATACGCTCGCTGAAGCGGTCGCCAGCGACCTCCGAAAGGTCAATGCAAGCCCCGCGGACCCGTCATACGCCGTCGAGATTTCGAAGAAGGGTGCCAATCGCACCGTTCTCATGGCGACCCGCTATGGCCTGTCGGCCTTCTTTACCGACAAGACGACATGGGAAATCTCCACGACGAGGGTCGATATTTACAGCGACGAGCAGAGCGGCATGACCGCGACGGTGTCGCTCACGGCGGCGACATCTTCGACACATAGCCCGAATCAGGACGGCTACAAGCTTCTGCAGGACAATGAGGCGACCGCCATGCGCCGCAAGGTCGTGCGGCTGCTGGCATCGTCGTTCAAGTGCAAGACCCAGCGCGGGACCTGAGAGATGAATCATGGAGGGGCCGATGACCGCAGAGCAGGCGCGACGTAAGCTGATTTTTCTGAGCCTCGTGACGACCGTCCTTTTTTCTGCTTTCCTGATCGTCTCGCCGCTGTTTACGCCGTTTGGTCCGCAGGAGGCGTTGCAGGTCGTTCAGGTCGTCTTTCCCGTCTTCGCCGGCTATATCGGGTCTGCTGTGCTATTTCTCTTTCGAGGCAACCCTGCCTCCGGCACCATTGCGGACCAGGGGTTGCTGAAGATGTTGATCTACGCGCCGTTCGCCGTGTTCTGGTGCCTTGCTGCGGCGGTGCTGTTCTATTTCTACGTCTCCAATCAGCCGGGATACAGCCAGGGAATGACGTTCCCGCAGCTGATGACCTACGTCACGATCATCATTTCCTTCATGAACATCACGACGGGTGCGCTGGGCGCGTTTCTCTTTCAGTCAGAAGAGATCCAGCGCGCCGAAGCACAGGCCAAGGCATTGCTCCAGGCCGCAGGAGACCGAGGCGTGCCCGGGGGCAGGGCCTGACACGGTGCGGCAGCATCGAATGAGGCCGGTCCGGTCGAGCCCTCGGCGAGGGACACCTGCTGGCTGGAGACTTCAGGATGTTGGCGTTGATCCGAAGACTGTCGGCAGTGCTGAAGCGACGATATGCGATCGAGCCGAAAGCGGCATCGAGCGAGCCGGGCCGACGGTGGCGCTTTCGTGCGGTTCGCGTCGGCGGTCGAAGCATCGAACTTTGGAACCAGGGGATCTTCGATGAACTCGTCGTCGACGATTGGCTCCACATCGAGCAGATGGACGACAAGGTCTATTGGCTCCAGGTCGGCGATGTCTGCATCTGGGTGACCGTCGCGGCGGGCGAAAAGCCGGTCGTCGATGTTCAACGCGGGGCCTATGGCGAAGTTCGTGGAGATACTCGCGCCTGGAGCGTGGAGGACTTCAAGAGGGGTCTCTCGTCGCAAGCCGACGTTATTGCAAAGCTCGGAGCAGCGGAGAGATAGCCCATCCCGCCACGAACGACTGCCGATCAAGGCACGGCGTCGTCGTCACGTGTCGCCTGCGCCGGTCCGCGATACCCCGCAATCGATCGAAGCAAGATGAGTGCATCGTTTTTCGAGGCGAGAAGCCGCGCAGCCGCCAGGAGCCCCGACGCATTCGGGTGCGGACGCCAAGACGATCAGCCCGACTTGTTGATTTTTTTCACCTTGGCGTCGGTTGCCTCGATCGAGGCCGCCAACTCCAGGATCGCCTTTGCCAGGAGGTCGGCGGCCTCCTTGGGATCCTGCGACCGTTCGGCGCGCAGCGCGTAGTTCTTGGCTGAGGAGAGCGACATTTGCGACCTTTCTCGCGGAAAAGCCCGCCGGGTCGAGACGGCGGGCTGCCTGGCGCATCACACGCGCGAGCGGTCCCTTGCAGACCGTGCTCGATTTGCCGCGAGGATGGCAGGGTCGGGTTAAGAAAATCCTCGTGACGCCCGATCGCCGATGCGTCGTCGGTCGCGCGTGGTCGCGTCGCGCGCGCCGTCGGTTCGCCTCAAGGCCTCGATTTTCAAAGCGCGACGCCTTGACGGTAGGCGAGCTTTCCGTGGCCGTAGATCCGTGTGCCCCGCCGCGTCACCTCGAGGGCGATCTGATCCCGGTCGATTCGGTTCATCAAGACGCCGAGGCAGTCGTATCTCGCCGCTCCTATGTCGCGGCTGGTCTCGACGTACAACTGCAGGCGGGCCGGGTCTGGGCCGAAGTTGCGGACGATCGCGTCGTCGCCATAGAACCGCTTGATCGTGTCCTTGATGACAATGATGTCATCTGCAGACAAGGGAGCGGGCGGCTGTGGACGGCACTGAGGTTTGGCAGCGGGCATGGCGCCCAAACTAGCGCCCGGGCGTTTGGAGCCAAGCCTCGTCGTCCCTATGGTTTGCTGCGCTCACTTTCGTCGGCGAGTGCAGACGGCTCGCTTTACGACCAACCGCGTCTCAGAACTTATACGCGAGTCCGATGGTGGCGGTGTGGGTGCGCGTCGTCACGTGGGCGGTGAAGCGGTCGTCGAAGCCGGGGCCGACGCCGCCGGGGATGAAGAAGGTCTGGGTCCAGGTGCCGAAATCGGCGTAGCGATAGTCGGCGCGCACGATCCAGTGGCCGCCGATCATGTGCTCGATGCCGCCGCCGGCGGTCCAGCCGACCCGGGTCGAGCCGAAGGTCTCGTTGTGTGGATTGCCGAAGCAGAAGGCGTTGCCCGGAACGAGGGCGCAGTTGGCGTTCAGTTCCACGCGCTGCCACGCCACGCCGCCGCTGCCATAGACCAGCGTATCGGGCGCGACCAGATAACCGAGCCGGGCGCGCACGCTGCCGTCCCAGCTGTCCTTGACCGAGCCGGCGGGCAGGCCAACCATCGGGGTGCCGAAGAACAGCCCGGCCGTGCCCGGCAGAGGACTCGCGGTCTTGTTGTTGTCGGCCCAGCCGAAGTCGCCTTCGAGGCCCGCGACCCAGGTGGGCCCGAATTGCCAGTTGATTCCGAGATAGCCGCCGATCCTGGCGGCGACGCTATCGATCGGGCCGCTGGTGCCGGCCGTCGGGACGAACGTGCCAGCGCCAAAAGCCGGGGCGATATCGCTGGTCCGCCAGTCATTGTCGGCCCAGCGCCCGCCGACCGACACGCCGGCGTAGAAGCCGGTCCATGATGGCGCGGCCACCGGCGGCGCTTTGACAGCCAGGTCGGCCGCCAGCGCCGAGCCCGCGAGCACGACGCTCATCAGTGCCGCTGCAGTCGCCAATGCCCTTGATTTCGTCAATGCCTTGCCCCAGCGCGCGACGTCGATTCGACGCGATCGGCGCCACCATCGCTGGTTGTAGTCAGTGCCACAATTGCATCATGGAATACCGAGCCAAAAAGTTCGCAGTGTGGCCCACGGGACACTGCGAGGTCACGGCGGCTAAAGCTTGCAGCAGCTCAGCCGAGGCGTGGCACCGGCGACATTCCGCTGTGAGTGATGGCCGCCTCCGGACAACAGGTGTCGTCCCGGCCAAGCGCTGAGCTCATGCAGCGACTGCGGGGCGCAGAGCCGGGATCCAGCCACGGGCGGGTGTGGGACGACGGCTGGTCGTGACGATCATGCCTCCTACCGGCGTCACGGCTATGGATCCCGGGTCGGCGTCGCCGCCAGCGCTTCTGCGCTGCCGGCGGCTTGCCGGGGATGACGAAGGTGGGAGGGCGAGGGCATCAGCCTCATCCCTCGCTCAAGGGCTCATCGGGATAGCTGGAGCGCCATCATCGCCGCCGCGAGCGCAGGCGGACACGCATGATTTCAGGCTGCGTCAGATCCATTGCCCGCGTCAGCCTCGCGGACCCCACAGGATGATGGCTGCACCGATCAGGCAGACGCACGCTCCCGCGACGTCCCACCGGTCCGGACGCGCGCCTTCGATCGTCCATAGCCAGGCGAGCGACGCTGCGATGTAGATGCCGCCATAGGTGGCGTAGGCGCGGCCAGCGACATCGCTGTCGGCCAGCGTCAGCAGGGACGCGAAGGCCGCAAGCGAGAGCAGTCCGGGAAACAGCCACCACGCGGGTTTCCCGAGGCGCAGCCAGCTCCAGAGGGCGAAGCAGCCGCCGATCTCGGTGATGGCTGCGCCGATGTAGATCAGTGCGGTCCTCATGACTGTCGACGTCCTCCGCGCCATCCCTGCCGTTCGAAGGCCGCGCGATCCGTGATCTAGACGCGCAGTGCGCGGATCAGCGGCTTCTCGATCAGCGGCCACATCAACGCAATCGTCATGAACAGCGTCGATGCGCTCAACGTCACCAGGGTGGCCGTCGCTGGTCTGAATCCCGTTCGGCGGACCTGCCAGACGAGCCATCCCCATGCGCCCACCACCGCCAGCACCGAAAGCCCCGTCATCCACCAATGCATGTGCACCAGGGTCGATAGCAGCGAGCCGCTGCCGGCGAGCAAGGCCGCGGGCAGCGTGAACGGCAGCACGCAGCAGGCCCCGCATGCGACGGCGCCGGTCGACAGGGTCATGGCGGTGGCGCCGGCTGCCCGCGGGCCGAGCAGCTTGGCTGTTGGTCGCTTGGTTGTCGCACACGCGCAGGACGATGCCGCGGGCGGCGATGCCGGTGCGCCGGACAGGAACGTCTCGAACAGCGCATCCGCCGCGTCGCGCGCGCGCTCCGGCGCCGTGATCGTCAGGTTCAGCGCGCCCGGCGATTCCTGCAGATCGAACGCGAGGAAGGCGCAGCAGCTCTGCTCGGCGTTCACGAGCCGCTGCACGCGCGGCGAGGCCTCCGGCGCGTAAGTCAGCCGCAGCACGAGATCGTCGCGCTCGTGATGAAACAGCGCGTCGCGGTTGAGGGCCGCGATCCGCGCCATGCGGTCCTTCATCGCTCCTGACGTCAGCGTGCAGGCAATAACGGGGGCTTCGGCGGTCGACATCGGCATCTCCTTGATGTGAGTTGCCGCGACCGTACAGGCTCAAGTAGCTTGAGCTTCAAGCGGAAATTCGAGCATGGATCGACCGTGATGACGTCCCTGAAGATCGGAGCCTTGGCGAAGCTCACCGGCACAAATGCGCCGACCATTCGCTACTACGAGGAGATCGGGCTGCTGCCGTCCGCCGGCGGCCAGTCCGGCAACCAGCGCATCTATGGCGAGGGCGACGTCAGGAGCCTCACCTTCATCCGGCGATGCCGCGCGTTCGGCTTCTCGATCGACCAGGTGCGCGAGCTCATGGCGCTGGTTCGCAATCCGGCGAGCTCGTGTGTCGGCGCGCGCGATCTCGCGCAGACGCATCTCGACGCCGTGCGGGCCAAGCTTGCCGAATTGAAAGCGCTGGAGCGCAGCATGGCCGCCTTCGTCACCAATTGCGATGCATCCTGCGCCGGCGGGCCGGGACCGGACTGCGTCATCCTCGACGATCTGGCGCAACTCCGGGCGCGATCGTCGTAGACTTGGAGCCGCGC
Source organism: Bradyrhizobium oligotrophicum S58 (assembly GCF_000344805.1). Lineage (NCBI taxonomy): Bacteria > Pseudomonadati > Pseudomonadota > Alphaproteobacteria > Hyphomicrobiales > Nitrobacteraceae > Bradyrhizobium > Bradyrhizobium oligotrophicum. The sequence continues at coordinate 8,107,447 of NC_020453.1, read as the reverse complement.
GTCCCGCCCGCAGCTCCGTAGATCTACGGGCCAGGATCTTTACCTCACGGCCATCGGCGCCCCCTTACGAACAGCCAGACCTGAAGGTCTGGCGAAATGGCAACGAGGGCCAAGGCATGAGCAATCAGTTGCTGGTGATCGAGGATACCGAGGTTCATCTCTCGATCCTGCGCAAGATCGCCGCGCAGTGCGGCTACGAGGCGACCTGCGTGACGTCGGTCGAGGCGGCGGCCGAGATGCTGCGGCAGCGGACGTTCGACTGCATCACATTGGATCTGTCGTTGGGTGAGCGATGCGGCGCCGACGTCCTGCTGCTGCTCAACGAGCTGAAATCGCGCACCCCGGTGATCTTCATCAGTGGCGCCGAGGACGGCACGCGCGAAGAGCATGTTCGCCTCGCCACCGTGCTTGGCCTTGTCGTCTACCCGCAATTCCAGAAACCGGTCGACCTGCCGGCGCTGCGCGAGACGCTGAAGCAGATCGCGACGCTCGCCGACTGCGAGCGCCTCGTCGCGGCGGTGAGGTAAGGTACAAGGGGGGATCGAGTTACTACTGCTATCCCCATCGTCCCCGGGGCAAGGCGTAGGCGTCGAGGCCGGGCTCGTGGCGTGATCGTCGCCCCAGCCGTCATTGCGAGCGCAGCGAAGCAATCCAGGGTGGTGGGCGGGACTCTGGATTGCTTCGCTGCGCTCGCAATGACGGAGGAGAGATTGTGCGCTCCTCGTCACGGCCGCTTCTTGGCTGTCACGAGGGAGCGCAATCCTCGGGCCGATGGTGAGGCTCAATGCGGCACTCTTTGCGCGACTACGGCAGGCTCAAACTACGCCGAGCCAATGTTCCGGCCGCCTTGCGGAGCTGAGTGCCGCATCCCTCATCCCCTTTGCTTCGCCGCCTCCTGCAGGTCCGGCGCATTGACGGCTGGGATCGCGACGCGGCCCGGGCCGGTCTGTGACAGCGCGGCGGCGGCCTTGTCGTTGTCCATGATCTTGGCCATCACGGCTTGGCCGGCGCGCTCGAAGATGGCGCGGTTCTCGATGACGAATTTTTGCGAGCGACGCAGGCCGTCGATGTAGCCGTTGATCTCCGGCACGACGTAGCGCGCAACCATGTCCCAGCTGCGCCGGGTGTTTTCCGGATTGGCCCAGTCGTGCACGAAGCCGATGATGTGGCCGACGCCGCCGGACACCTGCATCAGGGTCTTGATCGTCCTGACGAGATCGTCGGGCGTGCCGATCGTCGATGCCGCGCCCTCGACAAAGGCGGTCTTGTCGACGGCTTCATCTGGCGAGGCGAACGGCTTCAGCCCCGGCCGCATCAAGGTGCCGACCGTATACTCGTTGTGCCAGCGCATCAGCCCGGGGCCGGCCTCGCGCCGCGCCTGCTCGCGGGTCTCGGCGATGTGCCAGGACAGCAGCACGCGCCAGTTGGCGCGGCTCACATTGGTGCCGTGCTTCTTCGCGGCGTCCTCGGCGAACTCCCATTGCTGCGGCAGCGCCATCAGCCCCTGCGTCGACATCGAGCCGAGCGAGATGATGCCGATGCCGTATTTGCCGGCGAGGGTCATGCCGGACGGTGAGATCTGCGAGGCCACGACGAACGGCATCTCCTCCTGCAGAGGAAGTATCTGCAAGGCCGCATCGTTCATCGTGAACCAGTCGGTTTTGGCGGTAACGCGCTCGCCGTTGAACAGTCGGCGGATGATAGCGATCGCCTCGTCCTGGCGGTCGCGCTGCGTCATCGGATCGATGCCCAGCGTATGAGCATCCGAGGCGAGCGCGCCAGGACCGGAGCCGAAGATTGCGCGGCCGCCGGTCATGTGGTCGAGCTGCACCATGCGCTGCGCGACGTTGTAGGGGTGATGGTAGGGCAGCGAGATCACGCCGGTGCCGAGCCTGATGCGCTTGGTGCGCTCGCCTGCGGCGGCGAGAAACATCTCGGGCGAAGCGATCGTCTCCCAGCCGCTCGAATGATGCTCGCCGCACCAGAACTCGTCATAGCCGAGCGCGTCGAGCTGCGCGACGAGATCGAGGTCGCGGCGGAATTGCAGCATCGGATGCTCGCCGATCGGATGATGCGGAGCGAGGAAGGCTCCGAATTTGAGCCGCGCCATGTGTTTCTCCCAGCGGAATTTTCGTTGTTGCTTGCTGATCAGGCTAGATGGCGCATCGTTGTCAGGCAATCGTCTTGCTGCGATCGCAGCAGCGGTGCATGCCTGCCATTTGTTGTTTACTGATCGGCGATCGATGCGTCAGACTTCACGGCGACATGGCCGATCGTGATTCGGCGAGGATGATGAGCAGTAGAATTGCGGTCATCGCCTCTATGGGTTGCGCGATCGCTCATGTTCAAGCTGTCCGGGATATCAGTGTGTTTGTATCACTTTTCGATCGCTGCAATGTCATGCGTCGCCTTCACGTGACATTTAGATCGCAGCAAGACCGAAATTCGCAATCATATTGCCGACCTCCGTGGCGCTGCGGGCTTTTTCTTTTGCACTGCAGCAACCATCTGGGTGATGGTGGATTGTCTACCCGCTGACGTGAATACGTGAATGCCGAAGGAGCTGCCGTTGTCCCTCGCCGAAAATGTTGAGTATTTGCGACGGCTGCGGGAGCTGAACGGCATCACCGGATTTGGCGATTTCCATCGCCAGCCGCGCCCCGTGCCCGAGTGTCCGCTGATCGAAATCGAGAACTTCGGCACCAATCCCGGCCGGCTGAAGATGTTCGCCTATGTGCCGGCGCAGCGCCAGCCGCTGGCGCCGCTCGTCGTCGTGCTGCATGGCTGCGGGCAGGGCGCCGCCGAATATGATCTCGGCGCCGGCTGGTCGACGCTCGCCAAACATTTCGGCTTCGCGCTGCTGTTGCCGGAGCAGCAGCGCGTCAACAATCCGCAGCGCTGCTTCAACTGGTTTCAGTCCGAGGACATCAGCCGCGGCCAGGGCGAGGTCGCCTCGATCCGCGAAATGATCGCGCGCATGGTGGCGGATTGCGCGATCGATCCGCGCCGGATCTTCGTCACCGGCCTGTCGGCGGGCGGCGCGATGACCATGGCGATGCTGTCGGCGCATCCCGAATTGTTCGCGGCCGGCGCGATCATTGCAGGCCTGCCGTTCGGCACCGCCCGCAACATGCGCGATGCGATCCTGCAGATGCGGATGCCGCCGGCGCGTCCCGCAGGCGAGCTCGGCGATCTCGTGCGACGCGCATCGAATCATCGCGGCAAATGGCCGAAGCTGTCGGTGTGGCACGGCACCGCCGACTACACGGTGCATCCGGACAATGCCGGCGAGATCGTCAAGCAATGGCTCGACCTGCATCATCTGCCGCTGGCGCCGATGGCCAAAACCGTCGTGGACGGCTATCCGCGCCAGCTGTGGTGGAATGACGACGGCGAACCGATCGTCGAGTCCTACACGATCACCAACATGGCGCATGGCACGCCGATCGGGATCGCGGCCAACGACAAGCGCTACGGCAAGGCGGGGCCGTTCCTGCTAGAGGCCGGCATTTCCTCATCCTATCACATCGCGAAATTCTTCGGCGTCACTGATTGGATTCGTCCGCTCAAGGCGGCCACGACATCGCCGAGCACGAAGCTGATCCCGCAGGTGTCGCCGATCTCGGCGGTGCCGGCCTTGACCAAGATCTTGCGACGCGCCGCGGACGCGCCGTCGCCGGCTGCGGAGCCGGTCGACGTCAAGCCAGCCGAGATCAAAGTGGTCGAGCCCAGAGTATCGCCGACCGGCATGTTGCTCTCGGGACCGGCATCCGCCGCGATCCCGCAGCCAAAGGTCGCGCAGGAGTCGCCGGCATCCGAGTCGCGGAAAGCGGCCAAGCCCAGGCCTGACCCGAAGCCGGAGTCCAAGCTTGTGGCCGTCTCCAAGGCCCCGGAGCCGAAACGGCTGGAGTCGGCGACCGTCGAAGCCTCGATCAACGGCAATGGCGCGACCGCCAGGCCGCGGCGCCGGACGATCGACGTCGCCGCCGTGATCGACCGCGCCCTGCAAGCCGCCGGTCTGAAGTAGACGCCCGCAACCGCAGCCGTTCAGAGCTCGCTCGCGAGGGACGCGCGATCAGGCCTCGCCGGTCAGGAACGGGTTCGTCATCCGCTCCTGGCCGAAGCTCGATCCGGCACCATGGCCGCAGATGAAGCCGATGTCGTCGCCGAGCGGCAGCAGCTTGTCCTTGATCGACCGGATCAGCGTCTCATGACTGCCGCCCGGAAGGTCGGTGCGGCCGACCGAGCCGTTGAACAGCACGTCGCCGACATGGGCGAAGCGCATCTCCTTATTGAAGAACACGACGCTGCCCGGCGAATGCCCGGGGCAATGGAAAATGTCAAAGGCGAGCTCGCCGATCTCGACCCGGTCGCCCTCCTCGAGCCAGCGATCCGGCGCGAAATCCCGTACGCCTGTGATGCCGAAGCGCGCGCCGCTCGCCACCACATTGTCGAGCAGGAACTTGTCGGCGACATGTGGGCCTTCGATCGGCACCTTCAGCGCATCGCGCAGCTCGGCCGCCCCGCCGACGTGATCGATGTGGCCGTGCGTCAGCCAGATCTTCTCGACGGTGACGTTGGCTTGCGCGATCGCCGCCTGGATGTTCGGCACGTCGCCGCCGGGATCGATCACGATCGCCTTGCGGGTGGCCTCGCACCACAGGATGGTGCAGTTCTGCTCGAACGGCGTGACGGGCACGATCATCGCGCCGGCCTTCGCCTTGGTCTGGTTCTGCTCGGTCATGGCGCCAGCATGCCGATTTTTCGCAGTGCGCCAAGGGAAAACATCGCATCTCCCCGGGCTTGAAGCCTCCTCCGGGATGACCCTGCCAGGGCGCCGTGAACCTGCCGCCGGTTCCTGCGTTGGGCCGCACGGTCGCGAGCAGGAAAGTTGTCGAGATGACGGAGCGGGGCGCCTGGTGGCGCGAGGGAATTTTCTACCAGATCTATCCGCGCTCGTTCCAGGACAGCGATGGCGACGGGGTCGGCGATCTCACCGGCATCATCCACCGCCTGCCATATCTGTTGACGCTCGGCGTCGATGCGATCTGGCTGTCACCGATCTTCACATCGCCGATGGCCGATTTCGGCTACGACATCGCCGACTACACCGGCATCGATCCGCTGTTCGGCACGATGGCGGATTTCGACGCGCTGGTGAAGGCAGCCCATGATGGCGGGCTCAAGGTCATCCTCGACCTCGTGCCCAACCACACCTCTGATCAGCATCCGTGGTTTCAAGAGGCGCGGCGTGCGCGCGACGATCCGCGCCGCGACTGGTACATCTGGCGCGATCCGGCTGCTGACGGCGGGCCGCCCAACAACTGGCTGTCGGAATTCGGCGGCAGCGCATGGCAGTTCGATGCCGCGACCGGGCAGTATTACTACCACGCCTTCCTGGCGCAGCAGCCGGACCTGAACTGGCGCAATCCGCAGGTGCGCGCGGCGATCCACAACGTGATGCGGTTCTGGCTGCGCAAGGGCGTCGACGGCTTCCGCGTCGACGTGATCTGGCACCTGATCAAGGATGCCGAATTTCGCGACAATCCGGCGAACCCGGACTATCACGGCGGCCGGCCGCCGCATGAACAGATCATCTCGCGCTACTCCGCCGACCAGCCCGAGGTCCATGAGGTCATCACGGCGATGCGCGCGGTGATGGACGAGTTCGACGACCGCGTCCTGATCGGCGAGATCTATCTGCCGCTCGAGCGGCTCATAGCCTATTACGGCAAGGACCTCGGCGGCGCGCATCTGCCGTTCAACTTCGCGCTGCTGTCGGCGCCCTGGCATGCCCGCGACATCGAGAAGATCATCGCCGACTACGAAGCCGCGCTGCCGCACGGCGCGTGGCCCAACTGGGTGCTCGGCAACCACGATCGGCCGCGGTTGGCGAGCCGCGTCGGGGCGGAGCAGGCGCGGGTGGCTGCGATGCTGCTGCTGACACTGCGCGGCACGCCGACGCTGTATTATGGCGACGAGATCGGCATGCATCAGGTCGCCATTTCGCCCGAGCAGGTGCGCGATCCCTTCGAGAAGAACGTGCCGGGCGTCGGCGTCGGCCGCGACGGCTGCCGCACGCCGATGCAGTGGAGCGCACTGCCGCAGGCCGGCTTCACCCAGGCCACGCCATGGCTGCCGCTGGCCGACGACTTCACCCATGAGAACGTCGTCAACCTCACCGCCGATCGGCGCTCGATCCTCAATCTCACCCGCGCGCTCATTCGCCTGCGGAAAGCGCACCGGGTGCTGGTCACCGGCAGCTACCGGCCGGTCGCGGCGCAGGGCGATCTCCTGCTCTATCGGCGCGAGGGCGACGGTGAGATGCTCACCATCGCGCTCAATCTCGGCGACCAGCCGGTGTCGATCGCGACCGGAGGAAGCGGCCTCGATGGCGAGATCCTGCTCTCGACCTGGCTCGACCGCGATGGTGAGCGCGTCGCCGGCACGCTGGACCTGCGCGGCAATGAGGGCGTGGTGATCGGGCGGGTGATGTAGCTAGCGGCGTGGTGCCTGCCCGGGACGACATTGAATGTGAGGAGGCCGGTTGGTCAACTCATCAGCTGCGTGGTGGCGCTACCGCCCGCGTGACCTCCGTACCCGCTTCGCCTTCCGCGCCCGCTTCGCCGGGCTCTTCGTCTCGATGTCGCTCCGCCTGAGCAGATAGTCCAGCCCGCCGACGCGGTACCAGCGGTAGTCGTAGGGCTCGAGCACCAGGGTGTGACGGCCGCGGTCGTCGGCGTGGCTGTGATCCTCGGACAGCAGGTTGATCAGCAGCTTGCCGCCGTCGTCGGGCAGGCCAGCGTCGAACGATATCTCGCGCGGCTTCTCGTCGAGATTGTGCACGAACAGCACCGAGTTGTTGCGCCAGTCGTAGCGCATGATCAGGACGGCGGGATCCTTGGTGGAGATCACCTCGAAATCGCCCCAGCCGACTTCCGGCACCTCCTTGCGCATGCGGATGATGCGCTCGGTCCAGTTCAGCATCGCGTTCGGATCACGCCGCTGCTTGGCGGCGTTGACGTGCTCGTAGCCATAGGGACCATGGTCGATCACCGGCGAGACGGCTGTCTCGCACTTGGTGAAGCCGCCCTGCGGTTCGGTCGACCATTGCATCGGCGTGCGCGCGCAGTTGCGTTCGGGCAGGGAGAGATCGTCGCCCATCGCGAGCTCGTCGCCATAGCGGATCACGGGCGTGCCGGGCAGCGTGAACATCAGGCTGTAGGCGAGCTCGATGCGGCGCCGGTCGCCGCCCAGCATCGGCGCCAGCCGCCGCCGGATGCCGCGATCGTAGAGCTGCATGCTCTTGTCGGGCCCGAACGCCTTGAACACGGCCTCACGCTGCTGCTTCGTCAGCCGGCCCAGATCGAGCTCGTCGTGATTGCGCAGAAACAGGCCCCATTGCGCGGAGGCCGGGCGTGGTTTGGTCTCGACCAACGCCTTGGCGAGCGGCCGGGTGTCGGCGGCGGCGAGCGCGTAGAACAGGTGCTGGTTGACGTGGAAGTTGAACATCATGTGCATGCGGTCGCCGTCGGCGCCGAAATACTCCATGTCGGTCTCGGGCCGCACGTTGGCCTCGGCCAGGATGATCGCCTCGCCCTGGCGCCATTGCAGGAATTCGCGGAAGGTCCGAAGCATGTCGTACTGCTCGACGGGCTTCTTGACATCAGCGCCCTTGGTCGCGATCACGAACGGCACGGCGTCCATGCGGAAGCCGGATACGCCGAGCTGGATCCAGAAGCCCATGATCTTGAGGAGCTCGGCCTGCACCTCGGGATTGGAGGTGTTGAGATCGGGCTGGAAATCGTAGAAGCGGTGAAAGTACCAGGCGCCGGACTCCTTGTCGCGCGTCCATGTCGACTTCTGCACCCCGGGAAACACCATGCCGGTGTTGGCGTTTGCCGGCTTCTTGTCCGACCACACATACCAGTCGCGAGTGCGCGAGGTCTTCGCGCTGCGTGCCTCGACGAACCATGGATGCTGGTCGGAGGTGTGGTTGACGACGAGATCGATGATGACGCGGATGCCGCGCTGCTTGCAGCCATGCGTGAACTGCACGAAATCGCCGAGCGTGCCGTAGCGCGGATCGACGCCATAGTAGTCGGCGACGTCGTAGCCGTCGTCGCGCTGCGGCGAGGGCTGGAACGGCATCAGCCAGATTGCGGTGATGCCGAGCCCGTGCAGATAATCCAGGCGACGTGTCAGTCCCTTGAAGTCGCCGATGCCATCACCATCGGCATCCATGTAGGTGCCGACCGACAGGCAGTAAAACACGGCATTCTTGTACCAGAGATCATCGATCATCGACGGCGCCCCGCTGCGCCGCCTGTTTAGCGGCCGCTTGATAAGCGGGCAGCGCCGCCCGGGTTCCGGTTCCGCTAAAACCACGGGCTTGGGATGGCGCCGGAATCGGCTATGCTGCGCCCCATGGACTCGTCAGCCGCCAGGATCAGCCTCGTTCCGGTCGACCGCCGCCAGTCGGAGACGGCGCTGGCGATCGCGCGCGGCACGTCGCGGCTACTGCGTTCCCTCGGCTTCGCCACCATCAGCGAGTTGCCGCTGCCGTCGGGACGCCGTGCCGATCTGGTGGCGCTGAGCGAGCGTGGCGAGATCTGGATCGTGGAGATCAAATCGTCGCTGGAGGATCTGCGCGCCGATCACAAATGGGAGGATTATCGCGCCCATTGCGACCGGCTGTTCTTCGCCTTCACACGGGATCTGCCATGTGAGCTGTTTCCGCAAGGCACCGGCCTGATTGTCGCCGACGCCTATGGTGCCCACCTGCATTGCGAGGCGCCCGAGCACAAACTGCCGGCGCCGACGCGGAAGCTGATGACGGTCCGCTTCGCCCTCGCGGCGGCCCAGCGGATGAACCGGCTGATCGACCCGCAAGGTCATGCCGACTGATCGACGATCTTCAGTGCGGTTCGGCAGATCGGGATTTTCACCGCGCAAATTTTCACGGCGCAAGTGAAAGACGGAAGCTGCGCGGCGTCACGGCTTTCGGCGTGAGAGATGCCGGACGGCGCGTGCCGATCCGCAGCACCAATCCGCTTGCGCCGATGTCAGAAAAAGTCGACGTCAGAAATTGGCCGCGACGAGATCGTAGGAGCCTCTGCTGCCGCGGACATAGAGCCTGGCAGCGGCGGCGCAGATGCGATCGCGGTTGGAATCGAACGCGGTCAGAAAGCCGGATTCATCCGGGGGCGCATCGGGTTGAATGCGCCTCAGCGCACCTTCGTCGATGAAGAACGATGCTTCCATCGCGCTGTCATATCCCCAGAACCGCACGGCACGCCGCGTCCGGTCATAGGAACGGCTGTGGTTTGGAAATTCAATCATGTGATGGACCGATCAGGTTGTCGAGATGCACGCCACCCCTGCGGGACCATGGATACGTGTTGGACGATGATGGCGATCCAACCCGTGACGCGCATTGCAGCAGGCCGCGCCGGTGTTATCGTCCGTATCGAGCGGTCGCCCCACGTCAATGGCGCCGAACGGTCGAACTGCCCCACACTCAACTTGGCTACGCCACAAAGGATTGCAAGTCTGTTTGCTCCAAGCCCCGTTGAATAAGTTGCAGCGGTCTCGTCGGGCCGGCCATGGCGCCGGTCGACGCCTGATAGCGCACGGCTCGTCCACGGGGCATTGCATTGCGGCAGCCGCCGGCAACGACGAAACGGCCGATCTCAATCGAACGCCGATGGCAGTTCGCCGTGACGGAAGAAGATGGTCGGCTCGTCGTCGTAGTCACCCATGTCGGGATCACCCGAGGATGAGAAGGCCATGACGCCCGCTTTGCTCGGCGCCAGCCGTTCCGCGGTACGGAGCGCGCTTGCTTCCGTCTTGCAGGCGATCGGAGTCTCCGCCTTCGGTCGTCCTCCCCGTCCGGCGCTGAACGCCTGAACGAAATAGATCGTCTCGCGAGCCATTTGCTGTCCTCCGGGCTTTTTTTGAACGGGCGTGGGCGGTTTGAGCGTCAAGACATGGCCTGCAGCAGCGCCGAGATCTTCATCGTCGCAAAGTTGGAAAAGCTGTCCGACACCGCGTACGGCAGAATGAGCTGCTCGTTGTGCCGCATCGCTCCGCAGGTATAGACCACGTTCGGAACATATCCCTCGCGCTCGGCCGGCTCCGGCTGCAGCAGCGGCTCGCTCGACCGCGCCAGCACCTTGGCGGGATTTTGCTTGTCGAGCAGAACGGCGCCGATCGAATATTTCCGGACCGGGCCGACGCCGTGCGTGAGCAGCAGCCAGCCTTCGTCCAGTTCGATCGGAGACCCGCAATTGCCGATCTGGACGAACTCCCAGGGGAATTGCGGCTTCATGATCGCCTGCCCACCGTCCCATCTGTAGAGATCGTCCGAGTAGACGAGATGGAGGTTCTCGTTGTCCTGGCGTGCGATCATGGCGAACCTGCCGTCGATCCGGCGCGGGAACAGCGCCATGCCCTTGTTGCGCGCGGCTGAGCCCTGCAGCGGCGACATCCGAAACGACAGGAAGTCGCTGGTCTCGATCAGCTCCGAGCGGATCGCCGTGCCCTTGTAGGCGGTATAGGTCGCGTAATAGGTCGTCCGCGCGCCGTCACTGAACGCGACGAAGCGCGCGTCCTCGATGCCGTTCGACTGCGACTCCGTCACCGGAAAGATCACGCGCTCGCTGATGTCCTGGCCGGGATTGAAGTCGACCTCGACTTCGTCACCGATCGGTCCGGGCGTCCGGGTCCTGAGCCGCGGTGTCGATGCCAACCGGGCGGTCGGCTCGATGGCGATGCTGCCGTCGGCCGCCACGGTGCCGGCACGAAACGTCAGCGACGAGATATGTCCTTCGCCGACGGCACGGAGGCTGAGAATGAAGCGCACGCCGCCCGTCGGCGTCCCCGACTGATCAGGATGCGGGACGATGCTGGGATTGAACAGGGCAGACGCTTCAAAGGAATACTCATGCATGAAATAGGCGCCGATGAGCTGGCGCTGCACGACGGAGAATGTGCAGTGCGCCACGAGGGCGTCTTCCATGTCGTTGGCACGGTGTTCGAATGCCTCCAGCAGATTGCGATGCCGGCCCTCGAAATTCTCCAGCACGTCCGCGAGCTGCTTTGCTGCCGCCGCCTTATCCAGCCGGAGAACACGTTCGACGATGTGGTTGGCGCGCGTCTTGTCGGTCGGGTTGAGGTCGCGCGGTTCGGTCGCCGGCTTGAACGGGCGTACGATTACGCGGGCGGGGTCCGGGCGTAGATAAAGCGCTTGCCGATTGAGAAAGGTGACGTGCAACGAGGTGCCCCTTGTTTGGCGCGGTGAATGCTGAGTCAGGCGACGACGGCGCGAAGCGCCACGGGATGGGGCGGGTTGACGTCAGCGCGTGCCAATTGACGGATCTCGGCCAGCGCCAGCAGATACGACACGACCGACTCGCCCCCGCAATTCTCGTTGGCGCGATCGAAATGCAATCCGTCGCGGCAACAGCCGGTCTCGGGATCGGCAAGTGCGACCGACAGGTCGTTGTTGCCGAGAAACCACGAGAACGCGCCCGTTGCCGCTGTCTTCCATCCGGCATCTTTGTCGGCGCGGTCAGCGGCCAGGCAGGCCGCAATGGTCGCAGCAGCCTCCAATGGCTGTTGATCGAAGGCGTGGGGAGGTTTCCGCAACTCACCGAAGCCGCCGGTGCCGACGGGACGGAAATGGCCCGCCGGTGCAGTCTGCTGTGTCATCAGCCAGCGCAGGGATCTCAGCCCGGCGTCGATGTGGACGGGTGTTTGCGTTGCCAGGCCTGTGACGATCAAGGCCTGCGGCAGCCGCGCATTGTCGTAGGCGAGGCCGTCCTCGAACCACGGCCAGTCCGGCGTTTCGACCGATGCCAGGATGGACAGCAGCTGTCCGGCAAGAGCGCGGCGGACATCCTGCGCGCGGTGATCATCGGGCGCCGCCATGCAGTAGCCGTCGAGCCCGAGCAGCGTGAAGGCCGAAGCGCGCGGGGAACGAAAGCCTGCCGCGGCGGGCAAGGCCTGCGCGAACAGGGCCCGCGCCCAGCGGCGCCGCGAAGGGCTGGCGTCGCTGCGCGTGCATTCGCCCAGCGCCCACAAGGTCCGGCCATGGCTGTCCTCCGAGCCGCTGGGTTCGAGCCATGTGCGGTTGAAGCCCATGAAGTTGCGAAATCGCCCCGTGTCGGGATTCCAGGCGTGCTGTACGAAGGCGGCAAAGCGCGCGGTCAGCCCGTCCGGCATGGACGTCTCGCCCGCTCCGTTGAGAGCGCAAGCCAACAGCAGAGCGCGGGCATTGTCATCCACGCAATAGCCGTGCGCGCGATCGGGCACCGAATGGACGGCGTGCTGAAACAGGCCGGTGTCGTCGCACATCGACAGAAAATGCTCCAATCGCATGTCGGGAGGCGGCGGGGCCGGACAGAGCGGCGCGATCACGGCGGGCGCGGTCTGCGCGATCAGCTTGAGCCGGTGCCCCTGCCGCGCGTGCTCGAATATCGTCATGTAACGCTCGGCGGTGCGCTGCCAGGTCATGGGCCGGCTGGCGGCGTAGGCCCGCTCGCACATTGCCTGCCGACGCCGGTCGTCGGTCAGCAAGTCCGCGATCTCAGTACCGATCCGCGCCGCATCGCCAAAGGGGACGAGCACGCCGCGTCCCTCGGCCAGCAGCTCGCGCGCATGCCAATACGGGGTCGAGACGACCGGTTTGCCGAGCCCGAAGCTGTAGGCGAGCGTCCCCGACGTCATCTGCGCTTCGTTGAGATAGGGCGTGACGTAGACGTCGCACATCGAGATGAATTCGAGCAGCGTGGCCTGATCGACGAACTGGTCGAGGAACACGACGTGGTTCTCGACGCCGAGCTCGCGCACGCGCGCCATCAGCTTCTCGCGATAGGCTTCGCCTTCGTTGCGGACCAGATTCGGATGCGTCGCGCCGAGCACGACATAGACCGCGTCCGGCCGCCGCTTCAGGATCGCAGGGACGGCATCGATCATGACCTCGATGCCTTTGCTGGGGGACAGCAGGCCGAATGTCAGAATGACCGAGCGGCCGCTGAACCCCAGCCTTGCCTTCGCCGCGTCCGACGCGACCAGGGGAAAGTCGGGGATGCCGTGGGCAATGACCTCGATCTTGTCCTGTGGCACGCGATAGACGCCATGGAGCAGCTCGCGCCCCTTCTCGGCCATCACGACGACTTTCGCAGACGCCTCCGCGACGTGCTCGGTCACCATGCGCTGGATCGCGCTGGGCTTCGCCAGCACCGTATGCAGCGTCGTGACGACCGGCATGCTCAGGCGGGTCAACAATTCCAGGATGTAGGCGCCTGCGTCGCCGCCGAAGATCCCGAATTCGTGCTGCAGGCAGACGACATCGAAGCGACCGGCGTTGAGGGCGGTTGCGACGCGCGCATAGTCCTGGAGATTGTCGTCCTCGACCTGCAGGACGACCGAGGCGGGATAGTCATGGGCCTGATTACGGTCGGTCATCGCTACGATGCTGGCCTGCGGATGTTGTCCTGAATTCGAGATCGCGCGGTGCAGGTCGGTCGTGAATGTCGCGATGCCGCAGCGGCGAGGCAACGAATTACCGATCAGCGCAATCCTGCGGGATGGCGTCATGTCTGTGCCTCCGAAAGAGCGGATGCCGCGGCATCGGGCAGCGCTGGTTCGATGATGTCGACGGAGCGGCCCCCGAGGCGCTGCAGCAGTGCTGCAACCGGGCGGGCTGCCGGATACGCAACCAGGACGGTCAGCCCATCGCTTCCGACCTCGATGCTGTTACGACCGCCACCGACGAAGAGGGCCTGTCCGAGCGAGACCAGGGAAAGCCCGATCGCCGCATGACCGCCGATCACGAGAATCCAAGTCTCCGGCTCCGCCAACAACGCCCAACTCGACGCCGGCTGCAGGTCGATGCGTTCGAGGACGAAGTGCCGGCTGGCGATCAGCGCGACCCTCTCATCCGAGAGGCGGATCGGATTGGCCTGAGGTCGCAGCGGCCACGCATGGGCAACGGCGATGCCGCTGTCGATATCCAGGTCACGCGCTCTGTCATAGTCGAACAGACGGAACGTCGTATCGCTGCGCTGCTGGATTTCGGCCAGCACCAGCCCGGCGCTGATCGCGTGGATGGTGCCGGCCGGAACGAAGATGACGTCGCCGCTCGCAACCGAACGCCATTGGACCAGTTCGACGATCGAGCCGTCGGTGATCGATGTTCGCAATTGCTGGGGCGTGACCCGGTGCGTCAAGCCAATCCCGATTTGTGCGCCCGGCTTCGCCGAGATGATGTACCACGCCTCACTCTTGCCGTTCGGCAATCCCATGGCACGCGCGAAGGTGTCGTCCGGGTGAACCTGGATCGACAGCGGCGCGCTGGTGAATAGCAGCTTGATCAACAGAGCAGGTGCGGGGCCGTGCTCGGCGGTGCGTTCGAACCACAGCTCGCCCACGGCGTCGACGGCGCCGCTGATGTCGCTCCACGGCTGGAGATCGGTGGCACCCCAGGGCTTGCGCACTGCCCGTACCCGCGTCTGTTCAATGGTCATGAATTGTCCTCAACGGGTGGCGCGCACGCCGGCGCGGCGTGCCGCTGCTTTTGTGGTCGGTTACGATGTGTCTGGTCGGGACGTCGCGGTGTCGGACGCGCCGTCTGGAAGACGATGATTTCGTCAGTCATGCTGAGACGTGAGCTGTCCGCGGCAAACAGCTGCGTGCTGCGTACGATCGATGAGGCGAAAACGACGGGCAGCGCCTCACGGCGTGATCCCTTTCGTGATCGCGGACCAGCCGGCGATCGCTTCTGCGATCGACGTTCTGCGGTGACAGCGCGCGGATTGTCCGCGGCGCGGCGCCTTTCAGGTCGGCATCTGGGGTGGCGGACGCGTGGAAGATGTTCACCGCGCGTGAATATCAGCGAGTCCGGCATGATTGACCGGCATGGGCGCAGACAGCAACAGCGTCGCGCGGTTGCATGCGGCGAGGATCATCGAGAACGATGAGGACGTGGCGTACGTCCTACCGCTTCTTCTTGTCGGCGGAAAAATCCGGCTGCCATGCTCCGGCTTTTTGGCTCGGCGCTGTGGCGATGCTCTTGGGCTTCTCCTTCTTGGGTTTCTTGGTTTCGCGATTGCCTTTTTGCTGACCTTTGGCCATGTCGGTCTCCTTGGCTGATGTTTCAGGCTGGTTCAATTCGGCGAACGAAGACACCGCAGACAGTCTGCGAAGCGCGCGTCAGCCCTGCCCGCGAGGGCAGTCGGCGGGGTCGCTGTCGTCCACCCTCTGCCAACAGGGGCGTCGTGGTGGTCTGCTCTACGAATGGAGTGCGGCAGCTGCGAGCACGATCAGGAACAGCAGGAGCGGAACAACGATGGGTGGAACGATCCACTCGCTCAGACGAAGCTGCGGCATAGGTCACTCCTCGCGTGTTTTGCGGCGGGAGCGCTCGTAACCCTCAGTCACCGGTGAATGCCGTCGGAATGGCGATGATCCGCATTTGTACACCCTGGCTCGTGCAATAGCGAGCACCAAAGTGCGGCGACCCCGTCGGGCACGGGCCAGACGCTCATTATTTCCTGCGATGAGAAAGCGTTGGCTATTGGCGGCCGCAAGGCGCATGATCGGCAATCATTCGCGATTAGTTCGGCGGAGTTCGTCCGAAAGGCAGGCGTATATGAGCACTCGCTCACGGCGCGAATTCGTCACCTTCAAACATCCGTTTCGCATCAGGAGCATCGAGAACCTCTTGCCCGAAGGTACTTATGAGGTGGTCACTGATGAGGAGACCATCGAGGGATTGTCCTTCGCTGCCTATCGCAGGGTTGCGACGATGATCATCGTGCCCGTCTTGGGTTCGCACGGGGCCGCCGTGGAGATGGTGTCGATCAGCTCGGTCGACCTTGCGGACGCGCAGCGCGTCGACGCGAGTGCATCGGATGACTGACGAACCGCTCGATCTCGACAGGCGCCGCGGCATGAGCGAGCAGAAGGCGGTGGATCTTCGCCGCGCGCTGGCAGAGGCCGAAAATCATGCGCGGGAGCTGCGCGAGCGGCAGGCCGCTCTCGAGCAGCATCTGCTCGCGAATGCAGCTGCGTCTTGGCCGGAAGCGGCTGCAAAGGCGCGCTACTTGCTCAATCTCTACGCAGCGAGCCTGTCGGACCAGGATACCAGGCACCGAGAGCTGATCGCCGCCGTTCTGGCGGACTTCACCCGGTTGACCGGGGACAGCTGACGGGACCGGCGCTGTCGTAGCCGCGTGCCGTGCTAGGCAGTGCGTGCGGCTTGGCCGGCTCAAACGCCCGCGCCTCAAAACAGCCCGGCGCGCGGTCCATGACTGTTGCCCTCGCGCGACAACTTCCGGGGCGTCCGGCCGTTGGGCCCATTTTCTTGCCTTTGCCCGACAATTGCCCCGCCTTCGGCGCAACATATCGGAACATCGTTAAGGCTTGAGCAGTATCCAGCCCAGGGGTGCGGACAGGGACGACAGATGCGACGGGTGGTCTTGGTGGTGACACTGCTCTTCGCGACCGCGGTCCGCGCTGAAGAGATGGCGTTCTACGTCCTGGGCGTCGGCGCCGATTCCTGCGAGCGCTTCATCGCCGCCGCCGAGGAGCAGCCGCCCGGCACCTACAAGGCGATCGGCAATCCCGACGGTCCGTACGTCAATGCGATATCGAAATATCAGCAATGGATGATGGGCTACGTCTCGGCCGTCAACGCCGCGCGCGGCGACGAGGGCATGCAGATCAAGCTCGATCTCACCGAGATGGACAGCTGGATGCGCAACTGGTGCAGCCGCAACCAGCGGCGCACGGTGTTCCATGCGCTGCAGGCGTTCGTGAAGTCGCATTGACGGACTGGCGTACCGAGGTGCGGGCGAGAGGGCCTTACTTCGGCGCGCGCTTGGCGAGGATGCGCTGCAGGGTGCGGCGGTGCATGTTGAGCCGGCGCGCCGTTTCCGAGACGTTGCGGTTGCACATCTCGTAGATGCGCTGGATGTGCTCCCAGCGCACGCGGTCGGCCGACATCGGGTTCTGCGGCAGCTCGGACTTGTCGCTGACCGTCGACAGCAGGGCGGCGACGACGTCGTCGGCATCCGCGGGCTTCGCCAGATAGTCGACGGCGCCCATCTTCACGGCCGTGACGGCAGTGGCGATGTTGCCGTAGCCGGTTAGCACGATGGCGCGCGCCTCAGGGCGCTTGCGCTTCAGCGCCGACACCACGTCCAGGCCGTTGCCGTCGCCGAGCCGGAGGTCGACCACGGCAAAGGCCGGGGCCGACTTGCCGATCTGCGAGATGCCTTCGGCCACGCTCTCGCAGGAGGTCACGGTGAAGCCGCGGGTCTCCATGGCGCGCGACAGCCGCTCCAGGAACGGCTTGTCGTCCTCCACGATCAGAAGAGAGCGGTCCGGGTGGTTCGTCAGTTCGGCGATGGCGCCCACAGGCATATCCTCGAGAAGAAGGCTCGGTGTTGCGAGACGATCTGTCATAGGAGACATATGGCCCTCGCTTGGCGGCCTGCCAAGGTCGCGGGTTTGCCGCAGTCTGCGGCGTGACGCCGCGCGGGCCGGCTTCGTATACCAGCGGCGGCTTTCCGCCGATCAGGGTTCCGTGGCGTCGCCGTCCTCGCTGGCCTCGAAACGCCGCCGGGGCCAGGCGATCTGGACCACGGCGCCATGGTCGGGAAAGGTGCGGTTGGAAAACGACACCTTGGCGCCGGTGCGCTCCAGCAGGGTGCGGGCAATGAACACGCCGAGCCCGAGGCCGCCACCCTGGTTGTCCTCGGTGCTGCGCCGGCGCGACAGATAGGGCTCGCCGATCCGCTTGAGAATGTCGGGCGCGAAGCCCGGACCGTCGTCGGAGACCACGAGTTCGACCGTGTCGTTGTTCCACCAGGCGTTCACCTCGACGGCATTGCGCGCGAAGTCGACGGCATTCTCCAGGATGTTGCCGACGCCGTAGAGGATCGCCGGATTGCGGGTGCCGACCGGCTCCTTCGCGGCGGTCACTGCGACGCGCACCTTGATGTCGACGCCGAAATCGCGGTGCGGGGCGACCGTCTCCTCGATCAGCGTCGACAGCTTCATGCGGTCGAACATCGAGCCGGTGGATGACAGCTGCGTGATCTTGCCGAGAATGTCGCGGCACCGCTGCGCCTGCTCGCGCAGGGTCTTGATGTCCGACGTCACTTGGCCGTTGTCCTGCAGCGCGCGCTCCAATTCGCGCGAGATCAGTACGATGGTCGCGAGCGGCGTGCCCAGCTCATGCGCGGCTGCGGCGGCGAGGCCATCCAGCTGGGTGAGGTGCTGCTCGCGCGCCAGCACCAGCTCGGTGGCCGCGAGTGCGTCCGACAGCTTGCGCGCTTCCTCCGTGACCTGGAACGCGTACAGGCTGGTAACGCCGATCGCCAGCGCGATCGAGAGCCAGACGCCGAACAGGTAGATCGGCGGGAAGATCAGCGGCTCCTCGCCCTCCCACGGCAGCGGCAGATGCATGAAGAACAGTGCGGTGGCGCAGGCGACGGCGAGCAGGCCGAGGGTGATCGTGAGGCGCACGGGCAGGGCGGTCGCCGCGATCAGCACCGGCGCCAGGAACATGTAGGAGAACGGGTTCTCCAGCCCGCCGGTGAGATAGAGCAGGATCGTCAGCTCGATGATGTTGAGCGCGAGGAGGCCGCCGGCATGGGCCGGCTCCAGCAGCTGCATCGGGTTGAAGGCGATCTGCAGGCCGAGATTGAGCAGCGCCGACACGCTGATCACGGCGAGACAGGGCACCACCGGCAGGTCGAACTCCAGCCCCTGCACGACGATGAAGATCGCGCTCAATTGACCCAGCGCCGCCAGCCAGCGCAGCCGCAGGATGGTGTCGAGCCGGACGCGCTGGCGCGGATGGCGGTAGTCGATGTCGGGCGTATCGATGGTCAGGGCGTCGGTCATGGATCGGAACTTAATGCCGGGCAGGCGCGGCGACAAATCGGGCCGGCCGTTGGTGGCCTGTTGCGGTTTGCGGCACAATGCCTCAATGAACTCTCGCCATGACGCAATATGACGCAGCGCCGACGCCATCGTCGGCTTCTCCTCCGGGCTCGCCCGCGATCAGCGTGTCGCGGCTGACCAAGGTCTACAAGACGACGACGGCCGTCGACGGCGTTTCGTTCGCGATCCGCCGTGGCAGCATCACGGGACTGCTCGGCGGCAACGGCGCCGGCAAGACGACGACGATCGCGATGATCATGGGGCTGGTGCAGCCGACGTCGGGCGAGGTCGAGGTGCTCGGCCACAGGATGCCGGACGAGGCTGCTGCCGTGCTGGGGCGGATGAATTTCGAGAGCCCCTATGTCGACATGCCGATGCGGCTCACCGTGCGGCAGAACCTCACCATCTTCGGCCGGCTCTACGCGGTCGAGCATCTCAAGGAGCGGATTGCCGAGCTCGCCGCTCAGCTCGATCTCACCGATTTCATCGATCGCGCCAATGGCAAGCTGTCTGCCGGGCAGAAGACCCGCGTGGCCCTGGCCAAGGCGCTGATCAACGATCCCGAGCTGCTGCTGCTGGACGAGCCAACGGCCTCGCTCGATCCTGATACGGCCGACTGGGTGCGCGGCCATCTCGAGCGCTATTGCCAGCGCCGTGGCGCCACCATCCTGCTGGCCTCGCACAACATGCTGGAGGTCGAGCGGCTGTGCGATCGCGTCATCATCATGAAGCGCGGGCGCATCGAGGACGACGACAGCCCGGCCCAGATCATGGCGCGCTACAATCGCTCGACGCTCGAGGAGGTGTTTCTCGACGTCGCCCGCGGCCGTGACCGGGAGGCGGCGCAATGAACGACCTGTCCTTGAGCATCGCGCCGCACCGGATCGGCGCGATGATCCTGCGCTACTGGTACCTCCTGCTGTCGTCGTGGCCGCGACTGCTGGAACTGATGTACTGGCCGACCCTGCAGATCATCACCTGGGGCTTCCTGCAGACCTACATCGCCTCGAATGCCGGCTTCTTCGCCCGGGCCGGCGGCACCCTGATCGGCGCGGTCATCCTGTGGGACATCCTGTTCCGCGGCCAGCTCGGCTTCTCGATCTCCTTCCTGGAGGAGATGTGGGCGCGCAACATCGGCAACCTGATGATGAGCCCGCTGACGCCGCTGGAGTTCCTGCTGGCGCTGATGACGATGAGCCTGATCCGGCTCGCCATCGGTATCATTCCGATGACCTTGATCGCGGTCTGGTTCTTCGATTTCAACTTCTACAGCCTCGGCCTGCCGCTGGTGGCGTTCTTCTGCAACCTGATCTTCACCTCCTGGGCGGTCGGCATCTTCGTGTCCGGGCTCGTGCTGCGCAACGGGCTCGGCGCCGAGAGCATCGTCTGGACCCTGATGTTCGCGCTGATGCCGCTCGCCTGCGTGTACTATCCCGTGCAGGTGCTGCCGCACTGGCTGCAGCTGGTCGCATGGTCGCTGCCGCCGACCTACGTATTCGAGGGCATGCGCGCCCTGCTGATCGACGGCACCTTCCGGGCTGACCTGATGCTGACGGCGTTCGGGCTCAATGCCGCCCTGCTGCTGGCGTCGTTTGCAGCATTCATTGCCCTGTTGCGCAGCGCACGCCGCGCCGGCTCGCTGCTGTCATCGGGTGAATAATCGCGTTTTCCCGTGGATTTCCGGGCTCATTTGGCACCTTTGCGGCGTTGACACGTACAACACCGCATTGACGCTTAATTACGCATTCGGCAGTATGCTGCGTTGCAGAGAGGGTTGAACAAGAATGCCGATAGGTGAGTTTGGCGGTGCACCGCCCCTGGCGTCGGAAGGCAGTCCCGTCCTGACGACACCGATGTACTGGATGTACGAGATGGCGCACGCCTCGCTCAATCCTGCGCGGGCCGTCACCGATGCCACCAAGATCCTGTTTCAAAACCCGCTCAATCCTTGGACCCATACCGAGATGGGCAAGTCGATCGCGGCGGCCTGCGAGCTGTTCGAGCGCACCACGCGCCGCTACGGCAAGCCCGAATGGGGGCTCGACGAGACCGAGGTCAACGGCGTCAGGACCCCGGTCGAGGTCCGCTCGATCTGGGAAAAGCCGTTCGCTCGGCTGCTGTATTTCGATCGCAAGCTGACGCGGCCGCTGCGCAGCCCGCAGCCGCGGCTGCTGATCGTGGCGCCGATGTCCGGCCATTACGCGACGCTGTTGCGCGGCACGGTGGAAGCGTTCCTGCCGACCCACGAGGTCTATATTACCGATTGGGCCGATGCCCGGATGGTGCCGCTGGCCGAAGGCCGCTTCGATCTCGACGACTACATCGACTATGTCATCGAGATGCTGCGCTTCCTCGGCACCAACATGCATGTGATGGCGGTCTGCCAACCGGCGGTGCCGGTGCTGGCGGCGGTGTCGGTGATGGAGGCCGAGCGCGACCCGTTCGCACCGATCTCGATGACCCTGATGGGCGGCCCGATCGATACGCGGCGCAATCCGACCGGCGTGAACAATCTCGCCCAGGAGCGCGGCATCGACTGGTTCCGCAACCACGTCATCACCAAGGTGCCGTTCCCGCATCCCGGCGTCATGCGCGACGTCTATCCGGGCTTCCTGCAGCTGAACGGGTTCATCAGCATGAACCTCGACCGCCACGTCGACGCCCACAAGGCGCTGTTCGCCAACCTCGTGAAGGGCGACGGCGATCAGGTCGACAAGCACCGCGACTTCTACGACGAGTATCTCGCCGTCATGGACCTGGCTGCGGAATATTATTTGCAGACGGTGGAAACGGTGTTCATCAGGCACGCGCTGCCGAAGGGCGAGATGACCCATCGCGGCACCTTGGTCGATCCGTCGAAGGTCACGCGCGTCGCGTTGATGACGGTCGAAGGCGAGAAGGACGACATCTCCGGTCTCGGTCAAACCGAAGCGACACATGGACTCTGCTCATCGATCCCCGATCATCGCCGCGTTCACTACGTGCAACCGGGCGTCGGTCATTACGGCGTGTTCAACGGATCGCGATTCAAGTCGGAGATCGTGCCACGCATTTGCGATTTCATGCTCTCGGCAGCGGATCCGAAGTCGCTGCTCGCCATTGCGGCCGAATGATCGACAACGACACTCTCCGCGCATCCGAATCCGGTTGCGCGTTAACTCTTTGAAGCGACGGTAGAAACCGGAATTCAGGAGTGACTCAAGCAGTGAATGTGGCGTCGCTCTTTGAGCGATGCTTTTGAATCTGAGTTCATCTTTTCGAGGGCGCGAGAGCCCCAACCGGTAGGGTACGGAACCGTCCCGACCGCTGTATGTTGGGCAAATGATTTGTTTTTGCGCCGAGCGCTTTCCCTGGCGGTGGATATGGCAGAATCCGGGCGAGTTCTTCCCTCCCGGACTGACAGAAATGGCCACTCGCGCGCTACTCTATCGGCGGCCCGCCGAACCTTCGCGTCTTCTCGTCAAGCACGGCTCGCAAATCTACTCGATTAGATTGCGTCGTCACCGTCGTGCGCGACGTTATACCCTGAGAATTCATCCGTCGGATCGCGAAGCGATCCTGACGATGCCTCCGCGCGGCACGATCATTGAAGCCAAGGGCTTTGCACAACGTCATGGCGCCTGGATCGCCGCGCGTCTCGGCCGTTTGCCGAAGGCGGCGCCGTTCCTGCCGGGCACTTTGGTGCCGCTGCGTGGCGTGCCGCACAAGATCGTGCATCGCGCCGGCGAACGCGGCACGGTGTGGAGCGAGACGCGCGACAGCGGTGAGAAGATCCTCTGCGTGGCCGGTGGGCTGGAGCATATCGAGCGCCGCGTGCTCGACTTCCTCAAGCGCGAGGCGCGCCGCGACCTGCAGAAGGCGGCCGACGCCTATGCCGACCAGCTCGGTGTCAAGGTGAAGCGGCTGTCGATCCGCGACCAGTCCAGCCGCTGGGGCTCGTGCACGTCCGCCGGCTCGCTGTCGTTTTCGTGGCGGCTGATCCTCGCGCCGCCGTTCGTGCTCGACTACCTCGCGGCGCACGAGGTCGCGCATCTCATCGAGATGAATCACTCGCCGCGGTTCTGGAAGGTGTGCGGCAAGGTCTGCTCGTCGGTCGAACGCGCCAAGAAGTGGCTCGACACCTGCGGCAACGACCTGCATCGCTACGGCATCGACGATTGACGCATCCGGCGATCGAGAGATCGGCGATCCCATTCGCAATGGCCCGGCCCTCTGGTCCGGGCCATTTTTGCATCCGGTTCCAACTGCGATCGGTGATGTCAGAACGGCGACAAGGGCTATCGAATTCTTAAGCCTTCCTGCATGCAACCGGAAGATATCGGCCAATGCGGCGTCGCTTTAACGTGGCCGTAACGCCACCCTCGTCAGATTTACCGCAACCAGCCCCCGAGGTGACGGCCCCCCAAGCTCCGGGTCGTTGCTGCAACCAAAGCGCAGATCGTTTCGCTCGGAACGTGCAGCGCGGCTCAAATCGAATGATGCGTGCAAGCGAGTTCCAACCGGTCGAATCTGCTCACCTGCTCTCGGCCGCGCTCGACCGTGCCAGCGAAGCTGTCCTCATTCTCAATGAGAACGGTCATGTCCATCACGCCAATGCGGAAGCTGCCCGCCTCTTCCGCAAAGATCCCGCGGTCCTGATCGGCGTCGACCTGGCCAGTCTGGGCCTGCCCGATGATATCCTCGAACAGGCGCGCAGCGTCGAACGGAGTGATGCGGCCGGGCCCGGCGCCACCGTCGTGCGCGAATTGACGCTGAAGCACGACGACGGCTCCCGCGACTGGGTGCGTCTGTCCGCCTCCGACCTGTCGTCCGATGACCAGCCCCGCCATTGGCTCGTCATGGTCCGCAACGTCACCTCCGAGATCGAGCTGCGGGAGCGCAACGCGCTGCTGACCTCGGTGGCGGACCGGACCAACCGGGCCGTCATCGTCACCGATCGCGACCTCACCATCCTCTATACCAACGCGGCCTTCGCCAACCTGTTCGGCTACACGCCCGAACAGTCGATCGGGCGCCGGGCCGAAGAGCTGCTGATCGGCCCGTGCACTGATCCCGCCACCGTCGACCGGCTGCGGCAATGCGCCGACGACGACCGCGGCATCGAGGAGGACGTGCTTGTCTACGACAAGGACGGCCACGAGCTCTGGACCACGGCCTATGTCAAGGCACACCGCACCAGGCGCGGCAAGGTGAAGTACCTGTTCGGCCTGCTGACCGACATCAGGGAGACCAAGCAGCTGCGCTCGCTGCAGCAGCTGATCATGTCGTCGCTGGCCTCCGACCTGTCGATCACGACGATCGCCGACCAGCTGTGCCGCCGGGTCGAGGAGCTCGCGCCCGACGTGGTCTGCTCGGTCCTCCACGTCGATTCCGACGGGCTGATTCATCCGCTTGGCGGACCCAGCCTGCCGCCGGCCTATTCCGCAAGCCTGGACGGCGTCGCGATCGGGCCGGATGTCGGCTCCTGCGGCACCGCGGCCTATCTGTGCGAGCCGGTGCTGTCGCAGGACATCGACAATGATCCGCGCTGGCAGCCCTACAAGGCCGGGCCGCTGGGCGCCGGTCTTCGCGCCTGCTGGTCGTCCCCGATCAAGGGCAAGGATGGCCGCGTCATCGGCACCTTTGCCTTCTACTTCCGCGAATGCCGCGGCCCGAGCCCGTGGCACGAGCAGATCGTCGCCGCCTGCATCCAGCTCGGCGCGCTCGCGATCGAGCGCCAGGAGGTCAGGTCGACGATCTCGCAGGTCGCCTATCACGACATGCTGACGGGCCTGCCCAATCGCGCCCGCATTCCGTCGCTGATCGCCGAGGCCATCAAGGCCTGTCCGGCGGGCGGCCATGTCGCCGTGGCCTTCCTCGATGCCGACAATTTCAAGGACGTCAACGACACGTTGGGCCATGCCGCCGGCGACGAGTTCCTGGTCGGCTTCGCCAATCGCCTGCGCGCGCAAATCCGTAACGGCGACATGCTGGGCCGTCTCGGCGGCGACGAGTTCGTGATCGTACTGCAGAATCGCGATCCGCTCGAGGCCTCGCTGGCCGCGGCGCGGATCACCGCGGCCCTCGCCATGCCGCTGACGATCGGCAAGCGGCAGGTGCCGATGTCGGCGAGCATGGGGCTCAGCCTCTATCCCGACAACGCCAAGGACATCGAGACCCTGATCAAGCAGGCCGATGCGGCGATGTACAAGGCCAAGCGCGGCGGCCGCGCGACCTACCGCTTCTTCAGCGCCGACATCGACAAGCTCGCCGAAGAACGGCTGATGCATTCGACCGCGCTGCGCGAGGCGATCGCCAGCGAGGCCCTGACCCTGCATTATCAGCCGCAGATCCGCACCCGGGACGGCGCCATCCATGGCGTCGAGGCGCTGGCGCGCTGGCATGATCCGGTGCTGGGCGAGGTCTCGCCGTCGAAATTCATTCCGCTCGCGGAGGAGTGCGGCCTGATCGAGCAGATCGGCGTGTGGTCGATCAAGCTGGCCTGTCAGCAGATGGCGTCGTGGCGGCGCGCCCGTCTCGACATCCCCTGCATCTCGGTGAACCTGTCGCCGATCAACTTCCAGAACGTCAATCTGGCGGCGATGGTGGCGCAGATCCTGGCGGCCAACGATCTTCCGGCGAAGATGCTGATGCTGGAGATCACCGAAGGCGTGATCCTCAATGAGCGCGCCACCGTGATCGCGACCATGAACGAGCTGCGCAACATGGGCGTCGGCCTGTCGCTGGATGATTTCGGCACCGGCTATTCCAGCCTCAGCCGGCTGGCGCAGCTGCCGATCGACGAGCTCAAGATCGACCGCAGCTTCATGCGCGATTTCGAGAACGACAACGGCACCCGCGCGATCGTGACCGCGGTGGTCAGGGTCGGCCAGAGCCTCGACGTCGCCGTCGTCGCCGAGGGCGTCGAGACCGAGCCGCAGCGGCGCCTGCTCGCCGAGCTGGGCTGCGATGCGATGCAGGGTTTCCTGTTCGCGCGTCCGATGGCCGCCAGCGCCTTCAGCCGCTGGCTGCTGGATTACAGCGCGCACCGCGCGAGCCTGATGCTGCGGCAGGTCGGACGGGCGCTGGCGCAGGCCGGCTCGACCGAGGCCGAGCGCAAGCCGCGTCCCTCGGCCGTAGCAGCCGGCTGATCAGCCGCAAATTGTCGGCCGCGATCACGCGGCCGATCTCACCTCAGCGTTGTCCACCGAACAACCGGTCCACCAGCCAGCCGTCGAGGCCTGCGGCGGCTTCCGGCCGCGCATTGCTGCGGCTCGGCTGAGCGGAACGCGCGCTCGCGGCAGGGGCTGGCGCTGAGGGCGCCGTGATCTGCGAGGCGATCTGCGCCAAGGTCGGGACCAGCCCTGCGCCCTGCGCGTTCGGCAGCGATGCAACCGGCACGCCCTGATGTGCTGCGCGCATGAAGCGGGTCCAGACCTCGACCGGGAGGCCGCCGCCGGTCGCCTTCTTGGTCGGCGAGTTGTCGTCATTGCCGAGCCAGACGCCGGTGACCAGATGCGCGGTGTAGCCGATGAACCAGGCGTCGCGGAAATCCTGGCTGGTGCCGGTCTTGCCGGCGGCGACCCAGCCCGGAATCTCGGCCTTCTTGGCGGTGCCCGAGACCAGCGTCTCCTGCATCATCTGGTTCATCATCGCCGCGTTGCGCGGCTCGATCACCTGCGCCGGCTGCTCGGCCTGGCGCATGTAGAGCAGCTTGCCGTCGAGCGTCTTGATCCGCGTCACCACGTGCGGCGAGACGCTGAGGCCGCCATTGGAGAAGGGCGCATAGGCGCCGACCAGCTCGATCATCGACACCTCGGAGGTGCCGAGCGCGATCGACGGGTTGGGATCGAGCCTGGAGGCGATGCCCAGGCGGTGCGCAGTGCGCACCACGTTCTTCGGCCCGACCTCGAGGCCGACGCGCACCGCGACGGTGTTCAGCGACATCGCCAGCGCCTGGGTCAGCGTCACCGGGCCGAAATACTCGCGGGTGTAGTTTTCCGGCTTCCAGCCCTTGAGATCGAGCGGCGCGTCCTGCCGCACCGTCTCCGGCGTCAGGCCCTGCTCGATCGCGGTGAGGTAGACGAACGGCTTGAAGGCCGAGCCGGGCTGGCGCTTGGCGGTCACGGCGCGGTTGAACTGGCTGTCCGCGTAGTTGCGGCCGCCGACCATGGCGCGCACGGCGCCATCGGGCGTCATGGCCACCAGCGCGCCCTGGCTGACGTTGAATTTCACGCTCTTGGCGGCGAGCTCATCGATGATGGCGGCCTCCGCCACACTCTGCAGCTTCGGATCGATCGTGGTCTCGACCACGATCGACTCCTCGACCTGGCCGACGAGGTCGTCGAGCACCTCGCCGATCCAGTCGGCGACGTAGTTGACGGTGCCGGCGCCGGCCGGCTTCACCGCCACGCTCGGATGCGCGATCTGCGCCTGCGCCTGGGCTTCGGTGATGAACTTGGCGTCGGCCATCGCCGCGAGCACGGTCTGGGCGCGCTTGGCGGCGCCTTCCGGGTTGCGGTTCGGCGCCAGCCGCGACGGCGACTTGACGAGGCCCGCGAGCATCGCGGCCTCGCCGACCGTGACCTGCCGCGCCGACTTGCCGAAATAGCGCTGGGCCGCGGCCTCGACGCCATAGGCGCCGGAACCGAAATAGACGCGGTTCAGATAGAGTTCGAGGATCTCGCGCTTGGAATATTTGCGCTCCAGCCATAGCGCCAGCTCCGCCTCCTGCAGCTTGCGCGCGAGCGTGCGCTCCTGGGTCAGGAACAGGTTCTTGGCGAGCTGCTGCGTCAGGGTCGAGCCGCCCTGCGACACGCCGCGATGCAGGACGTTGGCGACGAGGGCGCGGGCGATGCCGATCGGATCGATGCCGAAATGCTGGTAGAAGCGGCGGTCCTCGATGGCGATGAAGGCCTTCGGCAGATAGGGCGGCAGATCCTTCAGCGCGATATTGGCGCCGGCCATCTCGCCGCGCTGCGCCAGGATGCTGCCGTCGAAGCCTGTGATCTCGATCGTCGGCGGCCGCTTCGGGATCTCCAGCGATTGGATCGGCGGCAGATGCGCGCCGGCCCAGATCACCACGCCGACCAGCGCGATGACACCCCACAGGCCGCAAACGACCGCCCAGTAGACCATGCGGCCGACCGAGAGGCCCCAGCGCGACTTGCCGCGGGCAGGCTTCGGCTTCGGCGCGCGTGGCTTCGGCTCGCGCTCCGGCACGTCGTCGTCATCATCCGGCTCGACCGGCTTGCGCTTGGCTGCGGACTTTTTCGGCGCGTCCTCGCCGGCCGGAATCCGGTCCTTCGCATCGAGGCGCAGATCGGCCATCGCTGCCGCAAGGCCGAATCGCGGCTCCTTGCGTCCGCCGCTCTGTTTCCGTCCCCGCGCCATACGCAACCCGAGCCCGCGACCTGCCGTCCGCCTACGTTAATGTTCGGAGTTTAAGGGGCAGTTAGGAAGAGCTTAACGCCCGATTAGGAGTTTCGCGGCGTCAACGCGGCGTTATGGTTAAGCAGAGGTAAACAACAATCAGGCGAGGGAGATCATGGGCCATATCGATCCCACCAAGGAGGTGTTCGCGCTATTCCGCGAGAACGATCGGCCGGGTCCGATCCACATGCTGAACCTGGTGCGGCTGCGCCAGGAAGCCACTTATCCCGACGGACGCCAGGTGAGTGGCGCGGAAGCCTACGCCGCCTATGGCCGCGAGAGCGGCCCGGTGTTCGAACGCCTCGGCGGCCGCATCGTCTGGCAGGGCCGCTTCGAGCTGATGCTGATCGGCCCGCAGCAGGAGCGCTGGGACCATTGCTTCATCGCCGAGTATCCGTCCGTGCAGGCGTTCGTCGAGATGATTAGGGATCCCGTCTATCGCGAGGCGGTGAAGCACCGGCAGGCCGCGGTGGAGGATTCGCGGTTGATCCGCCACGCGGTGCTGCCGGTGGGCAAGAATTTCGGCGAGGTGCCGGAATGATAGTCCTGCCCGTGACGAGCCGTCTCCGCAACAACAGGTGTCGTGACCCAGTACTCCGAGGGACTTGTGATTGACCGAGAGGCTGCGGCGTACTGGATGCCCCGCCTGCGCGGGGCATGACATGGATACGTGAGGTGGCAGCGCATGCCCATCCCGCGGCCGCCGCCTCCGTGAAGCTGGCGATCATCAAAGCTGTCGTCCCGGGCAAGCCCGGTGACGCAACGCGTCAGCGGGCGCCGACCCGGGACTCATACCGCGTGATCCCTCTGGTGGCAGGTCGCACGTTGAACCTGTCGTGCCCCAAACGCCTCCCGGGGTTATGGGTCCCTGCGTTCGCAGGGACGACACCGGTGACGGAGCGATATCCGGGCTGCACCGATACATCGAGGGTAGCTCCGAGCGTAGCGTCCCTCGCACTCTCAGCTTGTGCAACACATAAGTTTATGCTTATGTGTTGCCATGATCGAGAGTGACATCTTCAAGGCGCTGGCCGATCCGACGCGCTACGCGATCTTCGAGAAGCTCGCCGCCGGCCGCATGAATGCCAGCGCGCTGCGCGAGGGGCTGACGATCAGCCAGCCGGCGATGTCGCAGCATCTTTCGGTGCTGCGCAACGCGGGACTGGTGCGGGAAGAGCGGCAGGGCCGCTTCGTCAACTACGAGGTCGATCCGGACGGCCTGGCGCTGATCGCGCGCTGGCTGGCGAAGTACCGGGCCTATTGGCCGTCACGCATCGATGCGCTGAAAATCCTTCTGAAGGACATGGACCAATGAGCGATGTCGAGACGGATCAGCAGGGCGACGAACTGGTGCTCGACTACGAGCTCGATGCGCCGCCGGAGAAGGTCTGGCGTGCGATCAGCAGCCCCGCGCTGCGCGACACATGGCTGCCATCCGGCGATCTCGCCGATCCCGCCCCGCTCTCGTCCACGCCGGGCGAAGAAGTTCGCTACCGGATGCGCGATGACGAGCCGCCCTATCTCGAAAGCATCGTGACCTTCCAGCTCAGCCCCAATGCTGACGGCGGAACGCGGCTCAAAATCATCCACGGCCCGCCTGCACCGAAGCTGATGCGGCTGACGCCGCCGGCGGCGAACAGCAACACGCGCAGTTATTTGCGCGCGGCCTGACGCTTCACCTCCTCATCCACGCAGTGAACGGGAGCTCGCGCATGCGCGACACGATGCAACTCGTCCCTATGGTCATCGAGCAATCAAGCCGGGGAGAGCGATCGTTCGACATCTATTCGCGGCTGCTGCGCGAGCGGATCGTGTTCCTCAACGGCGAGGTCAACGACACCGTGTCCGCCCTGGTTTGCGCGCAACTCTTGTTTCTCGAGGCGGAGAATCCCAAGCGGCCGATCCATCTCTACATCAATTCGCCCGGCGGCGTGGTGACGAGCGGCCTCGCGATGTACGATACGATGCAATACGTCAAGGCGCCGGTGCACACGCTCTGCATGGGAACGGCGCGCTCCATGGGGTCGTTTCTTCTCATGGCGGGGGAGCCGGGCGAACGTACGGCGCTGCCCAATGCCAGCCTTCACGTGCATCAGCCGCTGGGTGGTTTTCAGGGCCAGGCGTCGGATATCATGATCCACGCCAGAGAGATGGAACAGACCAAGCGCCGCATGATCCGGCTCTATGCCGAGCATTGCGGGCGCAGCTATGAGGACGTCGAGCGCACGCTGGATCGCGATCACTTCATGACGGCGGACGAGGCGTTGCAGTGGGGCTTGATCGACCGGGTCGCGAAGCAGAGGGAGATGGGCGAATAGCCGGTCTTCGCCTGAACAAACGGTGTCGTCACCCGCCACCGGGTCGGCGCGGACGCGCCGCCCGATGACAGGCTCCAGCGGGTGACCCAGTATTCCAGAGGCAGTTGTGATCAGCGGAGAGGCCGCCGCGTACTGGATGCCCGCCTGCGCGGGGCATGACAGTTGTGGATGCGGAAGCAGCGCGGGCTTACCCCGCCGCCCCCGTATCCTCGATGATCGGGCCGAACAGCTCCCAGCGCTCGCCGTTGAACTTCATCATCTGCATCTGCTTGTTGACGCGAAAGTCGGTCGGCGACGTCGTGATCGACAGGCCGGGTAGCGCCAGGCTCGGCACGTAGCCCTTGATGCTGGCGGCCTGCCGCATGACGTTCTCACGCGTCAGGTCGTCGCTGCATTGGCGCAGGATCTGCACCAGCAGCTCCGCGGTCGAATAGCCATAGGTGTTGACCGTGTTGAGCTTGTCGCCCTCCGGGTAATATTTGTCCATGAACTCGAAATACGCCTTCACGCCGGCATCGTCCTTCCATTGCGGATCGGCCGGGTCCTTGCCGTAATTGGTGCTGATGATGTCCTTGGAGATGTCGAGTCCGGCAGGCTTCAGCGTCGCCGACACCGGGCTCGCATTGATGTCGAGGATGTGCACCGGTTTCCAGCCGAGGTCGGCGAGCTTCTTGATCGCCTGCGCCGCGAATTTCGGTGTCGAGGCGTTGTAGAGCAGGTCGGCGCCGGATGATTTCAGCTTGACGATCTGCGAGTCGACGGTCGGATCGGACAGTTCGTAGGACGCCTCCGAGACGATCATCGTGTCGGCCTTGGCGCCGAGGCCACTCTTCAGGCCGGCGATGTAGTCGCGGCCGAGATCGTCGTTCTGGTAGAGGATGCCGATCTTGGCGTTGGGGTGGTTGGCGAGAATGTATTTCGCGTAAATGCGCCCCTCCGACTGGTAGTTCGGATTGTAGGCGATGGTCCATGGAAAATTCTGCGGGTCGGTGAAGCGCGAGGCGCCCGTCGATGCCAGCAGCTGCGGCACCTTCTTGCCGTTGAGGTACTTCTGCACGGCGGCGTTGGAGGGCGTGCCGATGATCTGGAAGGTGAACAGCACCTCGTCGCTTTCCACCAGCTTGCGCACCTGCTCGACCGCCTTGGGCGGCGAATAGGCATCGTCATACTGGATGAGGTTGAGCTTTCGGCCGTTGATGCCACCCTTCTCGTTGATCATCTTCAGATAGGCGGCCTGGGTCTTGCCGATCCCGGCATAGGCGGAAGCCGGACCGGAGAACGGCACGGTCTGGCCGATCTTGATCTCGGTATCGGTTGCGCCGGTGTCGTATTTCTTCTGGGCGTCGGCCGATGACGCAGGCAGAGCAATGGCAAGCGACGCAGCGAGCGCCATTGCACCGAGACCGAACAGTGACGTTCTCATGCGAGTCCTCCCTCCGGTGATGTTTGTCGATGGTTCTTCTTGGTTGTTATGTCGCCATCGCTGCACGCGAGTGTGGAGGAAGCAAGTCGACAAGGCAACGTTTCAAGGAGCGGCGAGAGAGCGCAATTCGTGCCGCAACGCAAAACGGGGCCGCGCCTTCGCGCAGCCCCGTACCTTCGATGTTGATCACGTCATTCCGCGGCGCGCGCAGCGCGAACCCGGAACCTCGAGGTTCCGGGTTCGTCGTTGCGCGGCGCCCCGGAACGACAGTGAGCGTGAACTAACCCGCCGCGCCCTTGTCCTCCAGGATCGGGCCGAACAGCTCCCAGCGCTCGCCGTTGAATCGCATCATCTGCAACTGCTTGTTGACGCGGTAGTCGGTCGGCGAGGTATTGATCTTCATGCCCGGCAGCGACAGGTCGCCGACGACGTCCTTGAGCGACGCCGCCTGCTTCATGACGTTCTCACGCGTCAGGTTGTCGCCGCACATCTGCAGCACCGTCACCAGGAGCTGTGCGTTGCCGTAGCCATAGACGTTGAAGTTGGAATTCTTGTCGCCGTCCGGATAGTACTTGGCCATGAAGTCGAAATAGCGCTTCATGCCCGGGTCGTCCTTCCACTGCGGATCGAGCGGGTCCTTGCCGTAATTGACCGAGATCACGCCCTTGGACGCGTCCAGGCCGGCCGGCTGAAGCACCGCGCCCACCGACGTCGCATTGATGTCGACGATGTGCACCGGCTTCCAATCGAGCTCGTGCAGCTTCTTGATCGCCTGCGCGGCCTGCTTCGGCGTCGATGCGGAGAACAGAAGGTCGGCGCCGGCCGCCTTCAGCTTGAGAAGCTGTGAGTCGATGGTGGGATCGGAGACTTCGTAGGATGCTTCGGCGACGATCATGGTTGACGCCTTGTCGCCCAGGCCGGCCTTGATGCCGTTCAGGTAGTCCTTGCCGAGATCGTCGTTCTGATAGAGCACGCCGATCTTGGCGTTGGGATGCTCCTTCAGAATGTACTGGCCGTAGATGCGGCCCTCGGTGAAGTAGTTGGGATTGTATCCCATCGTCCAGGGGAAGTTCTTCGGGTCGGTGAACTTGGTCGCGCCGGTCGCGGCGAACAACTGCGGCACCTTCTTGGTATTGAGGTATTTCTGCACGGCGGCGTTGGATGGCGTGCCGATGATCTGGAAGGTCAGCAGCACCTCGTCGTCCTCGACCAGCTTGCGCACCTGCTCGACGGCCTTTGGCGGCGAATAGGCGTCGTCATACTGGACCAGCTTGATCTTGCGGCCGTTGATGCCGCCCTGCTCGTTGATCATGTTGAAATAGGCGGCCTGCGTCTTGCCGATCGAGGCGTAAGCCGAGGCGGGACCCGAGAACGGCACGGTCTGGCCGATCTTGATCTCGGTATCCGAGGCACCGGGATCGTACTTCTTCTGGGCTGAAGCCGAGGTCACGGAGAGGGTGACGGCCAAAGCGGCCGCCCCTGCAAGACGGAAAATTCCCTGTCTCATGGGGTCTATCGTTCCTCCTGATTGTTATGCGGCTGGTCTGCCCAAAGGGCGCCATCGCTGCCGGCAGTGTGGAGGAACGGCTTGGCGGACGCAAGGCGAGCGGGCAGGGGTGCGGCAGTTCCGCTCGGCACGGGGCCCAGGATGCGAGCTCTCTGATCGTGAATTCAAGCCGTGCGAGCCAGGCTGTTTCCCTAAGCCAGGTGTCGTCCCGGCCAAGCCCTGACGTCGCGTAGCGACGACAGGGCGCAGACCCGGGATCCATAGCCGCAGGCCGTCGTGTGGCGAGGACTCGGAGTGGCGATCCTGCCCCAAGCTTCGCCTGGGACTATGGGTCCCGCGTCAGCGCATGCCGGCGCTCTGCGCCGCCGTGCTAGCCCGGGACGACAGCTGTGGTGGCGGTGCAGCCCGGCTCAGCCCGCGAGCCAGACCAGAATCAAGCCGATCGTGGCCGGCACGCTCTGGATGAACAGGATCTTGCGGCTCGCGGTGGTGGCGCCGTAGAGCCCGGCGACCAGCACGCAGAGCAGGAAGAAGATCTTGATCTGGAAAGCGAACGCCGGCGCCGGGTGCGCCAGGCCCCAGAACAGGCCGGCGGCGAGGAAGCCGTTATAGAGGCCCTGATTGGCGCCGAGCACCTTGGTCGCCTCCGCCCGCTCCGGGGTGTTGTTGAAGGCCCTCAAGCCAGCCGGCTTGGTCCAGAGAAACATCTCGAGCACGAGAATGTAGACGTGCAGCAGGCCGATTAGTCCGACGACGATGTTTGCAATCAATGCCATGGTTCGGCTCCCCCAAGCCTGCCGGGACCGGCGGTGGTGCTGGTCCCTCGATCAAATCTGCCCCGAGCGGCCGAATGCCGCACGGCGTTCGCTCATGCCGCCGGCTGCGCCGCCGAGTCGTCGCTCGCCAGCAGATGCAGCAGCGCGCTCTTGATCGCGGCCTGCCGCGTAGGCGCGTTGATCTGCGCGCCCAGCAGGTCGGTGACGTAGAACACGTCACGGGCGCGTTCGCCGAAGGTGGCGACATGGGCGGACGCGATGTTGAGGTTCAACTTCGAGATCGCCGTCGTCAGCTCATACAGCAGGCCGGGGCGGTCGAGGCCGGAGACCTCGATCACGGTGTAGAGCTCCGACCATTGATTGTTGATCGTCACTTCCGGCTCGACCGAGAACGCCTTGTGCTGCTTGCCGCGCGTGGTCCGCCGCGCCACGGCGTCGGGCAGCCGCAGCTTGCCTTCCAGCACCTGCTCGATGGTCTCGCCGATCCGGGTTGCGCGGCGGCCTTCGTCCTCGTCACGCTCATATTCGCGGGAGATCGCGATGGTGTCGAGCGCGCGGCCGTCGGTGGTGGTGTAGATCTGGGCGTCGACGATGTTGGCGCCGGCCGAGGCGCAGGCGCCGGCGATGATCGACAGCAGCCAGGGATGGTCCATCGCGAAGATCGTCAGCTCGGTGACGCCGCGCGCCGGATCGAACCCGACATTGATCGCGAGCTTGTGGCCGGCATCCTCGCTCGATCGCACGAAGCGGGCGTGGCGGATCTTGCGCGGCAGCTCGACCTTGAGCCAGTAGGCCGGATAGTGCCGACCGATATAGGTGGTGAGCTCGTCCTCCGGCCAGTCGGTGAAGGCGTTGCGGAATTCGGCCTGCGCCGCGGTGATGCGCTTGGCGCGGTTGACCTCGGAGAACCCTCCGGTCAGCACCGGCTCGGTCTCGTAATACAGCGTGCGCAAGAGCTGCGCCTTCCAGCCGTTCCAGACGCCGGGCCCGACCCCGCGAATGTCGGCGGTGGTCAGGATCGTCAGGAGCTTCATCTGTTCGACCGACTGCACCACGGCGGCGAACTTCTCGATCGTCCGGCGATCGGACAGGTCGCGCGATTGCGCCACCGTGGACATCGTCAGATGTTCTTCGATCAGCCAGGCGATCAGCTCGGTGTCGGCATTGTTGAAGCCGAGCCGCGGGCACAGCCGCCGCGCCACCTTGGCGCCCGCGATCGAATGATCCTCGGGCCGGCCCTTGGCGACGTCGTGCAGCAGCACGGTGATGTAGATGACGGCGCGGTGCTCGGGTCGGATCTTGCGCATCAGGTCCGAGGCCAGCGTGAACTCGTCGATGCCGCCGCGCTCGATCTCCTGCAGGAAGCCGATGCAGCGAATCAGGTGCTCGTCGACCGTGTAGTGATGATACATGTTGAACTGCATCATCGAGACGATGCGGCCGAAGGCGCGAATGAAATGCCCGAGCACGCCGGTCTCGTTCATCCGCCGCAGCACGACCTCGGCGTCGTTGGAGGTCAGGATCTCCATGAACAGCCGGTTGGCCTCGGGATTGTCGCGCAGCTCGGTATTGATCAGGTTCAGCGAGCGCGTGACTGCGCGCATTGCATCCGGATGGAAGGCGAGGTTGTTCTTCTGGGCCAGCCGGAAGATGCGGATCAGGTTGACCGGATCGTGCTTGAAGACGTCGGGCGCGGCGAGATTGATGCGGTTGTTGTCGACGATGAAGTCGTCGCTCTCCGGCACGCGCCGCCAGGTCGAGCCGGTGGTCAGGCGCGAGATCATCCGGCTCAGCACCGGCGCCGCCTTGGCCTGCTGGTCCTCCAGCTTGGCGCACAGGATCGCAGTGAGGTTGCCGACCTCCTTTGCGACCAGGAAGTAGTGCTTCATGAAGCGCTCGACATCCTGCATGCCGGGATGGCTGGTGTAGCCGAGCCGGACCGCGATCTCGCGCTGCAAATCGAACGACAGCCGCTCCTCGGGCCGGCCGCTGACGAAGTGCAGGTTGCAGCGCACCGACCACAGGAAATCGGCGCAACGCCGGAAGGTGCGGTACTCATGCGCGTCGAACACGCCGCGCTCGACCAACTCGGCGGTCTCGCGCACGCGATAGACGTATTTGGCGATCCAGAACAGCGTGTGCAGGTCGCGCAAGGCCCCCTTGCCGTCCTTGACGTTGGGCTCGACCAGGTAGCGCGATTGGCCGCCGCGGCGATGCCGCTCCTCGCGCTCGGCGAGCTTTGCGGCGACGAACTCCGCCGCGGTACCCTGGACGACCTCGGTGTCGAAGCGCTGCACCAGCTCGTCATAGAGCGGCCGGTCGCCGGCGAGATAACGCGTCTCCAGGATCGCGGTGCGGATCGTCATGTCGCCGCGCGCTTGCCGGATCGATTCATCGACCGAGCGGGTGGCGTGGCCGACCTTCAGCCCCATGTCCCACAGCGAATACAGGATGGCTTCGGCGACCTGCTCGCCCCAGGCCGTCTGCTTGTAGGGCAGGATGAACAGCAGGTCGATGTCCGACTCCGGCGCCATCAGGCCCCGGCCATAGCCGCCGGTGGCCACCACCGCCATGCGCTCGGCGCCGCTCGGCACCTGCGAGCGATAGAGGTGCTGGGTGGCGGCGGCATAGAGAATACGGATGATCTCGTCCTGCACGAAGCAGAGCTGCTCGGCACAGCGCCGCCCGTGGCGGTCCTTCAGCAGCTGTGCTTGCGCTGCGGCGCGCGCCTTGACCAGCTCGGCCTTGAGGAATTGCACCACGGCGGCGCGGAACATGTCCTCGCGGCCGGAATGCTGCGCGGCCAGCGCGTCGACCGCAGCCGCGATGCCGGTGCTGTCGAAATCGGAAAGGCTATCAGGGTGGGAATTCGGGGCGACGCTGTCCATGGCTGCAACCGGATATCGAACAAGGCCTGTGCTGTCACGAAACTTCCAATGCAACAATCGATCCATGCTGCCATCGGTGGTCACGGCATGATGATCGTTCTGAACGATGCCGTCGAAAGGAAAAGCAATTCTCGCGCACCCCTGGCATAACTCCTTGAAACAACAGCAATGTTTCTCGAAGCTGGAGGGATGGCGATGGGTGGATTGACGAGGCGCGGATTTGCTGCGGTTGCGGCCGTGGTTCTACTGGGATGCGGCGCTGCACGCGCGGCCGAGCCCGTGAAGGAGATCCGCTTGGACTGGGCGACCTACAATCCGGTGTCGCTGGTGCTGAAACAGAAGGGGCTGTTGGAGAAGGAGTTCGCCAAGGACGGCATCAGCATCGTCTGGGTCCAGTCGGCCGGCTCCAACAAGGCGCTCGAATTCCTCAATGCCGGCTCGCTCGATTTCGGTTCGACCGCAGGCTCTGCTGCGCTGGTCGCCAGGATCAACGGCAATCCGATCAAGTCGATCTACGTCTATTCGCGGCCTGAATGGACCGCGCTGGTCACGGCCAAGGACTCCAAGATCGCCTCGGTCGCCGACCTCAAGGGCAAGCGCGTCGCGGTCACCCGCGGCACCGATCCGCACATCTTCCTGGTGCGCGCGCTGCTGTCGGCCGGCCTGACCGACAAGGACATCACGCCGGTGTTGCTGCAGCATGCCGACGGCAAGGCGGCGCTGATCCGCGGCGATGTCGATGCCTGGGCCGGGCTCGATCCGATGATGGCACAGGCCGAGATCGAGGAGGGCGCCAGGCTGTTCTACCGCAAGGCCGACGCCAACACCTGGGGCATCCTGAACGTCCGTGAGCAGTTCCTGAAGGACAATCCCGACATCGTCCGCCGCGTGCTCGCCACCTACGAGGTCGCGCGCAAGGATGCGCTGGCCAATTACGACGAGCTGAAGAAGACCTTCATCTCCGTGACCAAGTTGCCCGAGACCGTCGTCGACAAGCAGCTCAAGGAGCGCACCGAGCTGACCCACAGCCGCATCGGCGCACCCCAGCGCGAGTCGATCTTGGCTGCTGGCCTGGCATTGCAGCAGGCCGGCGTCGTCGACGCGAAGGTCGATGTGAAGGCGACGCTGGACGCCCTGATCGACGACCAGGTGCCGCTGCCGACGAATTGACGTAAGCCCACGCTCGTGCCTGCCCGCAAATTGAGCGCGATACGAACCGCTGGCGCGATAAAACACCGGTGTCGTCCCGGACAAGCTCGACAACGCGGTAGCGTTGTCGAGCGCCGATCCGGGACCCATACGCCGTGAAGGTGTTTTGAGGCACGCTGGAGCGGCATCTCGCCCTCACCACAACGGCCGCGGCGTATGGGTCCCGGCGCGGAGGCCGGGACGACACCGAGATTGTGGCGGCGCTTTTGGATCCCCTCGACGCGCGCCAACATCGGCATCCAACACGCCTTGCATTCCCACCCCTGACCCGTTCTCACTATGACCATGACCGCCGAACTGCAGGCGCCCACCGTCGCCGCCCCCCAGACCGCTCGCACGCCGTGGTCCACGCGCCTGGCGCGGCCGCTGCTCGGGCTGCTGCTGCCGCTGTCCCTGGCGCTGGCCTGGGAGTTCTTGGTCTGGGCCGGGTGGTCGAACGGTCGCTTGGTGCCGCCGCCCTCAAAGGTCTTCACCACCATCGCCGAACTCGCCCGCTCCGGCGAGCTCGCCCGTCACATCACCACGACCCTGATCCGCGTCGGTGTCGGCTTCGGCCTCGGCGTCGTGGCCGGCACGGTCCTCGGCGGCATCTGTGGCTATTGGGGTCTCGCGCGCCGGCTGATCGACCCCACCGTGCAGGCGCTGCGCGCGATCCCGTCGATCGCCTGGGTGCCGCTGTTCATCCTGTGGCTCGGCATCTTCGAGACCTCGAAGGTGGCGCTGATCGCGGTCGGCGTGTTCTTCCCGGTCTATCTCGGCGTGACCGGCGCGATCCTGTCGGTCGACCGCAAGATCGTCGAGGTTGGCCGCATCTTCCGTCTGTCCGGACCGGCCATGATCCGCCGCATCCTCCTGCCCGCGGTGCTGCCGGCCTATGTCGTGGCGCTGCGCGTCGGCCTCGGCTTGGGGTGGATGTTCGTCGTCGCCGCCGAGTTCATGGGCGCCTCGGAAGGCCTCGGCTACCTCTTGATCGACGGCCAGCAGCTCGGCAAGCCGGCGCAGATCGTGGCTGCGATCGTGATCTTCGCCACTATCGGCAAGGCGACCGACTGGCTCTTGGAGCTATCGACCGCGCCGCTATTGCGCTGGCAGGACAGTTTTGCGCGCCAGGGCGGAGCGGCGTGATGCTGCAGCTCGCATCCGTCACCAAGGTCTATCCCAACGGCGTCCACGCGCTGGAGAGGTTCTCGGCCGAGATCCAGCTCGGCGAGATCATCGCCATCATCGGCGGCTCCGGCTGCGGCAAGTCGACGCTTCTGCGCGCCATCGCCGGGCTCGATCGCACCAGCGCCGGCACCGTCACGCTTGATGGCGAGGCGATTGCGGCGCCGCATCCCAAGGTCGGCATCATCTTCCAGGAGCCGCGGCTGCTGCCGTGGCTCACCGTCGCCGACAATATCGGCTTCGGCCTGTCCGAGCTGCCGGCGGCCGAGCGCCGCGAGCGCGTTGCGCGTGCGCTCGAACGGGTCGGCCTCACCGAGAAGGCCAAGGTCTGGCCACGCGAATTGTCCGGCGGCCAGGCGCAGCGCGTCGCGATCGCCCGCGCCCTGGTGGCGCAGCCAGAGGTGCTCTTGCTCGACGAGCCGTTCTCGGCGCTCGACGCCTTCACCCGCAAGGACCTGCAGGATCACCTGCTCGACCTCTGGGCCGACACGCGTCCGACGCTGGTGCTGGTGACCCACGATGTCGAAGAGGCCGTGGTGCTGGCCGACCGCGTGCTGGTGATGCGGCCGCATCCCGGCCGGCTGTTCGAGGAGATCACCATCAACCTGTCGCGCCCCCGCGACCGCAACGCGCCGCTGTTCGACCAGTTCAAGCGCCACGTGCTGACCGCGCTCGACCGTTCGCTCGATCGGACGGTGCCCGACATGCAGGGCAGGCGTGACGCCGGCGGCGGGCTGTGGTGGTGACAGCGGCGGTGCGGCCCGGTACATCTCGTCTGAAATGAAATCCGGGAGAGAACGACGATGGATGCTGCCGAGCTGCGCGCCATGCAGGCGCCGATCAAGGAACGCTACAAGGCCGACCCTTCCGCCGCGGTCATCACGCTGAAGGCGAAGGGTGAGGTCGGCGGCGAAGGCCTGACCTGCAAGCTCGAAACCGGCCGCGCGCTGGCGGTGGCCGGCCTGCATCCCGCCACCGGCGGCTCCGGGCTGGAGCTGTGCTCCGGCGACATGCTGCTGGAGGCGCTGGTCGCCTGCGCCGGCGTTACCTTGAAGTCGGTCGCCACCGCGGTCGAGGTCCCGCTGAAGAGCGGGCGCGTGCTCGCCGAAGGCGATCTCGATTTCCGCGGCACGCTCGGCGTCGACAAGGAGGCCCCGGTCGGCTTCCAGGAAATCCGGCTGCGCTTCGAGGTCGACACCGACGCCCCACAGGACAAGCTCGATCTCCTGCTCAAGCTCACCGAGCGCTATTGCGTGGTCTATCAGACCATCAAGAACGGCCCGAAGGTGTCGGTGAGTTTGAAGCGGGTCTAGCTGCACCCGCTGCTACTGTTGACGACGAGCTGTTGAGGCTTGCTCGGTCTGCGCCTCCCCCGCTTGCGAGGCGGGTGGGGAACTTCTCTCCGCACGACGCGCACCACCCGAGCCGCGCCCCCACCCCGGCCCTCCCCTCGCAGGTGGGGGAGGGAGACCACTGCCGCTGCCGCGTGAGTTGATGTCCCTCGATCCCTCCTTCCTGCTGCTGCTCGGCTTGCGCATGGCGATCGCCGCTGCCTTCGTGGTGTCGGCGTCGATGATCGCCGAGCGCACCGGGCCGGTGATCGGCGCCCTGGTCGCGACCCTGCCGATCTCGGCGGGGCCGACCTACGTCTTCCTCGCGCTCGACCACGACGCGGCCTTCATCGCGCAGGGCGCGCTGACCAGCCTGCCGATCAATGCCGCCACGATCTTCCTCAGCCTTGCCTATGCCGTGCTGGCGCAGCGCCACAGCGTGCTGGTCGCGAGCGCCACCGCAGTGGCCGTGTGGCTCGGTCTCGCCGCACTGATCAAGACCGTGCAGTGGACGTTGCTGATGGGCGTCGCCGCCAATGTCGTGACCTTCGCGATCTGCCTGCCGCTATTGCGGCGCTATCGCCACGCCAGGATGCCGCTGATCACCCGACGCTGGTACGACGTTCCCTTACGCGCCTCGCTGGTCGCAACGCTCGTCGCGACCGTCACGTCGGTCTCAGGCTGGGCCGGCCCCAGCGTCTCCGGCATGCTGGCGCTGTTCCCGATCGTCTTCACCTCGATGATGCTGATCCTGCAGCCGCGCATCGGCGGTCCCGCGACCGCCGCCGTGCTGGCCAACGGCGCCTATGGCCTGATCGGCTTCTCGCTCGCCGTCGTCGTGCTGCATCTCGGCAGCCTGCACCTCGGCGCCGCCGTGGGTCTCAGCGGGGCACTTACGACCTGCGTCGGCTGGAATCTCGGCCTGTGGTGGCTCGGGCGGCGGCGCCGGACGGCCTGACTTCGACCTCATGAGCTCCGGTTGCATTCGCGTCGCCTTGAACCTCCGTGCTTACCGCAAAGACAATGCAACTGAAAGGTGGGTCAACGGTCGAACTGCAACAGGAGGTGCGATATGCCGACCGCAAATGGGACGACGACCAATGGGCAGCCAAAATGGCTCGCGAACGGATTGAAGGATCTCGGCTTTCACGAGACCGGCAACAACCGCGGCATCAAGAAGTTCATCGATCAGGCGCATTGCGGCTCGGAGGGCGATCCCTGGTGCGCGATCTGGACCAATGCCAAGCTCGAGCAGAGCGGCGTTCCCGGCACGCGCAGCCCCTCGTCGCAGTCCTTCCGCACCAACAAGAATTTCGTGAAGCTCGAAAAGCCCGCGCTCGGCGCGATCGCGGTCTATACGCGGGGCAAGCCGAACTCCGGGCTCGGTCATGTCGGCTTCTACATGGGCGAGACGCGGTCGCAGGTGTTGACGCTGGGCGGCAACGAGAGCGATGCGGTTCGCGAGCAGTTCGAGCCGAAGACCCGTCTGGTCGGCTATTTCTGGCCGAAGTCCGTCGAGCTGCCGAAACTCGGCGCCGTCAAGGTGGCGTCCGAGGACGGCCACCCGGTCGGCTCGAACGACTGAGGCTCTGACCGGCGGCTAAGGCCGGTCTCCAACGCCGGCGTCATTCCGGGCTCGCGCTGACGCGCGCCCGGAATGACGCCGGGTCATTAGGTCTTCAGGAGCTTCGCTTTCAGCGCATACAGCGCGTCCATCGCCTCCCGCGGGGTCATCTCGTCGGGATGCAGCGCCGTCACCGCGGCGATCAGCTCTTCCGCTTCCTTCGACATCGCCGGCTCGGCGGCCGCGCGCGACGGTACCGCGAACAGCGGCAGGTCGTCGACCAGGGCACGGGCGCTCTGGCCGCGGTCCTGCGCTTCCAGCTTGGCCAGCACCGATTTGGCGCGGCTGATCACCGCCGGCGGCAAGCCTGCGAGCTTCGCCACCTGGATGCCGTAGGAGCGGTCGGCCGAGCCCGGCAGCACCTCGTGCAGGAACACCACGTCGCCCTGCCATTCCTTGACCCGTACCGTGGCGTTGAACAGCCGCGGCAGCTTGGCGGCGAGCGCCGTCAGTTCGTGATAGTGCGTCGCAAACAGCGTGCGGCAGCGGTTGCTCTCATGCAGATGCTCGATCGCCGCCCAGGCGATCGACAATCCATCGAAGGTCGCGGTGCCCCTGCCGATCTCGTCCAGGATCACCAGCGCGCGCTCGCCGGCTTGGTTGAGGATCGCCGCGGTCTCGACCATCTCGACCATGAAGGTCGAACGTCCGCGCGCGAGATCATCGGCGGCGCCGACGCGTGAGAACAGCCGGTCGACGATGCCGATGCGAGCGCGGCTCGCCGGCACGAAAGAGCCGATCTGGGCCAGCAGGGCGATGAGCGCGTTCTGGCGCAGGAAGGTCGATTTACCCGCCATGTTCGGGCCGGTGAGCAGCCACAGCTGTCCGCTCTTATGTCCCGGCGTCGGCGACAGATCGCAGGAATTGGCAATGAACGGCTGGCCCTCGCGCTTGAGCGCCTGCTCCACCACCGGATGACGGCCGCCCTCGATGGCGAAGCCGAGCGAGCCGTCGACCTCGGGCCTCACATAGTTGTCGTCGACCGCGAGCTTGGCCAGCGCAGTGGCGACATCGAGCATCGCAAAGCCGTGCGCTGCGGCGCGCAGATCGTCGCCGATCGCCAGCGCCTGCCCACAGAGACGATCGAAGATCTCCAGCTCGAGATTGAGCGCGCGCTCGCCGGCGTTGGCGATCTTGGCCTCGATCTCGCCGAGCTCCGACGTGGTGAAGCGCACCTGGCCCGCGAGCGTCTGGCGATGGATGAAGGTCGCGTTCAAAGGCGCCGACATCAGCTTGTCGCCGTGCTGCGCGGTGACCTCGACGAAATAGCCGAGCACATTGTTGTGCCGGATTTTCAGCGCCTTGACGCCGGTCTGGTCGGCATAGCGCGCCTGCATCGAGGCGACGACGAGGCGCGACGCGTCGCGCAGATTGCGCGTTTCGTCGAGTGTCGCATCATAGCCTGATCGGACGAAGCCGCCGTCGCGCTTGATCAGCGGCAGCTGCTCGTCGAGCGCGCGGGCGAATTCGTCGGCCAGCGTCCGCGCGGGCTTGGCCAGCGCGGCCGTGACAGACGCGACCTCCTGCGGCGGCTGGTCGAGCGCCGATAGCCGCGCCATCGCCTGGTCGGCGGCGAGGATGCCGTCGCGCAACGCGGCGAGATCGCGCGGGCCGCCGCGGCCGACCGAGAGCCGCGCCATCGCCCGGGTCATGTCGGGCGCGCCGCGCAGGATGGAGCGGATGTCCTCGCGGGCGGCGCCATCGGCGACGAACGTGTTGACCGCATCGAGCCTTCGCCCGATCTGCCCCGGCTCCGTCAACGGTGCCGCGAGCCGCTGCGCCAGCAGCCGCGAGCCGGCCGAGGTCACGGTGCAGTCGATGGCGTCGAGCAGCGAGCCACGCCGCTCGCCGGCCAGCGTCCGCGTCAGCTCGAGATTGGCGCGCGTCGCCGGATCGATCGCCATCGTGCTGCCGGTCGCCTCGCGCGCCGGCGGCGCCAGCGGCGGGCGCTGGCCGACTTGCGTGCGCTCGACGTAGGTGACGCAGGCCGCTGCTGCCGTTGCTTCGAGCCGCGACAGCACGGCCAGCCCGTCCATGGTGGCAACGGCGAAGTAGTCGCACAACCTGCGCTCGGCGGTGGCGCCGTCGAATACGTCGCGGGTCAGCGGCGTCACGGCGGCGAGCTCGCGCAGCACCGGCTCGAAC
This sequence comes from Bradyrhizobium oligotrophicum S58, assembly GCF_000344805.1. Classification (NCBI taxonomy): domain Bacteria; kingdom Pseudomonadati; phylum Pseudomonadota; class Alphaproteobacteria; order Hyphomicrobiales; family Nitrobacteraceae; genus Bradyrhizobium; species Bradyrhizobium oligotrophicum. Next base: position 8,062,694 of record NC_020453.1, on the reverse strand, counting down.
GCTATGTCCGAATACAGCGCGTCGGAGACGATGACCTCGTTCGGGTTGATGCGGGCGAGCGTCGCCGTGAGTTCGGCGAACGCGCATTCCGTGACGATGAAGTCGGACGTCGAGATGTCGATCCAGGCGAGCCCGAGCCGGTCGCCGCCGGACGAGCCGCGGCTGCGCGCAATCGCCAGCAGATAGTTGTTGGCGCGCGCATCGAGCAGATTGTCCTCGGTGATCGTGCCCGGCGTCACCACGCGCACCACGCCGCGCCTGACCACGCTCTTGTTGCCACGCGCCCGCGCCGCGGCCGGATCCTCCATCTGCTCGCACACGGCGACGCGGATGCCCTGCGCGATCAGCCGGTGCAGATAATCCTCGGAGCGCTCCACCGGCACGCCGCACATCGGAATATCCGCGCCCTGGTGCTTGCCGCGCTTGGTCAGTACGATGCCGAGCGCCTTAGAGGCCACTTCCGCGTCCTCGAAGAACAGCTCGTAGAAGTCGCCCATCCGGTAGAACAGCATCAACCCCGGATGGGCCGCCTTGATGTCCAGGTACTGCTCCATCATCGGCGTGAGCTTGGCCGGCGCCTCGGCAGGCGTGGCGTCGGGCGGAACCGGGGCGGTGATGGGTTGCTGGATCGTCATGGCGCGGAAACTAGCCAATTTGCCCGGACGGTCCTACCGCTTTGCAGGCGATGTCCCGGTTTTCCACGATGGCAATTTTCCCCCGAGGGGAGTGCCGGAAATGATCGCAGCTCTATCCTCCCGTCATTCCGGGGCGTGCGCAGCACGAACCCGGAATCCATCGTGCAGCAGGTCATGCAGCCCGATGGATTCCGGGCTCGCCGCGCTTCGCGCGTCGCCCCGGAATGACGGAGAGACCGGAGGCTGCTCCCGTCTTCAACGCTGGGATGGTGGCAGCTTTTGCACCTCCCCCGCGTGCGGGGGAGGTCGCATCGCATCGGAGATGCGATGCGGGTGGGGGAATTCTCTCCGCTCGAAAGATCTCGCTTGGGGCTGCCCCCACCCCGACCCTCCCCCGCAAGCGGGGGAGGGGGCGCACCGGCCGCGCCGAGATCGCGCGCATCCGCCTTTGCCACGCATACCTCCCCGCGCGCCCGTCATTTGACCTCCCCCCGGCGCACTCCTAAAACCGCCGTCAATTCTGACCAGAAACAGTGAGATCCGGGAGAGAGCGATGCGAGACGTCTACATTTGTGATGCGGTGCGGACGCCGATCGGCCGCTTCGGCGGCGCGCTGGCAAAAGTGCGCACCGACGATCTCGCCGCGACGCCGCTCAAGGCGCTGAAGGCGAAGCATCCGAATCTCGACTGGGCTGCCGTGGATGAGGTGTTCTTCGGCTGCGCCAACCAGGCCGGCGAAGACAACCGCAACGTCGCGCGCATGGCGCTGCTGCTCGCGGGCCTGCCCGATTCCATTCCGGGCCAGACGCTCAACCGCCTCTGCGCCTCCGGGCTCGACGCGGTCGGCGCCGCGGGCCGCGCCATTCGCGCCGGCGAGGTCGCTCTCGCGATCGCCGGCGGCGTCGAATCGATGACACGGGCGCCGTTCGTGCAGGGCAAGGCGACCGAGGCATTCTCGCGCTCGGCCGAGATCTTCGACACCACGATCGGCTGGCGCTTCATCAATCCGCTGATGAAGCAGCAATACGGCGTCGATTCGATGCCGGAGACCGGCGAGAACGTCGCCGAGGAATTCCAGGTGTCGCGTGCCGACCAGGACGCGTTCGCGATCCGCTCCCAGGAGCGCGCGGGACGCGCGATCGCGTCGGGCTATTTTGCCGCCGAGATCACGCCGGTGTCGGTGCCCGGCGGCAAGGCCGGACCTGTGACCGTCGACAAGGACGAGCATCCGCGCCCCGAGACCACGCTGGAAGGTCTCGCCAAGCTCAAGCCGATCGTGCGCAATCCCGGCACCGTCACGGCCGGCAACGCGTCGGGCGTCAATGACGGCGCGGCTGCCATGATCCTCGCCTCGGAAGCGGCCGTGAAGAAGCACGGCCTCACGCCGCGCGCGCGCATTCTCGGCCTCGCCTCGGCCGGCGTGCCTCCGCGCATCATGGGCATCGGCCCGGTGCCGGCGACGCGCAAGCTGATGGAGCGGCTCGGCCTGAAGATCACCGATTTCGATCTGATCGAGCTCAACGAGGCGTTCGCGTCTCAAGGCATCGCCTGCCTGCGCCAGCTCGGCGTCGCCGACGATGCCGATTTCGTCAACCCGCATGGCGGCGCGATCGCGCTCGGCCATCCCCTCGGCATGAGCGGCGCGCGTCTCGCGATGACCGCCGTGCACGGGCTCGAAGTGCGCGGGGGAAAACGCGCGCTCGCCACCATGTGCGTCGGCGTCGGCCAGGGCGTCGCCCTGGCGGTCGAGATGATCAACTGACGACTGCGCCGTCATTGCGAGCGAAGCGAAGCAATCCAGAGTCGCACGCGTGGCCCTGGATTGCTTCGTCGCTTCGCTCCTCGCAATGACGGAGATGACGAGGGATCGCGCCATGACCATCTCCCGCGAACAGGACGTCACGCCGGCCGTGCTGGCAGTGATGGAGCAGACGACCAACCCGCGGCTGCGCGAGATCATGGTCTCGCTGGTCAGGCACCTGCATGGCTTCGTGCGCGATGTTCGCCTCACCGAAGCCGAATTCCGTGAAGCCGCGGCCATCATCGCCGAGTTGGGGCAGCGCACCAACGACACCCACAACGAGGTGGTGCTGATGGCCGGCTCGCTCGGCGTCTCGCCGCTGGTCTGCCTGCTCAACAATGGCGACGGCGGCAACACCGAGACGGCGCAGTCGCTGCTCGGCCCGTTCTGGCGGTTGAACTCGCCGCGCACCGAGAATGGCGGCTCGATCGTGCGTTCGGCGACATCAGGCCCGGCGCTGTTCGTGCACGGGCGGGTGGTCGATCCGCGGGGAGCGCCGGTCGCCGACGCAGAGGTCGACGTCTGGCATGCTTCACCGGTCGGCTACTACGAGAATCAGGACCCCGAGCAGGCCGACATGAACCTGCGCGGCAAGCTCACGACCGATGCCGACGGTCGCTTCTGGTTTCGCTCCGTCATGATGGTTGGCTATCCGATTCCAACGGATGGGGGCGTTGGCCGGCTTCTGAAAGCGCAGGGACGTCATCCCTATCGCCCGGCGCATCTGCATGCGCTGATCGTCAAGCCGGGCTTCAAGGTGCTGATCTCGCAGGTCTACGATCCCAACGACCCGCACATCGACAGCGACGTGCAGTTCGGCGTGACGCAAGCGCTGCTCGGCAATTTCATCCGCCACGACGAACCGCATCCGACAGAGGCGGACGTCCGCGCGCCCTGGTACTCGCTCGAACATGTCTACCGGATGGAAGCCGGCGACACCGTGCTGCCGCGCGCACCGATCAAGTAGCGGTTCGCAATATCCATGCTAGTGTGGATCAGGCTGCAACCCTGAAGGGACGGCGCCCGCATGACCTCCACCGACTTGCCGCCTGCTGCCGAGCCTGCCGCGTTGACGGCCACGATGCGCGAGGCGGGCGTGCTCGACAAAGGCGCGGTGGCGGAGGTCAGCGTGATCAGCGACCGCCCGATGCTGATCTCGCGCATCATCCGCCTCGGCTTGACTTATGATGGCGCGGCGCCGAATGCACCGAGGACGCTGATCCTGAAGCTCGCCATGCCGGCCTTCGCCAAGACGCTGTGGCGGGGCGGCCGCCACGAGGTCAGCTTCTATCGCGAGCTGGCGGGCCTCATGCCGAAGGGCCTGGTGCCCGCCTCTTACGGCGGCGCGTGGGACGAAGCGGCGTTCACCTGGCACTTGCTGCTCGAGGATCTCACCGACACGCACCAGACGGCGACGCAATGGCCGCTGCCGCCGGCGCTGCCGCAGGCCGAGGCGATCGTGCGGGCGCTGGCGCGGCTGCATGCGGCGTGGTGGGATGATCCGCGGCTTGGCGTGTCCATCGGCAGCTTCGCGACGGCAGACGAGAGGGCTGGGCGCAGCCTGACCTTTGCCGGCCACTATCAGCGCTTCGCCGACCAATTGGGAGACCGCCTGAGCGCGGACCGGCGCGCCGTCTATGAGCGCCTGATGGCGGCGACGCCGCGGCTCTCGGAGCGTTATCTTTCGCGGCGAAACCTCAGCATCGCGCATGGCGACGCGCATGTCTGGAATTTTCTGGTGCCGAAGGCCGCCGACAGCGACGACGTCCGCGCGTTCGATTTCGACCAGTGGCGGATCGGCGTGCCGGCCAACGACCTCGCTTATATGATCGCGCTGCATCTCTATCCCGAGCGGCGCGCGCGGATCGAGCGACCGCTGCTCGACGGCTATCATCAGACGTTGGTTGCGCATGGCGTTGCCGGCTACGACCGGGCGGCGCTGGATCAGGACTATCGTCTCGCCGTGCTCTTGCACGTCGCCCAGCCGGTCTGGCAATGGGCGATCCAGATCCCGCCGGTGATCTGGTGGAATAATCTCGAGCGCATCTTCCTCGCGTTCGATGATCTCGGCTGCCGCGAGTTGTTGGATTAGACGACCGTTTCCCAATCCCGGTCGCATCGATCTGGACATGGAAGCCCCCGCTGTCATCGCTCGGCTTGACCGGGTGGTCCAGTACGCCGTGACATCTCGGCTCAATATCGTCTGCCGCGGAGTACTGAATGCTCCGCCTTCGCACAGCATGACAGCGCTGGCGACTGGGACGCGTTCGGTCGCGCTCCGACCGACCCGTCTTAACGATCACCAGAGATTGTTCGCTCGCCCTCAAAACGCCCGGCGGGGTCGGCGCGACATATCCGCATGTGCATGGCGTTCGGTGTGGACGTGGCAGGGGATGGCTCTCTCGGACCAAGGGAGAGCTTGCTAAAGCACGGAAAGCGTGCTTTCATGTTCCCCATGGCCGGAACTGTCTACGATCAGGCTATTCGCTACCGTCTCGTCCTCACCCCTGAGGCCAGGGACGCGATCGAGGCGACCTTCGCGGACTATGCCCGGATGATGGACATGCTCGACGAGATCGCCGCCGCCAAAGGCATTGGCGCCAACCTCGTCGCGCTGCACGGCCATGCCTATGACCCGATCCGCAAAGCCACCCGGCTGCCGTCGCGTCTGGTCACGCTCGGCCTGCGCGACCGCGCTGCCTATCGCGCCGCGCCGACCCCGCGACTGCCGCTCGACGACCGCCTGGTGAATGTCAGGGACGCGGGCACGCTGTCGCTCGGCACCGCGCTTGGCCGTTTCACGATTCCGTTCGCGGTCACCGGCTATGCCGCGGGATGGACGCACGCGACGCCGGCGCAACTTGTGCGCGCCGACAATGGTGACATCGAAGTCCGCTTCGGCGTCACCTCGAACTCACACCCAGCCATCAGCCCAGGAAAGGACCACGTCATGCTCGCCGAACACGCGCCGGCCCCCGACACGCTCCTGTCACGCGCCGGGCGCCTCATCGCCGGCATCGCCTATGGGGCGATCGAGAAGGCCGAAGACAACAACCGGGTCGCGCTGGTCAAACAGGCGATCCGCGAGATCGAGCAGGCCGAGCGCGAGGCGCGCGACGGCCTGTCATTAGCGCGGGCCGAGGAATATCGGCTGAACGCGCGACGCGCCGAGATCGAGCGCGAGACGTCGGTGCTGGCCGAGCAGATCCGCGTTGCGATCATCGAGAGCCGCGACGATCTCGCCAGGGCCGGCATCGCCCGGCAGATGGATCTCGAAGCGCAGTTCGAGGTGCTGTCGCGGGCGATCGACGAGAATGCCGAGCGGATCGACGCCGTCCTGACGACCCTGCGCGCGATCCTGTCGAGCCTGCAGGATGCGCAGATACGTCTTGCCGAACTCGAACGCAGCGAAGCCCTCACCCATCAGCCGACAGCCACGGCGCGCCGGGCCGGGGACACCGGTCTCGCCAAGGCGGCGCGCGCCTCTCGCGTCATTGCCCGCGCGACCGGTGTGCCCGAGGGCATCACGCCGTCGCCGGATATCGACGAATTGTCGAAGCTGCAGCGCGACAAGGACATCGCCGAGCGATTGGCGCGCCTGAAGTCGCAGAACTGAGCGGGCAGGGGCGCGTCGTCCCATGACCATCGTCGACCATTTCATGCAACCCGAGGTGCGGCCGTTCGCGATCGCCGCTGTGATGATCGTGCTGGTCGGCGGCGTCGAAATCGGCTCGATGCTGATCGGCCTGTCGATCAGTGAGCTGCTTGGCCAGAGCGTCGATCTCGGTCACGACGGCAGCGGAAGCTCCATCAGTCACGTGCTGTCCTGGATCAATGTCGGCGGCGTGCCGCTGATGATCTGCATCCTGCTTGCGCTCGGCATCTTCTCGATCTCGGGCTTTCTGATCCAGGATGCCGCGCGACTGCTGGCGGTGGCACTGCCGCCGACGGCCGCGGGCGTGCTCGCCGCCGTTGTCACCGTGCCGCTGCTGCGCAGCTCGACGCGCTATGCGGCGCGGCTGGTCCCGCAGGACGAGAGCTATGCGGTTGGTCTGTCCGATCTCGTCGGCCGCACCGGCGAGGTCGCCGTTGGTCCGCTCGATGACGGGCTGCCCGGCCGTGTCCGCGTCAAGGACATCCACGGCAACTGGCATTCGGTGACGGCCTCGGCCGCGCCGGGCTCGCCGCCGCTGCCGGTGGGTGCATCGGTTCTGCTCGTCGACCGCAAGGACGGCCGCTTCATCGCGATCGCCGCAACCGACGAGCTTACGAATGTCAAGACGCTTTAGCTCCACGACACTTTCCTCAACCCGAAAGTAATCCCCATGTTTGATCTGGTTCTGCCTGCGTCGATCGGCGTCGTGCTGCTGATCGTTCTCGGCACCGTCTTTGCCGTTCTCTATCACCGCTCCACCCGCGACGAGGCCTTCGTGCGCACCGGCCTCGGTGGCAAGAAGGTCGTGCTCGACGGCGGCGCCGTCGTGTTGCCGATCTTCCACTCGGTTGCGCGCGTGAACCTGAAGACGCTGCGGCTGCGGGTCGAGCGCTCCAAGAAGGACTCGCTGATCACCAAGGATCGCATGCGCGTCGACATCGACGCCGAGTTCTATGTCCGCGTGAAGCCCGACGTCGATTCGATCGCGCTCGCCGCGCAAACCCTCGGCGCCGTCACCAACAATGCCGAACTGCTGCGCGACCAGGTCGAGGCCAAGTTCGTCGACGGCCTTCGCTCGGTCTCGGCGACGATGGAGCTCCTGGAGCTGCAGGAGAAGCGCTCAGATTTCGTCAAGCACGTCCAGGCCGCGGTCGAGGCCGATGTGCAGTCGAATGGTCTGGAGCTCGAATCGGTGTCGCTGACGAAGCTCGACCAGACCGACATCTCCTTCTTTAATGCCGAGAACTTCTTCGACGCCGAAGGCCTGACCCTGTTGAAAACCGTGACCGAGACGCGGCGCCGCGACCGCAACGCGATCGTGCGCGACAATGAAGTGGCGATCGCGCAGAAGGATCTCGAGGCGCGCCAGCTCACCTTGCAGATCGAGCGCACCAAGAAGGAGGCCGAGCTCAGCCAGGAGCGCGACATCGCCAACAAGACGGCGAGCACCCGCGCCGAGGTGGCGAGCGCAACCCAGACGGCGTGGCAGACCGAGGAGAACGCGCGCATCGAGGCGCAGCAGAGAATCGCCCAGCGCGAGGCGGAGGCGCTGAAGGTGCGCGAGACCGCCGCGATCGAATCCAATCTCGCCATCAACCGCCGCAAGACCGACGCCGACCGCGAGATCCAGATCGCCACCCAGGACAACGACATCCAGATCGCGAGCAAGAGCAAGGAAACCTCGGAGGCGCGCGCGGTGGCCAAGCAGGCCGAGGCGCTGGCGGTGTCTGCGGAGGAAAAGGTGACGACGGCGCGCGCGATCGAGATCGCCGATCGAGAACGTCAGACCGCGGTCATGGCCGCGCGCAAAGAGGCCGAGCAGCGCTCGACCGGCATTACCGTCGCCGCTGAGGCCGAGAAGCGTGCCGCGGTCGATCGCGGCGAGGCGGCCAAGACGCTCGCCGAAGCGGAGGCCGAGGCCAACAAGATCAAGGCCGTCGGCGTGCGCCAGATCGGCGAGGCGGAAGCGGCCGTGATCCTGATGAAGAACGAGGCCCAGAACAAGCTCGGCAGCAACGTGATCGATTTCGAGCTCGCCAAGCAGCGCATCGCGACCATGCCGGCGGCGCTGGGCGAGATGGTGAAGCCGATCGCCAATCTGAAGGACGTCCGCATCCTGCACACCGGCGGCGCCTTCGGCGGCAATGGCGGTGGTGCCGGTGGCAATGTCGGCTTCGGCGAAGGTCTCGCCGGCGAGCTGCTGCGCGTGCATGCGCTGAAGCCCTTGATCGACGAGATCCTGGTGCAGTCCGGCTTCAAGCCCGGCGACGATCCGGTGCAGGCACTGGCGGGCGTGATCCTGCCGAGCGCGCCGACGAAGGGCGCGAGCGGCGCCGCCAAGATCGAGCCGCTGCCGGTCTCGGCTCCGTCATCGTAGGTCGACGGGGATCAATAACCAGCCTGCCCCAAGTGACATCACGCGGTATGGGTCCCGGCGTTCGCCGGGACGACAGCGGAGGATGGGGCTGGGCGCAAGAGCCAAGCTGGCGCGACAAACCGAGCTGACGCGACAAACAACGACTGTCGTCCCGGGCAAGCCGGCCGATGCGCAGCGTCGGCTGGCGCCGACCCGGGACCCATACCGCGTGATGTCACTGGGGGCAGGCTGGATGTTGAAACGGTCGAGCAACAAAACCGCTCATAGCGATGGAGCGGTCATTCACCCGGAAGGCAGTTGGTGGTGAGGACAGGTCCAACGCGTGCGCGGGGAAAAGATCCCCCGGGGGCTGGGGGCGGCGCTGGAGGAGCCACCGCCCCCGCCCGGCACATCACGAGTGGGGCGCTCATGAAGTGCAGTCTCTGCGCGCAACTCATACGCAGAGAACCGAGTGGGGTGATGACAAGATAGCCGGAAACGCGCCGGATTGAAGTTACAAATCCATCACGTCGTGGTCACCTTTTTGCTATCCCCGGCCCCATTGCGTCGGAACAGCGCACGCTTTTTCCATCGCAGGGAACGATCACTCCATCACGGCATGATCTGTCGGTGCAGACTGCGCACGCAATGCTGACCGCGTCGAGCCGATCATGACCGCGAGCGGGATCGACACCAGGATGAACGTCATCACGAGTTGATAGTCGTGCGAGAAGGCGAGGATCTGGGCCTGCACCATGACCATCGCGTCGGCCATCGCGCGTCCCGCGTCGGTGGACAGGTTCAACATGCCCGCGACATTGGGCATCTGGAGCGCGTGATTGAACGGGTTGATGTGCTCGACCAGGATGGCGTGGTTGCGCCGGGTTGCCTCGGTGAGCTGCGCGATCGCGATCGAAATGCCGATCGAGCTGGCGACATTTCGCACCAGGGTCAGCATCGAGGTTCCGTCGGTGCGGAGCTCGCCCGGCAAGGTCAGGAACGCCACCGTCGACAGCGGCACGAACACCAGGCCGAAGCCAAAACCCTGCATGATGCTGATGGCGATGATCTCGGGCACGCCGGTCTGGTCGGTCCACGCGGTCATCTGGAACAGCGACAGCGCGGTCAGCCCCAGCCCGACGACGATCAACGTGCGCGCCTCGATATAGCGCAAGAGACGCCCGACCAGCATCATCGCGACGAAGGTGCCGCAGCCGCGCGTCGCCAGCAGCACGCCGGCGGTGATGATGGGATAGCCGATGACGTTCTGCAGATAGGGCGACGACAGCGCCATCGTCGAAAACAGCACCAGTCCCATGACCGTCATGAACACGCAGCCGCCGACGAAGTTGCGGTCCCTGAACAGCGCGAACTGGATGAACGGCCGCTTCGTCGTCAGCGAATGCGCCAGGAAGTAGTAGAAGCCGACGCCGGCGACGATGAACTCGATGATGATCTCGTAGCTCTCGAGCCAGCCTTGGTCCTCGCCGCGGTCGAGCGCGATCTGCAGCGAACCGATGCCGATCGCGAGCGCGAGAAAGCCGAACCAGTCGAAGGTCAGCTCCGCATTCGGCTTGGTCTCCTCCATGAACGCGATCAGCCCAAGCACGGTGACGGCGCCGAACGGCAGGTTGACGAAGAACACCCAGTGCCAGGAATAGGTCTCGGTCAGCCAGGCCCCGAGCGAGGGCCCCATGATCGGGCCGAGCATCACGCCCATGCCCCAGATCGCCATCGCCTTGGCGCGCTCGTGCAGCGCGTAGGAATCGAGCATCACGGCCTGCGACAGCGGTACCAGCGCGGCGCCGAACACGCCCTGCAGCAGGCGGAACAGCACCATCTGGGTGATGTCCTGCGCCAGCCCGCACATTACCGAAGCGATGGTGAAACCTGCGGAGCAGACGATGAAGGTGCGCTTGCGGCCGAAGCGGTTGGCGATCCAGCCCACCGGCGCCGTCATGATCGCCGCCGCGACGATGTAGGATGTCAGCACCCAGTTGATCTGGTCCTGCGACGCCGACAGCGTGCCCTGCATATACGGCAAGGCGACGTTGGCGATGGTGGTGTCGAGCGCCTGCATGACCGTCGCCGTCATGGCGCAGATCGTCACCATGTTGCGCCGAAGTCCGGGAACGGCGGAAGACGCGGTCATCGCGCGCTACTCCTCCTTGTCGGCCGCATGCGCCGCGCCGAGCAGGCCGGCGAGGGTGCGCTGATGGCCGGTGTCGATGGCGACGTTGACGCTCATGCCCGCCTTCAGCCGGGCGACATATTTGTCGTTGCTGTCGAAATGGATCCGGACCGGCACGCGCTGCACGACCTTGATGAAATTGCCGCTCGCATTCTGCGGCGGCAGGATCGCGAACTGCGCGCCGGTGCCCGGCGACAACGAGCCGACCGTGCCCTTGAAACGGTGGTTCGGGAATGCGTCGACATCGAGCTCGACCGGCTGGCCGACCGCGACATAGGTGAAGTCGCTCTCCTTCGGATTGGCGTCGACCCAGGGATTGGCGATGTCGATCACCGAGAACACCGGCGTGCCTGCGGTGACGAAGCGGCCGAGCTGGATCTGGTCCACTTGGGTGGCGATGCCCGGCATCGGCGCGCGCAACGTGGTGTGGTCGAGGTCGCGCTGGGTGTCGTCGAGCTTGGCCTTGGCCTGGATGTAAGGCGGGAACTGCTCCAGCGGCAGCTCGGGATTGCCGAGCAGCTGCGTCTTGGCGTTCGACAGCTGCTGCTTGATGAACTGCGCCTGCGCGCTCGCGGTCACCAGGGCGTTGGCGGCGTTGTCGAGGTCGAGCTGCGAGCCGAAATTGTTCTTGGCCAAGGTCTGCTTGCGCTCGACGTCCTTCTGCTTCAGGTCGATGCCCTGATTGGCGAGGTCGAGCATCTGGCCGTAGATCTTGATGTTGGCGGTCAGGTTGTCGTAGTTCGTGCGCGCCTGCTCCAGCGCCGCCTTGGCCTGGTCGACCGCGAGGCGATAGGGCACGGGATCGATCTCGAACAGCTCGTCGCCCTTCTGAACCTGCTGGCCTTCCTTCACGACGATCTTGACGATCTTGCCGGAGATGTCGGGGGTGATCAGAACCTTCTGCGCCCCGACATAGGCATCGTCCGTCGTCACGTAGCGGCCGCCGTTGAGATAGAGGGCGATGCCGCCGATCGCGGCGATGACCGGCAGCACGACCAGCAGCAGCGTGCGGCGATAGCGGCGCAGCAAGCCCGGGCGCGCCGGCTTCGCGTCGGCGGCCACAGGCGGCGCCGCATCCGGGCTGGCTTTCTGTTCGGGGGCGATCTTCAGGGCGGGCTCAGCCATAGCGTGGCTCCTTTCGCTGCTCGTCGCACAGCGACTGCAGGGCGTTTCTCACGTTTTCTTTGATGGCTTCGAGATGGGACGTCAGCCGTTCGGCATCTTCAGGGCTGAGGCCTTGGAGGGCGGTCTCGGTCAGCTCGGCCTTGAGCACGCCTAGCTTGGCGAGCAGCGGGCGGGCGGCCTTCTTCAGATAGAGCCGGTTGACGCGGCGGTCGGTGTCGTCGCCGCGGCGCTCGATCAGCCCGGCTTCGGCGAGCTTGTCGACCAGCCGCGTGAGCGTGATCGGCTGCATGTCCAGCTGCTCGGCCAGCTCCGACTGCTTCATCCCCTCATTGCGCTCGACCTTGGCCAGCACGGCCCATTGCGCGCGGGTCATCCCGAAGCGCGCGGCCTCCTTGTCGGCATAGGCGCGCATCAGGCGCTGCAGCTCGCCGAGCGTAAACAGGAAGTTCACGTCCACCGACGTGCGGGTCATGGGCTGATCTCGATTCGGAGCGGAGGGAACTAAGCTTTGGCTCTAATGAGCCTCCGATATAATAAGCAAGCTTATGAATTTTGGATGGTGCTGGAGTGCGGACCCGCTCCCCCTTGAACGCATGGCTCAGCCGCGGCCTTTGGCGCTTTCGGCCTAAAATGCTAGATTGTCGGCAATGACACTTGCAAAACCCACCTTTCCGGCGCCGGACCATGATCATGGCCGCTGCGCGGCCGATGCCCTCGACCATGCCGAGCGGGTCTGCGCCCAGCGCGGCCAGAAATTCACGCCGTTGCGTCGCCAGGTGCTGCAGGCGCTGCTGTCCAGCCACCGGCCGCTGGGGGCCTATGAGATCATCGAAGAACTGGCCAGGGTGGCACCGCGGCCGGCACCGATCACGGTATATCGCGCGCTCGAGTTCCTGATGGCCAACGGCCTAGTGCACCGCATCGAGAGCCGCAACGCCTTCCTCGCCTGCGCCCACGACCACGAGCAGACGGCGCTGGTGGCGTTCCTGATCTGCGAGCGGTGCGGCGCGGTCGGCGAGGTTCCGGCCGCACCGATTGCCGAGAGCCTCAAGGTCGCCGCCGCGGCATCGGGGTTCACGCCGAAGCTTTCGGTGGTCGAGATCACCGGCACCTGCGCACACTGCCAGAAGGCGGCATGAGTTTGGTCACTGCGCCGCAAGGTGTACACGTGTGACTGACCATCGTATTCGAGATCTCGCCGCAATGACGGTGCGCTCCCTCTCCCCGTTCTTACGGGGAGAGGGTTTGGGGTGAGGGGCAGCCGCACGGGAAGTGGTCGCGGTGAGACCTGTATCCCCTCACCCGGATTGCATCTGGCGATGCAATCCGGCCTCTCCCCGCATCCGCCTTCGCTCTTCGAGCTACGGCGGACAAGAGCGGGGCGAGGTGCACCGCCGCTGCCGGCCCACTGATCGCCTCATGATGCAGACCAAGACAACGCCGACCGCACCCGTTGCGGTCAAAAGAAACGACTTCCGGGAGCCAACGTCCTCGTGTCCGCAAATCCTGTCCTGTCCGCCGCGACCCGGCCGCTCGGCCCGGGCGCCATCGCCGTGACCCTCGTGCTCTGCCTGTCCTGGGCCTTCAACCAGATCGCGATCAAACTGGCGCTGCCGGAAATTCCGCCGCTGCTGCAGGCGACGTTCCGCTCGCTCGGCGCGCTGCCGGTGCTGCTGGTCTTCGCTCGGGTTCGCGGCGTCAGGATGTTCGAGCGCGACGGCACGCTGATGCTCGGGCTGGTGGCGGGCGTGCTGTTCGGCCTGGAATTCGTGCTGATCTATCAGGGTCTGCTGCTGACCTCGGCGTCGCGGGCGGTCGTATTCCTGTACACCGCGCCGTTCTTCGTCGCGCTCGGCTCGTTTCGCTTTCTCGGTGAGCGGCTCGGCCCGGCGCAATGGGGCGGGCTGGCGATGAGCTTCACCGGCGTGGCGCTGGCGATCGGCATTCCGCAGGCCAATGTCGACGGGCGCGTCCTGCTCGGAGATCTCCTGGTGGTCGGTGGTGGCCTGCTGTGGGGCGTCACCACCGTGTTCATCAAGGGCAGTCGCCTGCGCTTCATCGCGCCGGAGCGGGCCTTGGGGTACCAGGTGGCGGTCTCGGTTCCGATCATGGCGGCGGCGGCCCTGATCGCCGGCGAGCGGCTGACCCAGGTTCCCAGTCCGTTCGTCATCGGGCTGCTCGCCTACCAGTCGATCTGGGTGGTCGGGACCACGTTCACGATCTGGTTCGCGCTGATCAAGGCCTATTCGGCCAGCAAATTGTCGGCATTTACCTTCATCACCCCTTTATTCGGGGTGGTGGCGAGCTATTTCATCCTGCATGACGCCCTGACGCTCGCCTTCGGCCTGGCTGCCGTGCTTGTGATCATTGGGCTTTTTCTCGTCAACCGCCCGAACCGCGCGGTCTTGGCCGCGACTGATCCATTGCTGAATGTCACCAAAACCTGATATCCGAGCGCCCATGAACAAGCCCGAGATCCTGACCGAGAACACTTCAGCGTCCGATATCGCCGGACCCGCTCCGCGGCATCAGACCACCAAAGTCATGGTCGGCAACGTCGCCGTGGGCGGCGGTGCGCCGATCGTGGTGCAGTCGATGACCAACACCGACACCGCCGATATCGACGGCACGGTGGCCCAGGTTGCAGCGCTGGCGCGCGCCGGGTCGGAGATGGTCCGCATCACCGTGGATCGCGAGGAGGCCGCAGCCGCTGTCCCGCACATTCGCGAGCAGCTCGACAAGCGCGGCATCACCACGCCTCTGATCGGCGACTTCCACTATATCGGCCACAAGCTGCTGACCGATTATCCCGCCTGCGCTGAGGCGCTGGCCAAATACCGCATCAATCCCGGCAATGTCGGCTTCAAGGACAAGCGCGACACCCAGTTCTCGACCATCATCGAGCTCGCCAACAAATACGGCAAGCCGGTGCGCATCGGCGCCAATTGGGGCTCGCTCGACCAGGAGCTGCTCTCCAAGCTGATGGACGAGAACGCCGCCTCCGCGAACCCGCGCGATGCACGGGCGGTGATGCGCGAAGCCATGGTGCAGTCGGCGCTGCTGTCGGCGGCGCGCGCGCAGGAACTCGGCATGCCGAAGGACCGCATCATCCTGTCGGCCAAGGTCTCGGCCGTGCAGGACCTGATCGCAGTGTACCAGGATCTCGCCGCGCGCTCGGACTACGCCATCCATCTCGGCCTGACCGAGGCCGGCATGGGCTCCAAGGGCATCGTCGCCTCCTCGGCGGCGCTCGGCATCCTGCTGCAGCAGGGCATCGGCGACACCATCCGCATTTCGCTGACGCCCGAGCCCGGCGGTGACCGCACCCTCGAAGTGCAGGTCGCGCAGGAGCTGCTGCAGACCATGGGCTTCCGCACCTTCGTGCCGCTGGTTGCGGCCTGCCCGGGCTGCGGCCGCACCACCTCGACCACGTTCCAGGAGCTGGCGCGCTCGATCCAGGATTTCATCCGCGAGGAGATGCCGGGCTGGAAGACGCAATATCCGGGCGTCGAAGCGCTCAACGTCGCCGTCATGGGCTGCATCGTCAACGGCCCCGGCGAATCCAAGCACGCCAATATCGGCATCTCCCTGCCCGGCACGGGCGAGGCCCCGGCCGCGCCTGTGTTCGTCGACGGCAAGAAGTTCCGCACCCTGCGCGGGCCGACCATCGCCGCCGACTTCAAGGCGCTCGTGATCGACTACATCGACCAGCGCTACGGCAGCGCCGCCAAGGCGCTTGAGACTGCGCCCGAGAGCGTGACGGCGGCGGAGTAGGGCGCGCGCCTCTCAGGCAGCGGCGCGCCATCTTGGAAGCTGCTGCGTTCGCAGTCTTTCGCCTGCGCAGTGGATCGTATCCCACCTGCCACCGCATCGACGGTGCGCTCGCTCTTCCCGTTCTTACGGGGAGAGGGTCGGGGTGAGGGGCAGCCGCACGGGCGGTGCAGGCTCTCTGCAACGGACTGAACAAATACATCTGCGACATTCCAGATCCGAGCCCAGTAGTCGTGCCCGTCCGGCGGATCGATGATCTGGCCCCGTCTGTGCCATGCCCCTCACCCGGATTGCTGTGCAATCCGACCTCTCCCCGCAAAGAGCGGGGAAAGGTAAGAGGGCCGCAACATCCGTCGTCACAACTCACCCTGTTGCGGGTGAGACAGCCCCATCCTCACAACCCGCGGCTGCTTGTCCCGCGCGCCTCATTCTGAGATTTTCCCGCAGCGCCGCTGCCGCCCCGTACTCCGCCGCCGTGACCGGCACGATCCGCCGCCGCGCCCCACTGCTGCCCGCATGATCAGCACCTTGAGGCCTGCTGAAGAGGACGCCTCGATGACTCTCGATATCCGTGAAATGGAACTCGCCGAGACCGCGCTGGTCATCGACTACTTCTATTCGTCGAGCATCGAGCAGCTCGATGTGATCGGCATCGATCCGACGCGGATGCCGACCAGGCCGGTCTGGAGCAACCTGTTCAAGACGCTGTACGCGACGCCGCTGGCCGAGCGCGCTGCGCTCTTGGTGATCTGGCGGCTCGACGGCCGGCCGATCGGCTTCTCCAGCTGCGACCGCATCGTGTTCGGCAATCGCGCCCACATGCATCTGCACGTCACCGAGCCGGAGCTGCGCGGCCGCGGCCTCGGCGCTGAATGTGTCCGCCGCAGCGTCGACTTGTATTTCGAGCGGCTGCAGCTCAAGCAGCTGTTCTGCGAGCCGAACGCCTACAACATCGCCCCCAACCGCGCACTGCAGAAGGCCGGCTTCCGCTATCTGAAGACCTACAAGACCGTCCCCGGCCCGATGAACTACCACCAGGCGGTCACGCGCTGGATGATCGAGCGGTGAGGCGGTTGGCTTGACGTAAGACGGGCGAAATGAGCGGCGGCATTGCCCTCGACGTTGTGCGCGCTAAATCTATCCGCGCCCAGCGGCTAATTTGTCGAGCGATCTCAAGCTGATTTGGCCTGTCCAGTCCTTCTGTAAAAAAGAAATCGCTTGTGCCGTCGGGCAAATCAGAACGATCTTTCCGCACGTCCCGCCTCGCTGAGAGGGGCGCTTCGCGGTCGTCACGAACGTGGAGGCGGGATGTGGTGGACGCGACGTGGCGCAGTGAGCTCCAAGAGCTTGCGGACGAACGTCATGGCGCGGACGGTCAAGTCGCATGGTCCCGACATCCCGATGCTGATGCCAAGCCGGCGGTGATGATCCGCTGGTGACGGGGGCAAGAAAGCCCGGTCCCCGGGGAGAGTGCGAAGCAGCCGTTAAAACCATCGCGCGGGGAAGGCCGGGTCGTTCCGGCTGTACCTGTGGTTCCTGCCGCCTGCATTTTTTTCGCAGGCGGGCCACGGGCCTCAGTCGGGGCCCGGCCTTCCCTGCGCCCTCCGATTGGAGAGGGCGAGAAGAAACTCATAACTCGGGCAGAACAGGCCGCGAGGGTGCGAACCCATGTCTGATATCCATGATGTGACCGCACGCGATCGTCATTCTCGATGTCATCACCCGCGCAGGCGGGTGATCCAGTACGCCGCGGCAGTCGTGATGAGCCGTGCCGCCTCTGGAATACTGCATCGCCCGCCTGCGCGGGCGATGACGCAGAGATGATGGCGGGAGATGACAGCGGAGAGAAATACGTGTCCTATCCTCCGTCATTGCGAGCGAAGCGAAGCAATCCAGGGCTGCGCAAGGACTCTGGATTGCTTCGCTGCGCTCGCAATGATGGTGTGCATGATGCGCGGGCGCGCCCCGCAACTCCGCGCCTACAGCGGCACGTGGCCATATTCCCGGTTGGCAAGGCTCGCTTCCTCCAGGTCGAGGTCGCGCTCGATGCGGCGGCGGGTTTCGTCGGTGATCTTGCCGTCGCGAAGCATGACGTGGATGGTCTTGCGTTCCACGCCGATCAGTTCGCGGGTCAGCTCGATGCCGAGCGCGGAGGCGTCGTAGTCGTCGGGGTTGAGCGACTCCGGCAGCTGGTTGGCGCGCACCTCGTGCCGGGCCCGCAGCAGCCGCACCACCTCGTCGGACAGCTCGCGGTCATTGGTCATCGTCTCCAGCGACTGCAGCGCCCGGTCGAGCGTCTCGCGGCGCGCGGCGATCTCCTGCTCATGCTCGTGCACATGCTCGGCGCGGCCCTCCTGCCCGACGCCGAGCCAGCGCACCACCGGCGGCAAGGTCAGGCCGAGCCCGATCAGGGTGAAGAAGATCACGCCAAAGGCGACGAACAGGATCTCGTCGCGATAGGGAAACGGCTCGCCGCTCGACAACGTCAGCGGCAGCGCCAGCGCGGTCGCGAGCGAGACTGTGCCGCGCACGCCGGTGAAGCCGATGATGAAGGTCTGCTGCCACGGCGGCAGCGGATCGCGGGCGCGCAGCGAGGGGCTCAGGACGCGCGGCAGGATGGTCGCCGGAAACGTCCAGGCGAAGCGTGCGATCACGACGATCGCGACCACCAGCGCGGTGGCGATCATGATTTCGTCGAGCGGGAACGCCTTCGACTTCTCGTAGATCAGCCGCATCTGGAAGCCGGTCAGCAGGAACAGCATGCCCTCGATCAGGTAGACCACGAGGTCCCAGAAGAAGACACCCTGCAGGCGGGTCGCCGACGAGATCCACAACGGTCCGTTCCAGCTCATATAGAGGCCACAGGCGACCGTCGCGATCACGCCGGAGCCGCCGACATGCTCGGGGATCCAATAGGCCAGATAGGGCGTCAGCAGGGACAGCGTGATCTCGACCTGCGGATCGCGCGAATAATGGCGCGCGCGCAGCATCAGCCAGCCGACACCGATGCCGAAGGCGATCTCGCCGACCACGATCGCGGCGAACTCGCCGGCGGCCACGGGGAAGGAAAAAGTGCCGGTCATGATCGCAGCCACCGCAAAACGGTAGAGGATCAGGGCCGTCGCATCATTGGCGAGGCCCTCGCCTTCGAGGATCACCATCACCCGGCGCGGCAGATGCAGGCGGCGGGCGATGGCGAGCGGCGCCACCACGTCGGGCGGCGCCACGATGGCGCCGAGCAGGAAGCCGAGGCTCCAGGGCAGGCCGAGAAGGGTGTGGGTCGCAGTGGCCACCATGGAGGCGGTGAAGATCACGCAGCCGACCGCGAGCAGCACGATCGGACGCAGGTTGCGCTTGAATTCGCGCCAGCTCATCGCGACGCTCGACGAATAGATCAGCGGCGGCAGCACCACCAGCAGGACCAGCTCCGGTGGCAGCGCGAAGGCCGGCATGCCCGGCACGAAGGCGAGCCCGATGCCGGCGAGCATCAACAGGATCGCCGGCGCGATGTTGGCGCGCCGCGCGATCAGGGCGGTTCCTGCCAGTACGGCCAGCAGGATCAGGAATATCTGAAAGTGAGCTTCCATTGGTGCGGGCCGGGCGTCGCTGCGCCGGGCTCAATCCCTGAGGTCGTAGCGGTAGGATTTGGAGACGATCTGCCAGCCGTCGTTCAGCTTCATGGCCACGAGATAATCGGTGAAATAGCGCGGCGGCAGCTGGCAGCGCACCTTGATGAAGGCGGTCTTGTCGTCCGAACGGTCGATGGTGACGATGAAGTCCTCGCGCGGCTTGCCTTCGCCCTTCGCGGACGGGCGCTTGCGCACCCAGGCCAGCCAGTCCGGCACGGTCAGGATCTTGAGCTCGCCGTTCTCGACCCAGCGCAGGTCGGCGGTGGGGTGGAACACGGCGCCGAGCTTGTCGGCGTCGCCCTCGTAGAGCGCGTCGAAATAGCCCTGCACGACGGCCTCGACGGTGGAACGGTCTGCGCTCATGGCCAACTCCTTAGGGGAACCGCGGACAAACAAGGATCGCATTTTCGATGCAAAACCGAGCTTGGCAAGCCATGAACTGCGGCCGATGCTCCGTCGACAGAAATATGGCGGCCGAAGCGGGATGTTCCGGAATAACCCTGCGTGATCCCGATCACAAGCCGAATGGCCCGCAATCTGATAGGCAGAGCGGGCATGTTTCCCAGGGCTATGGGGTAGGTACGATGTGGTCAGTTCGATTGGGCGGTTTTCTCCTGGCGGCAGCCCTGCTGCTGGCCGGCCATCCGGCGCTCGCAGAGAAGCGGGTTGCGCTCGTCATCGGCAATTCCGCCTATCAGAACGTGCCGCAGCTGACGAACCCCGCCAATGACGGCGCGGTGATGACGGCGACCTTCAAGAGCGCAGGCTTCGACGTCGTGGATTACAGGCGCGATCTCACCGCCCGGGAGACAAGGCGGGCCTTGCGCGATTTCGCCGATGCCGCCCGCGATGCCGACATCGCGGTGGTCTACTACGCCGGCCACGGCATGGAGGTCGAGGGCTCGAACTACCTGATCCCGATCGATGCCCGGCTCGAGCGTGACACCGACGTCTACGACGAGACGCTGTCGCTCGACCGCATCCTGGTTGCCGTCGAGCCGGCGAAGAAGCTGCGGCTCGTCATTCTCGATGCCTGCCGCGACAATCCGTTCACCCGCAACATGCAGCGCACGGTGGCGACCCGCAGCCTCGGCCGCGGCCTCGCCAAGGTCGAGCCGACCAGCCCCAACACGCTGATCGCCTATTCCGCCAAGGCCGGCTCGACCGCGCAGGATGGCGACGGCAAGAACTCGCCGTTCACCCTGGCGCTGTCACGGCACATCGCGACGCCCGGCCTCGACGTCCGCAAGGCGTTCGGCTTCGTGCGCGACGAGGTGCTGAAGTCCACGGCCAACCGCCAGGAGCCGTTCGTCTACGGCTCGCTCGGCGGAGAGGACGTGCCGCTGGTGCCGGGCGTGCCGCGCGTGGTCACGCAGATGCCGGTGGCTCCGGCCCCGGTTGCGAACCCGCAGGCCGACACGCGGCGTGACTACGAGCTCGCCATGCAAGTCGGCAACAAGGGCGCGTTGAACGCGTTCCTCGCTCAATACCCCGATGGCTTCTATGCGAGCTTGGCCAAGCTCCAGCTCGAGAAGCTCACCGCGGAGGAGAACCGCGCTGCCGCGGTCGAGAAGGCGCGCACCACCGAGGCCGAACGGGCGCGGCTCGCAGCCTTGGGCGCGCGCAAGGACACCCTCGCCAAGGCGGAGGCCGAGGCCAGGGCGGCCGAGCAGGCGCGGATCGCGGCCGAGAAGGCCACCCAGCTGGCGCAGCAGCAGGCCGCCGATGCGGAGAAGAAGCGCGCGGAGCAGCAGCTCGCGGCGGCTGACAATCCGCGCGCGGCGACCTCGCCTGCTGCGCAGCCGGTCGCGCCCGAGAAGGGGCCGCAGGTCGCTTCGCTGACGCCGGCATCGCAGCCCGCCGATCTCGCCAAGTCGGTGCAGCTCGAGCTGCGCCGCGTCGGCTGCCTCACCGAGGACGCCGATGGCGATTGGGGTTCGGCCTCGCGCCGCTCGCTGTCGCAGTTCAACCGTTATGCAGGCACCAGGCTCGACACCCAGGCTGCATCGGCCGATGCGCTGGAGGCGATCAAGCTCAAGCAGGCCCGCGTCTGCCCGCTGGTCTGCCAGCACGGCTATAAATCGGATGGCGACCGCTGCACCCGTATCGTCTGCGCGGAGGGCTCGTTCCTCAATGACGACAATGACTGCGAGAAGCGTCGCGAGAAGAAGCCGGTCGCGAAGCGCGACGGCCGCGACGACGAGGACGTGCCGTCGCGCCGTCGTTCACGCTCCGCCGAGCCGGGGCTGCCATTGCCCGCTCCCAGCGTCGGCGTCGGTGTGGGGGTCGGTGGCGGCGGCATCGGTGCCGGCATCGGAATGGCCCCTGGTATCGCCAAGCCGCAGGCGCAGGCAGCTCGGCCGGCGCGGTCCTCGGGCCAGATCTATTGCGACGCCTATCTCTGCCGCGCGGTCCGGCCCGGCTGCCACCTCGACTATCGCGGCGGCGGCGGCCCGGCCAACAACGCCAGCGTCGAGGTGTGCAACTGATCAGGACGAGATCGCGCTGGCGGCGATGTTGACCATCAACGCGACCAGCGCGGTGTTGTAGACGAACGAGATGATGCCGTGCACGGTCGCAGTACGGCGGATGACCTTGTCGGTGATGCCGACATCGGAGACCTGGGCGGTCATGCCGATGATGAAGGAGAAGTAGACGAAGTCCCAATAGTCGGCGTGCTCGTCCTTGTCGCCGCTCGGGAATTGCAGGCCGCCGGGCTTGGCGCCGCGGTAGTAGTCATGGGCGTAGTGCAGGGCGAAGGTGGTGTGCACCGCGGCCCAGGATAGCGAGACCGTGAGCAGCGACAGCGTCAGCGCGGGGGCGTCGCGTTTGGAGGCGCCGAGCTCGAGCACGATCGCGGCGATGCTGGCGAAGGCGCCGAGTGCGGTGACCAGCAGGATGACGAAGCGGCCGTCGTCCTGCTTGATGGCGTCGCGGCGAATGTGATGATGCTGCTCGCATCTGAGCATCATCAGCGCGACCAGGACGAGGTAGATCGCGGTGAAGATGTCCCAGCTCAGCAGCAGCCGTGTGATCAGCCGCAGTGCTGACGGCAGCAGGAAGAACGCTGCGATCGCGATGCCGAGCGCGACGAAGGTGCGCGGACGCGCATAGACGACGCGCAGTGGAGCCGGCAGCCGCGTGAAGCGGGCGAGGTCCGGATCGTCGGGATGGACTCCGGCCAATGCCTCGCCTCAGCTCTTGCGTTCGGCGACGAAATGAGCGGCCGCGCGCAGCACGTCGCCCTTGGCGCCGAAGATCGACAGCGCCGCGTCACCGCGAGCCAGCAGGTCGCGAACGCGCTGCTTGGCGCCCTCGATGCCGAGCTGGGTGACGAAGGTGGTCTTGCCGAGCTCGGCGTCGGCGCCGGCCGGCTTGCCGAGCGTAGCGGCATCGCCCTCGACGTCGAGCAGGTCGTCGGCGATCTGAAAGGCTTCGCCGAGCGCGCGGCCGTAATCATCCAGCGCCTGGTATTCGGCGGGCGAAGCCTGACCGAGCAGGGCGCCGGCGATGCAGCCGAAGCGGAGCAGGGCGCCGGTCTTCATCTGCTGCACCCGCGCGACGTCGACCGGGTCGCGGTCGCCGAACCGGCCCTCGCCGGCGAGGTCGAGGATCTGGCCGCCGGCCATGCCGCCGACACCGGCGCAGCGGGCGAGCGCCCGGGTCAGCGCCAGGCGGACGCCGGCATCGGGATGGATCTCGTCGCGGGTGATGATGTCGAAGGCGATGGTCAGGAGCGCGTCGCCGGCCAGGATCGCGGTGGCGTCGTCATAGGCCTTGTGCAGCGTGGGGCGGCCGCGGCGCAGGTCGGAATTGTCCATCGCCGGCAGGTCGTCATGGATCAGGGAATAGCAATGGATGCATTCCAGCGCCGCGCCGGCCATCAGCGCCCCCCGCCGGGGCACGCCGAACACGGCGGCGCTCTCGACCACCAGGAATGGCCGCAGCCGCTTGCCGCCGCCCAGGCTGGAATAGCGCATCGACTCGATCAGCCGCTTCGGCCTGATGATCTCGTCGGCCATCGGGGCGTCGGACAGGAGCTCGCCGAGCAGCGCTTCGGTCTCCTCGGCGGTCTTGTCCAGGCGTTGGGTGAAGTCGGTGAGGGCCGTCGCAGTCATTTAAGAAGGGCTCCAGGGACGAAATTCGCCGGACAATCGTTGATGGCGGCGACTTCGTCAATTGCGGGGACGGCGGCGGCTTTCGGCCGCAAGGATGGAAACAAGGGTGGAAAAAGCAGGAAACCTCATGGAGATGTCGGATAATCCCGACCGATCGTCCGCCCTCATCGCAGCCCAACCCGAGCGACGCCTGCCCTTGCGTACCGTCAGAACCATCCTCCTGATCGTCGTGCTGGTGCTGCTCGTGCCCTATGTCCTGACGCCGTTCTATGCCATGGGTCATCCGGTCTCGACCCTGATGCTGTGGCGATCGCTGACCGGCAGGCCGGTCGAGCGGCGCTGGATCGACCTCTCGGCCATATCACCCTATCTGCCCCGCTCGGTCGCGGCGGCGGAGGATGCCAAATTCTGCAGCCATCATGGCATCGACTGGGGGGCGCTGCGCGAGGTCATGGACGATGCCGAGGACGGAGAGGTAACCCGGGGCGGCTCGACCATCACCCAGCAGGTCGCCAAGAACCTGTTCCTGTGGCCGGGCCGCAGCTTCGTCCGCAAGGCGCTGGAGCTGCCGCTGGCGCTGTGGATCGACCTCGTCCTCGGCAAGCGGCGCATCCTGGAGATCTACCTCAACATCGCCGAGCTAGGCCCATCCGGCCAGTTCGGGGTCGAGGCGGGCGTGAATTACGCGTTCGGCCGCTCGGCCGCCGGCCTAGGCCCGCGCGAGGCGGCGCTGATGGCGTCGATCCTGCCGAATCCAGTCCGGCGCAGCGCGCGCAATCCTGGTCCGGGCGTCCGCCGGCTGTCGGCGACCTACATGGTGCGCGCGCAGGCCTCCGGCCTGCAGACCTGCTGGGGCGAGCGGCGCTGAGACAGGAAATGAGGCTCGGCCGGCGTGAATTTTGGCCAAAAATGCCTCGGTGAGCCCTAGCCATGCCGCACCCCTTCCTCTATAAGCGCGGCCTTGATCGGCATCCGGGCTCGCCAGCTTCATGGCTGCAGCCGTCCCCCTGCGGACGATGCCTTCCGAAATACCCTAGAGGATACCGACATGGCCGTCCCCAGAAGAAAAACTTCGCCGTCGCGCCGCGGCATGCGCCGCTCGGCTGACGCGATCAAGAAGCCGACCTATGTCGAGGACAAGGACTCCGGCGAGCTGCGTCGTCCGCACCACCTGGACCTCAAGACCGGCATGTACAAGGGCCGCCAGGTCCTGAAGAAGAAAGACGCCTGATCGTCCGCGAGGGCTGCTTTCGAAAAGGCCGCTTTCGAGGCGGCCCGAATTCGGCCATTGATGAGGTTGAAATCGGTCCCGTGCGAATTGATTCGCCGGGGCCGTGACGCATGAGTTTTGCGTCGGCTTCTCTTCGCCTAAGTTCTCTTCGGACAAGATCGATCTCGCGCCGAGCACTCGCCCGCGCCATCCAAGGCTTCAACCGATGTCCATGGTCGGTTTCCCGCTGCTGCTGATCCCGCTGGCGATCTATAACATGATCGTCTTCCTGATGCCGGGGGTGGCTTTTAGCGAGACGCTGCTGCGCCTTCAGCTTCCGTCCGGCGAGGTCTGGACGATTTCGCTTGGCGACATGCTGCTGGCGCTGGGTGTGCTGCTGCTGCTGCTCGAGGTCATCAAGGCAGCCAAGCCGAACGGCAAATACCTGACCGATCACCTGCTGTCGCTGCTGGTGTTCGGCGGCGCCGCGGCCGAATTCGCGATGTGGCCGAAATTCGGGAACTCGACCTTCCTGCTGCTGACCCTGCTGGCGATGGTCGATTTCTTCAGCGGAATTTCGCTGCGCACCAAGCGCCGGCCCCGGGCCGTGGTCGCTGCACCTGCTCCCGCACCGTTGCCGACCGCCGAGCCCGCCTCCGATCCCGTGCCGGAGCCGCTCGAAGAGCCGGTCCACGTCGAAGAGCCGGCCCATGTCGAAGCGCCGCAGCCGGATGCTGTTGCCGCCCCCGTCGCCGCGCCCGCGCCCATCGTCGAGGAACCGCAGGACGCCGTGCCGGCTGCCGCCTCGGTGGCCGAATCGGTCCTGCTCGATCGCTCGGTGCCGCGGCCTGCCGGTGCAGAGCCGAAGGTCGCCGACCCGGAGTCTCATCGCGGCGAGCAGGAACACCGCTCTTCAGAAGCGCCGAAGGCGCCCGAGACGCCGAAGCCCTGACGGCTCCAGCTTTCCATAAGTGCTGACGTTTCAGATCACCTCGCGGGTCGTGCCACCAGCCGTCGCGGGTGGCCTCTGCCTTGCCGCGTAGGCCGACTGTGCATCCGCGGGCGCGGCTCGCCGGAGGGGCCGCGTCTGCGGCAGATGCTCGGCCGTGGCGATCAGATGCGCAACGAAGCCGGCGTCGGGACGGGCGGCGCGAATGACGCTGGCGCGGCGGTCGTAGCTCCCGGCGCTGGGCACCAGTGCCTGGGACCGGGACGTCTCGTCCGAGGCGCCAGAGTTCTCGTTCTGCTCAATCGTTAACATCGTCCCACCACACCCGGCGCGATTGTCACATTACGGGACGCCGGAGCCTTTCGCGAGTCGACCTCGCAAGGCAGATGCCGCCCCGCGCATGCTTGTTCCTCGCGATCGAAACATGGTTGACGCGGCTCCGACGCTCGCCCGTCGCATCGGCATGCTCTCCGTTAACCAGAGATGCGTAGTCTGATTCGCGAAGTCCGCCGCCGCCGCTCGCGCGGAGAGTGTCGGCCGTCCCCATGATTGACGCCGGACCATGCCGGCGTGTCCCGAAACGAGGCGATCTTGACATCCGATTTGCCGCAGACCTCGATGATCCTGTCGTCCCTTGGCCAAGCCGCCTTCGTCTGGGACCTGGCGAGCGACGTGATCGTCTGGAGCGATCACGTCGGCGCCGTGTTTGCCGACGTGCCCCTGCCACAGCTCTGCAACGGCGCCGAATTCGGCAAACTGATCGAGCCGGACCGTGGCATCCGCTCCGAGATCATGCATCAGGCCGCCCCGCTGCACGGCGCCGGCGGCACGCCCTACCGGATCGAATATGGGGTGCGCACCCACGCCAGTGCGCCGCTGATCTGGGTCGAGGAGACCGGCTGCTGGTTCGCGGGCCCCGACGGGCGGCCGTCGCGCGCCCAGGGCATCGTGCGGATCAACAATGAGCGGCACGCCCGTGAGGAGCAGTTGCTCAAGCTGTCGCGCCACGATCCGCTGACCGGTGAATTGAACCGCACGCACCTGCTGGCGGCGCTTGCCGAAGTGATCGAGGAATCGCAGCGCTTCCGCTTCTCCTGCGCCTTCATGCTGATCGGCGTCGACCACCTCGCGCGCATCAACGACGCGTTCGGCTTCGACGTCGCCGATGGCGTGGTGCTGGAGATCGCCCAGCGGATCCGGGGACGGCTGCGCGGCGGCGATACGCTAGGGCGGTTCTCAGGCAACAAGTTCGGGCTGATCCTGAAGAACTGCACGATGGACGACATGACGGTCGCCGCCGAGCGCTTCCTCGCCACCGTGCGTGACGAGGTGGTGCCGACCAAGTCAGGTCCGGTCGCCGTCACCGCGACGATCGGTGCGGTTAGCGTTCCGCGCCATGCCCGTTCGGTGGAGGAGGCGGTCAACCGGGCCCATGAAACGCTGGATGCCGCCAAGCGTCGCCGCATCGGGTCGTTCTCGACCTGGCGGCCGAATGTCGAGCGCGACGCACAGCGCAAGGTCAACATCCGCGTCACCGACGAGATCGTGACCGCGCTCAACGAGCGTCGCATCGTCACCGCGTTCGAGCCGGTGGTGAATGCCAACACGCGCGCGCCCGCCTTCTATGAATGTCTGGTGCGGATGCGGCAGGATGACGGCCGCGCGTTGCTGGCGCCCGATGTCGTGCCGGTCGCCGAGCGTCTCGGCCTGATCCGCCTGGTCGATCACCGCATTCTGGAGCTCGTCGTCGCCGAACTCGCAAGCGCGCCGAACGTGACCCTGAGCCTCAACATCTCTCCCGAGACCACCATGGATCCGGACTGGTGGGCGTCGATCGAATCCATGATGCGCGCGCATCCGGGCGTTGCCGAGCGGCTGATCGTGGAGATCACCGAGACGGTCGAGATCCAGGATATCGACGACCTCCGCGGCTTCGTGACGCGGCTCAAGGATCTCGGCAGCCGGATCGCGATCGATGATTTCGGCGCCGGCCACACCTCGTTCCGCAACCTGCGCAAGCTCGGCGTCGACATCGTCAAGATCGATGGCGCGTTCGTGCAGAATCTCGTGCGCTCGGCCGATGACCGCGCCTTCGTGCAGACGTTGGTCGAGCTGGCGCGACGGCTTCAGATCAAGACGGTCGCGGAATGGGTCCAGGACGAGGCGTCGGTCGCGCTGCTGCGCGACTGGGGCTGTGACTACATCCAGGGCCGGGTGATCGGCCTCGCTTCGGTCGAGCGGCCCTGGATCGAGAACGGCGAGACGGCATTGCCGGCGGCGAGTTGATCCCCGCCGGCCTGCGGTCGAGCCTCAGCCCTGCTCGTCCTTCTTCGGCTCCGACATGCGGTCGAGCCGCTCCTGCATGTCCTTCATCTGGCGGCGCAGGTCGTCGATGTTGTCGTCGGTCGCAGCCGGTTCGGCAGCCTTGTCCTCTGGCCGCCCGGCGACCGGAGGCGCGAACGGCTTGAACATCGAGAAGGTCTGCTGAAACAGCTCCATGTTACGGCGCACCTGCTCTTCGAGAGGCGCGAACGGTGTGCCGCTGAAGGTGTCGGCGATCTGCTTGCGGAACTTCTCCTGCTCCCGGGTCAGCGTATCGATCGACTGCTCGAGGTATTTCGGCACCACCATCTGCATGCTGTCGCCGTAGAAGCGGATCAACTGGCGGAGGAAGGTGGTCGGCAGCAGGTTCTGGCCCGCTTTGTTCTCCTGCTCGAAGATGATCTGCGCGAGCACGGACCGGGTGATGTCGTCGCCGGTCTTGGCGTCGTAGACGAGGAAATCCTCCCCGTTCTTAACCATTGCGGCCAAGTCTTCGAGGGTCACGTAGGTACTCGTCCCGGTATTGTAGAGCCGCCGGTTCGCGTATTTTTTGATTGTGGTGGGTTGATCAGATTTCGCCATGGAGCTCACACATGCAAACCGAGAACGGGAAACCCGGCGGCGCTACCGCAGGGCAAACGAGCTGCGCAATGCAATAACGTAATCACTTTCGAGCGAGTTCGGCTACGGTTTTGTGCGGAACGGTTAATCCGGCAGCAGAAATCTTGCTTACGAAACGGCCAAGCATCCCATTTTGAATGCGCCGCAACAGGATTTGCTGACGGCGCCGATTGACATGTCGCAACGACGTTAACAGGATGATGGGCGAAGGTTGCACTCGCCAAACCGAGGCTTGCGGATGGCCGGCACGACCGTGAACTGAAAAATTCGGTTTGATTTCAAATACGCCCAAACTCTCAAGCCCTCGCTTTCACGCCCAGCTTTCACGCCCAAGATCAAGAACCTCAGGAGATGCCCATGTCAGACGATGTCGTCATCGTCAGCGCTGCCCGCACCGCGGTTGGAAGCTTCAACGGTGCCTTTGCCAGTGTTCCAGCCCACGAGCTGGGCGCTGTCGCCATCAAGGCCGCGCTGGAGCGCGCCGGGGTCGAGCCCGGCCGTGTGTCCGAGGTCATCATGGGCCAGATCCTGACCGCTGCGCAGGGCCAGAACCCGGCGCGCCAGGCCTCCATCGGGGCCGGCATTCCGGTCGAGAGCCCGGCCTGGGGCATCAACCAGCTGTGCGGCTCCGGTCTGCGCTCCGTCGCGCTGGGCTATCAGGCGCTCGTCAATGGTGACTCCGACATCGTGGTCGCCGGCGGCCAGGAGTCGATGAGCATGGCGGCGCATGCGCAGTACCTGCGCGCCGGCGTCAAGATGGGCTCGCTCGACCTGGTCGACACGATGATCAAGGACGGCCTGTGGGATGCCTTCAACGGCTATCACATGGGCAACACCGCCGAGAACGTCGCCAAGCAATATCAGATCACGCGGGCGCAGCAGGACGAGTTCGCCGTTGCATCGCAGAACAAGGCCGAGGCGGCGCAGAAGGCCGGCAGGTTCAAGGACGAGATCGCCCCCGTGACCATCAAGGGCCGCAAGGGCGACACCGTGGTCGACACCGACGAATATCCGCGTCACGGCGCCACGATCGAGGCGATGGCCAAGCTCCGCGCGGCGTTCGAGAAGGACGGCACCGTCACCGCCGGCAACGCCTCTGGCATCAATGACGGCGCCGCTGCCGTGGTGCTGATGACCGCCAAGCAGGCGGCCAAGGAAGGCAAGACGCCGCTGGCGCGGATCGTGTCCTGGGGCCAGGCCGGCGTCGATCCGAAGATCATGGGCACCGGCCCGATCCCGGCGTCGCGCACCGCGCTGAAGAAGGCCGGCTGGAATATTGCCGACCTCGATCTGATCGAGGCCAACGAGGCGTTCGCGGCGCAGGCTTGCGCCGTCAACAAGGATCTCGGCTGGGATACAGCGAAGGTCAACGTCAATGGCGGCGCGATCGCGATCGGCCATCCGATCGGAGCCTCCGGTGCGCGTGTGCTCGTGACTCTGCTGCACGAGATGCAGAAGCGCGACGCCAAGAAGGGTCTCGCCACGCTGTGCATTGGCGGCGGCATGGGCATCGCACTGTGCGTCGCACGCGACTAAAAAGGCGGCAGTGACTGCGAACCGTTCGGCCTTCGCAACCGCATGTGCCTCAACTAAAGATCAACGCCCGGCGATCTCGCCGGGCGTTTTGTTCTTGATGTCCGTCAAACACGTCGCATAATCGATCACTAAAAAAATCGAACGACCATGGACGTCTCGGCGGCGAAGTCATTGCCGCAAGGCCATTCATGATCCAATAACAACGGAATGCACGCCGGCATCCAGAGGTTGTCGTCGTGCGCAGTCATCGAGGGAAGGATTCGACATGGCACGTGTGGCGTTGGTGACGGGGGGAACGCGCGGTATCGGAGCGGCGATCAGCAAGGCGCTGAAGGCCGCAGGATACAAGGTCGCAGCGAATTACGGCGGCAACGATGCCGCTGCCGAGAAGTTCAAGGGCGAGACCGACATTCCCGTCTACAAATGGGACGTCAGCTCGTTCGATGCCTGCTCGGAGGGGATCAAGAAGGTCGAAGCCGATCTCGGCCCGATCGACGTGCTGATCAACAATGCGGGCATCACCCGCGACGGGGCCTTCCACAAGATGACGCTCGAACAGTGGAGCGCCGTCATCAACACCAACCTCGGCTCGCTGTTCAACATGACCCGTCCGGTTATCGAGGGCATGCGCGCGCGCAAGTTCGGCCGCATCATCAACATCTCCTCGATCAACGGCCAGAAGGGCCAGTTCGGCCAGGTCAACTACTCCGCCGCGAAGGCGGGTGACATCGGTTTCACCAAGGCGCTGGCGCTGGAGACCGCCAAGGCCGGCATCACCGTCAACGTGATCTGCCCCGGCTACATCAACACCGAGATGGTGCAGGCCGTGCCGAAGGACGTGCTCGAGAAGTCCATCCTGCCGCTGATCCCGGTCGGCCGGCTCGGCGAGCCCGAAGAGATCGCGCGCACCGTCGTGTTCCTCGCTGCCGACGAGGCCGGCGCCATCACCGGCTCGACCCTGTCGGTCAATGGCGGCCAGTACATGGCCTGATCATCGTCGGCCGTTGCGCCGAGGCGGCATCTGCGGCAAAGACAAACGTGATGCCCGCGCTCGCCGCGGGCATTCACGTCTTTGAGGTGTCCGATAACGCGGGCACAGGCGTGGATGGCCGGGTTGCGCCGGCTGTGACGGAGCCTGCCGCCCGATGTCCCAGCGCACTGCGACCCTGATCGGTTTGACCGCGATCCTGATGTGGTCGCTGCTCGCTTTGCTGACGGTGGCGACCGGCACGATCCCGGCCTTCCAGCTTGCGGCGATGACCTTCGCGATCGGCGGCGTCGTCGGATTGCTCAGTCTGTTGCGTCGACCGGACGGGCTGCAGGTGCTGCGGCAGCCGCTGAAGGTCTGGGCCGTTGGCGTCGGCGGGCTGTTCGGCTATCACGCGCTGTACTTCCTGGCGCTGCGCTTTGCGCCTCCCGCCGAAGCCGGACTGTTGAACTATCTGTGGCCGCTGCTGATCGTGTTGTTCTCGGCCTTTCTGCCCGGAGAGCGGCTCGCGGCTCACCACGTGATCGGCGCCGCGCTCGGCCTCGTCGGCACCGCGCTGCTGTTGGTCGGCAACGGCGCGAGCTTCGCCACGAGCCAGTTGCCGGGGCTTGGCGCTGCCTTCGTCGCAGCGTTCGTGTGGGCGATCTATTCGGTGCTGTCGCGTCGCCTCAAGGCGGTTCCCACCGATGCCGTGGCCGGCTTCTGCATGGCCACATCAGCTCTTGCGGCTCTGGCCCATGTTGCGATCGAGCATACAGTTTGGCCCGAGAGTGCGGCTCAATGGCTGGCCGTGATCGGCCTCGGCATCGGCCCCGTCGGCGCGGCGTTCTATGCGTGGGACATCGGCATGAAGCGCGGCGACATTCGCGTGCTCGGCGCCGCGTCCTATGCGACGCCGCTGTTGTCGACCGCCTTCCTGATCGTCGCCGGCTACGCCCGGCCGAGTGCCGCCATCGCGCTCGCGGCGCTGCTGATCGCAGGCGGCGGTCTGGTCGCAGCCAAGGACATGTTCCTTTTGCGCCGGCGCTGATCGCGTTGTCTCTTCGCGCGTCCGTTCGGGCGACGCAGCGCGAATCCGCCAATTATCCTTGATGCGCACTTAACCGGGCGCGGAGCGGACTTGCCGGCCGGTAGCTCGCAACCGCCAATTACGATTGCGAGCAATCTGCACCTAACCCGCCCTTTACCCGGGCTGCGCGAGAGTTCTCGGGAAATGGTGCAGACAACGGGGCGGCGAATGCCGGACGTGAGACGTTACATGGCCCGCGCGGGAGAGCTGTTTCGCGTTCCCGCGGAGAATCCGGAGCTGACGCGCGCGCAGTTCCAGGCCTTCTCCAAGCAGGTGCCGCTGCTCTATTTCATCCTGATCACCAACAGCCTCGCCCTCGCCTACACGTTCCTGCCGCTGGCGCCGACATGGCTGACGATGGCAGTGCCGGCGCTGCTCTCGGCGATCACCGGCTTTCGCATGCTGTGGTGGCTGCGTCAGCGCGACGTCGCCCCCAGCGGCGAGGAGGTCCTGCGCAATCTGCGTGTCACCAACCGGATCGCCGCACCGATCGGAGTGCTGTTCGTCATCTGGTCTTTTTCCCTGTTTCCCTATGGTGATCCGTTCGCCAAGGGGCAGGTCGCGTTCTACATGGCGGTCACGGTCATCGGCATCATCTTCTGCCTGATGCATCTGCGCTCGGCCGCGCTGATCGTGACACTCGTCGTGATCGTTCCCTACGTCATCTTCTTCCTGTCCACGGGCGTCCCGGCGCTGCGCGCGATTGCGGTCAATCAGCTGCTGGTGTCCGGCGCCATGGTTACGGTGCTGTTCATCTACTATCGCGATTTTGCGGCA
Organism: Bradyrhizobium oligotrophicum S58; assembly: GCF_000344805.1. Classification (NCBI taxonomy): domain Bacteria; kingdom Pseudomonadati; phylum Pseudomonadota; class Alphaproteobacteria; order Hyphomicrobiales; family Nitrobacteraceae; genus Bradyrhizobium; species Bradyrhizobium oligotrophicum. The sequence goes on along the minus strand of NC_020453.1, from coordinate 8,029,941 downwards.
CTCGTTGCCAGCCGCAAATCGCTGCTCGCCGAGCAGGCCGCGACCCAGGCCCTGTCGGATGAGAACTTCCGGCTCGCCAATCTGGATTCGCTCACCGACCTTCCCAATCGGCGCCGGTTCTTTTCCGAGCTCACGCATGCATTCACCGAAGCCGGGCGCGACGGCACGCGGCTCGCGGTCGGCATCATCGATCTCGACGGATTCAAGCCGATCAACGACACCTATGGACACACGGTCGGCGACCGGGTGCTGATGGAGGCCGCACGACGGATCCGCGATGTCTGCGAGAGCCGCGGGTCCCAGGTCCATCTCGCCCGGCTCGGCGGTGACGAGTTCGGCCTGGTCGTGACCGGCAATCCGACCGACGACGATCTCTTAGCGCTCGGGCGGCAGATCACCGACCTCATCAAGCTGCCCTATCAGTTCGAGACGACGCATACCGGCCTGTCGTGCTCGACCGGCTTTGCGCTTTATCCGCGCTCGGCCACGGCCGCGGATGCGCTCTATGAATGCGCCGACTACGCGCTCTACCATGCCAAGCGCCGCGCCCGCGGCCAGGCGATCATCTTCTCGACCGAGCTCGAGGCGGAGATCCGCAGCCGCAGCGTGATCGAGCATCTGCTGCGTACCGCCGATTTCGAGGCCGAGATGGGCCTGGTGTTCCAGCCGATCATGGACGCCATGAACGCGCGTACCACCGGTTTTGAAGTCCTCGCACGCTGGCACAGCCCGAAGCTGGGCACGGTGTCGCCGGCAAGCTTCATCCCTGCCGCCGAGCGGATCGGCGTCATCCGCAGCCTCACCCGCGTCCTGCTGGTGAAGGCGCTGGCGACGGCACGGACGTGGCCCGACGACATCCGCGTATCGTTCAATCTCTCGGCGCACGACATCTGCTCGCCCGAGGGTATTCTGCCGCTGATCTCCGTCATCCAGGCCAGCGGCGTCCCGCCGCGCCGCATCGAGTTCGAGATCACGGAGACCGCCGTCACGTTCGATTTTGCCCGCGCCGAGCAATCGATCGCGGCGCTGAAGGCGATCGGCTGCGGCATCTCGCTCGACGATTTCGGCACCGGCTATTCGTCGCTCAGCCACGTCCATCGGCTGCCGCTCGACAAGCTCAAGGTCGACCGCAGCTTCGTCCATGACGTCAACGCCAACCCGATCAGCCACAAGATCATCAAGTCGCTGACCGGGCTGTGCGCCGACATGGAGATTTCCTGCGTCGTCGAAGGCGTCGAGACCAAGGAGCAGCTGGACAGCCTGCGACGTCTGGGCGCCGATTACATTCAGGGCTATTACTTCGCCGAGCCGATGCCCGCCGATGCGGTATCCGGCTTCCTTGCCAAGGAGCGTCAGCGCTTCGCGGAGCCGGCCGCCGTCAAGGTCGCCGGCGCCAGCGCCTGAATCAGACCTGCGGCTCCCAGCCTGGGGACGCGAGCTCGAATCCCTCGAACATGAATCCCGGCGCCACCGTGCAGCCGACCAGGGTCCAGTCGCCGGTGCTCTCTGCGGCTTGCCAGGCATGCGCGGGGACCACCGCCTGAGGCTGCTGGCCGGCCACGAGATCGATGCCGAGCATCGTCGTTTGCGGCCTCTCGCCGGCGCCGGCAATTCGCAGGGTCAGCGGTGCCCCCGCATAGAAGTGCCAGGTCTCGACCGCGTCGACCCTGTGCCAGTGCGAGCGTTCGCCGCGGGCGAGCAGGAAATAGATCAAGGTCGAGGCGGCGCGGCCGCCAGCGTCGACGGCCGGGTCGCGAAAGGTCTCGCGAAAATGTCCGCCCTCCGGATGCGGCTGCAAACCGAGACGCGCGATGATGTCGGCAGCGGAGAGCGTGGTCATGGTCGCGACCGGCGTTACGATTTGTTCTTGCGTTCGCGCAGCTCGCCGAACACGTCCTCGGCGTTCGCGCCCTTCATGCGCAGCCGGGCCGCGACGGCCGGATCATCGGCGCGCAGGAAGACGTTGGCCATCTTCTCGGCGCCGAGCAATGTCGGAATGGTCGGCTGGTTGGCGGACCGGAGCCGCGTCACCTCGTCGGCGCGGGCCTTCAGCGCCTCATTGTCCGGATCCACCGTGAGCGCGAACTTGACGTTGGAGGCGGTGTATTCGTGGCCGCAATAGAGCCTGAAATCGTCCGGCAGCGCGCGCAGCTTCAGGAGCGAATCCCACATCATCGGATAGGTGCCCTCGAACACGCGGCCGCAGCCGATCGAGAACAGCGTGTCTGCTGCGAACACGGCCTTGTCGGCATCGAACACGTAGGAGATGTGGTCGAGCGTATGACCGGGCGTCTCCAGCACGCGCGCGAGCAGCTCGCCGATCTTCACGACGTCGCCATGGGCGACGCGCAGATCGACATTGGCGATCGCCGTCGCCTTGTCGTACGGGGCCACCACGCGGCAGCCATAGCGCTGCTTCAGCTCGGCGACGCCGCCGACATGATCGTGGTGATGGTGGGTGATCAGGATGTCGGTGAGGGTCCAGCCGGCAGCGTCGAGCTGGCGGGCGATCGGGCCGGCTTCGGGCGCGTCGATCGAGGCGGTGGCGCCGGTCGCCGGGTCGTGGATCAGATAGCCGAAATTGTCGGACAGGCAGGTGAAGACGCGGATGTCGGCGGCCATGATGTCTCCGTCGGCGGGACCGGGCGAGCCACGATCGTGGCGCTCGCGATGTCAGAGGTCGTGCGAGACGGGAGCCCGGGGGCGCGGCGTTGCGGGCCGTCTCCTGCATCTCGTCCGGGCAGAGATATGGCGTTAACGCTGGAGGCGCAACGCAATATTCGGCGCGCGGCCGGCCGTGCCCGCATGGTACATTGACGCCATGGACGTGATCGATCTGCGGAATTTCTATTCGGGACGCCTCGGGATCGTCGCGCGGCTCCTGATCAACCGCGGCATCCGCGCGCGGTGGCCGAGCGCGGCCGGGCAGCGTGTGCTCGGCGTTGGTTATCCGACGCCCTATCTCGGCCTGTTCCGCGAGGATTCGGAGCGCTGCATCGCCTTCATGCCGGCCGCTCAGGGCGTGCTGAAATGGCCGACCGCAAGGCCGACGCTCGCCTCGCTGGTGGACGAGTTCTCGCTGCCGCTGCCGGATGCTGCGGTCGACCGCATCCTGATCGTGCATGCGCTGGAAATGTCCGATGACCCGGCCGGCCTGCTGCGCGAAATGTGGCGGGTGCTGGCGCCGGCCGGCCGCATGATCATCGTGATTCCGAACCGGCGCGGCGTTTGGACGCGGACCGACAACACCCCGTTCGGCCATGGCCGCCCGTATTCGCGCTCGCAGATCACGCAGCTGCTGCGGCAGACCTGGTTCACGCCGACCGCCTGGGGCGAAGCGCTGTTCATGCCGCCCGTCGGCGGCTGGTTCCTGAAATCGGCGATGGCGTGGGAGCGCGTGGGTGCGGCGCTGTCGCTGCCGTTCGCCGGAGTTCACCTCGTCGAGGCGACCAAGCAGGTCTACCGCGTGATCCCCGCACGCCGTGAGCGCATCCGGCTGATTCCACGGCTCGAGCCGGTGCTGGCGCCTGCGCCGTCGACCCATGGCTCAAATCCCCAAGGGTCCAATCGCGAGACTGCCGGCTCGGGACTGCACGACCGGTGATATCCGTCCTTTGCCGCGCAGACCACGCAAAAAAAACGGGCGGGCTCCTGGCCCACCCGCTTCATCGAAACAGATCGTGACGGTTACTCGCCGGGATTGAAGTCCTCGCTCGGCGCCGGAGCAGCAGCGGCTGCTTCCGGACGCGGACCGTGCGGACGCCGGCGGCGGCGCGGATAACGCTCGGCCGCGCCCTCGAAAGCGGCGGGCGCGTTGGCGATCTGCGGCTGGGGTCCGGTGATGAATGACGGCAGACGGTCGACCCCGCTGTCGGCGATGACAGGCTGGGGTTGCGGCTGCGGCTGGTACTGGGCGGGTTGCGGACGCTCGCGGTGCTCGCGCGGCTCCCGCTCGCGGTGCTCGCGTGGTTCACGCTGCTCGCGAGGTTCGCGCTGCTCACGAGGTTCGCGGTGTTCGCGCGGCTCCCGATGCTCGCGAGGCTCACGTTGCTCTCGCGCTTCGCGCGGCTGCTGCTGATCGCGCTGATATGGCTGGTTGTCGCCGCGCTCGCGCTGGCCGCCCTCGCGCACGAAGGGCTGAGGCTGTTGCTGGGCAGGAACGAAGCCCGGCTCCTGGCCGAAATGCGAGAAGCTCTCGCCATCATCGTCGAGGTCGTCGACGGTCAAGTCGTCGGTATTGCGCGGCTGCTGCGGCTGGTTCTGGCGGAACTGCTCCTGGGCGGCGGCAATCAGGCGGAAATAGTGCTCGGCATGCTGGTAGTAGTTCTCGGCGGCAACGGGGTCGCCGGAGGAGCGGGCGTCGCGGGCAAGCTGGACATATTTTTCGGCCACATGGGAGGCAGTTCCGCGAATCTTGATATCCGGCCCGTTGGACTCGAACACCCTGGTCAACGGGTTCTGGCCGCGCCGGTTATTATTGTTGTTGTTACCGCTATTCCGGTTGCGCATCCGCTTGTTGTTCTGACCGTTTCTCATGTCCTGCCTTTATTCCAACCCTGCGTTAGGAGCACTGATTGTCTAGGGAATACCGATACCGTATTGAAATACCGTCTCGCGGCCCGGGCGCCTCGCCCGCAGGCCAGATGGTCCAACCCGACCATGCCAATTGCGACATGCCGGTCCGACCCATGCCGATGTGATCGACAGATGTGATCGACAGCCGATTCGCTCGACAAAAGCGCGTTCAAAACGCGTTCCCCACCCACCAGCCCTTTCGGCCGGCGAACCACGTCATTCAGCCCGTCACGGCGACGTGCGCCACGACCGACCCTGTTTGCTTAGCGTAAGACCTCAAGTGCAAAGTCAGGCTTTCGTTCGCTTTGCAGTCGCGGGCTGCGCAGCCATCCGGCTATCGCGCTCAACAGATCTGCGTTCTGGAACCAATCGCCCGGCGCGGCTCTCTGGCATCTGTCCGCGGCGGTGTTCCGTGAATACCGCTCGACGGGGCCTGCGCCGATGCTATGGCTGGAACGTAGTCGCTCCCGGGGGATATTCCAAGAGCTTTTTCTGGATCGGCCGGCCTTTACCGGAGCTTTTTTAGGGCGCCGACGGCCCGCGGAATTCCGGCCAGGTCGGCCCGGATCGCCCACGATTCGGTCACCAGCCCCGCCTCGGTCATCAGCGTTACGACGTCGCCGCTCTGGCCGAGCCCCACCTCCACGATGACCGCGCCGCCGGGCTGAAGCAGGTTTGCGGCCTGGGGGATCAGCGCGCGATAGGCGTCGAGGCCGTCACGGCCGCCATCCAGCGCGCGGAGCGGGTCATGGTCGCGCACGTCGATGGCGAGATCGCCGATCTCGGATGACGGGATGTAGGGCGGATTCGACACGATCAGGTCGAACGGTGCCGCCAGCGCCGACGCGTAGGAGCAGGCGACGAAGCCTGCGCGCGCGCCAAGCCCGAGGGCACGCGCATTGTCACGGGCTGTCCGCAACGCGGCGATGCTGATGTCCGTGCCGATGCCATGGGCCTGCGGCAGCTCGGACAACAGCGCCAGCAGAATGGCGCCGGAACCGGTGCCGAGATCGGCGATGCGTAAACGACGCTTCAGGTCGCCAGCGGCGGACAGATGCTCCAGCGCCAGCTCGACCACGGTCTCGGTGTCCGGCCGCGGCACCAGCGTATCCGCCGAGAGCTGCAGCGGCAGGCCCCAGAACTCCCTGGCGCCGAGGATGCGGGCGACCGGCTCGCCGGCGAGCCGGCGCGATGCCAACGTTTCCAGATGCTGCGCTTCTGCAGGGGAAAGCAGGCGGCTACCTTGTGTGACGAGGCCGGTCAAATCGAGCTGCAGCGCATGGCCGACCAGCAGCCTTCCATCGAGGTCAGGGGAGTCGAGACCCGCAGCGGAGAACCGCGCGGCCAGCGTGCGCCGCGCCGCATCGATGGTGACGCCGGCGACGAGGCCGGTCATCGCGCAGACTCCCTCCGCGGGTCATCCCCGCGAACGCGAGGATCCATACGCCGTGCCGTCGCGGGGCGGGCGGTCGGAGTGGCCGTCCGTGCAAACCGCTGATGCCTGTGGTTATGGGTCCCGGCGTTCGTAGGGATGACACCGAGAGTGCCGCGCCGGGATCGCATCGCCTCTCGCAATGCGTGCGCGCTCATCACGCCGCGGCGCCTTGCGCCGCGAGCTGCGCGGCCTGGTGCTCGGTCGTCAGCGCGTCGATCATTTCGCCCAGCGCTTCGCCCGCGATCACCTGGGGTAGCTTGTAGAGCGTCAGGTTGATGCGATGGTCGGTGACCCGCCCCTGCGGGAAATTGTAGGTGCGGATGCGCTCGGAGCGATCACCGGAGCCGACCTTCTCCTTGCGCTCGGCGGAGCGCGCGGCGTCGACCTTCTGCTGCTCGGCGTCGTAGATGCGGGAGCGCAGGATGTTCATCGCCGACGCGCGGTTCTTATGCTGCGAGCGGCTGTCCTGCATCATCACCACGATGCCGGTCGGGATGTGGGTGATGCGGATCGCCGATTCCGTCTTGTTGACGTGCTGGCCGCCGGCGCCTTGCGCGCGCATGGTTTCGATGCGCAGGTCGTCCTGCTTGATGTCGACGTCGACGTCCTCGACCTCGGGCAGCACGGCAACCGTGGCCGCCGAGGTGTGGATACGCCCCTGCGTCTCGGTGTCGGGCACGCGCTGCACCCGGTGCACGCCGGATTCGAATTTCAGCTTGGCGAAGGCGCCGCGGCCCTGCACCTCCGCGATGATTTCCTTGTAGCCGCCGACGGTGCCTTCGGAGGCCGAGATCACCTCGACCTTCCAGCCCTGCAGGGCCGCGAAGCGCTCATACATCCGGAACAGGTCGCCGGCGAACAGCGAGGCCTCGTCGCCGCCGGTGCCGGCGCGGATTTCGAGCACGACGTTGCGGTCGTCCATCGCATCCTTGGGCAGCAGCGCGACCCGGATCTTCTGCTCCAGCTCGCCGCGCCGCGCGATCAGCTCGTCGCGCTCCGCCTCGGCCATGCCGCGCATCTCGGCATCGCTGGCCGCGTCGGCGATCAACGCCTCGGTGTCGGCGAGCTCCTTCACTCCCGAACGATACGCCTTCACGGCCTCGATCAGCGGATTGAGCTCGGCCAGCTCGCGGGTGATCTGCACGTAGCGCTCGGAATTGACCTGGCCGAGCAGCTCCGCCTCGAGCGAGGCATGATGCGCCAGCAGAACATCCAGTTTGGCTTCGGGAAGCGACGACATGATGCGATCTCAGGACGTGCAATATCAGGGGATGATGGGCTCGGTCGGAGCAGGCGCGAAGGCCCGCTACAGCGCGAGGCCTTCGGTCTCGGCGAACTGGGTCAGCTTCTGCCGCATCGAGAAACTGCCGGCCGGCGCGGCCAGCCATTCGGCCATCTTCGTCTCGGCCTTGGCGGCGTCGAGCTCGAGGATCATGGCCTTCACCGGGCCGTGCGCGGTGGCCGACAGCGACAGCGAGCGGTAGCCGAGCGCGATCAGCGCCAGCGCGCCGATCGGCTTGGAGGCCATCTCGCCGCACAGCGACACCGACTTCTTGGCGGCCTTCGCCTTGCGCACGATCTCCTGCAGCGCCCTCAGGATCGGCGCCGACAGCGTATCGAACCGCTCCGACACCTTGGCATTGCCGCGGTCGACCGCGAACAGGAACTGGAACAGGTCGTTCGATCCGACCGAGATGAAGTCGACCTTCGAGAGCAGCTCGTCGAGCTGGTACAACAGCGCTGGAACCTCCAGCATCGTGCCGACGTCGACGCGCTCCGGCAGCGTATGGCCGTGCTGGCGCAAATACGTCAACTCGCGCTCGACGATCGCCTTGGCGGTGTCGAACTCGGCGACCTCCGAGATCATCGGGAACATGATGCGCAGCGAGCGGCCGCCGCCGGCGCGCAGCAGCGCCCGGATCTGGCCGCGCAACAGGCCCGGTCGATCGAGGCCGAGGCGGATCGCGCGCCACCCCAGTGCCGGGTTTTCCTCGATCACGGTCTCCATGTAGGGCAGCGCCTTGTCGCCGCCGATGTCGAGCGTGCGGAAGGTGACCGGCCGGTTGCCGGCGGCGTCGAGAACCGTGCGATAGAGCGCGAGCTGGTCGCTGGAGCGCGGCAGGCTGGCCGAGACCATGAACTGCAGCTCGGTGCGAAACAGGCCTATGCCGGCGCTGCCGGTGTCCTCGATATGCGGCAGGTCGATGACGAGGCCGGCATTGATCATCAGCTCGATCGGCTGGCCGTCCTTGGTCTTGCAGGGCTTGTTGCGCAGCTCGCTGTATTGCGCCTGGCGGCGGGCGCGGAAGCGGACCCGCTCGGCATAGGCGGATTCGATCTCGGCCGACGGCCGCACATAGATCGAGCCGGAGGTGCCGTCGACGATGATGGCGTCGCCGGGATCGGCAATGCCTGGCGCGTTCGGCACCTCGCCGACGGCGGGGATGCCGAGCGCGCGCGCCACGATCGCGACATGCGAGTTCGCGGTGCCTTCCTCGAGCACGAGGCCGCGCAGCCGCTTGCGGTCATAGTCGAGCAGGGCCGCGGGGCCCATCGCGCGGGCGATCAGGATGGCGTTGTCGGGCAGGTGGTCGCGGCTCGGCGCATGATCCTGGCCGACCAGCTGGCGCAGCAGGCGGTAGCCGAGATCCTCGAGGTCGTGCAGCCGCTCGCGCAGATAGGGATCGGTCGAGCGCAGCATGCGGGCGCGGGTGTCGGACTGCACGCGTTCGACGGCGGCCTCTGCAGTGAGGCCGGTCGCCACCGCCTCGTGCAGCTTGTGCGACCAGCCCTGGTCGTTGGCGAACATGCGATAGGCTTCGAGCACCTCGCGATGCTCACCGCCATCAGCGACGTCGCCACGCTCCAGCATCCGGTCGAGGTCGGCGCGCAGCTTGACCAGCGCCGCATCGAGCCGCTTGATCTCCTTCGGCAGGTCCTCGGCAATGTAGTTGTTGACGACGACGCGCGGCTCGTGGAGCACGACATGGCCGAGCGCGATGCCGTCGGACAGCACCGCGCCGGTCTTGTGAACCGAGTGCCTGACCGCAGGCTCCGCGCCGGGCTGCGCCAGCGCGGCCAGCTCGCCGGAGGCGATCATCTCGGCGAGCACCATCGCCGTGGTCTGCAGCGCCTCGACCTCTTCCTCGACATAGGTGCGCTTGGCGCGGTTCTGCACCACCAGCACGCCGAGCGTGTTGCCGGCGCGCAGGATCGGCACGCCGAGGAAGGAGTGGTAGATCTCCTCGCCCGTCTCCGGGCGATATGAGAAGGCAGGGTGGCTCTGTGCGTCGCTCAAATTGAGCGGTGTCGCCTCGCTGGCGACCAGGCCGACCAGGCCTTCATGCGCGCTCAGCACCGTCATGTGCACGGCGTCGCGGTTCAGACCTTCGGTGGCATAGAGTTCCAGCGTGTTGTCGACGCGCAGCACGTAGACCGAGCAGACTTCCGCGACCATGTTGGCCGCGATCAGCACCACGATCTTGTCGAGCCGCTCCTGTGCCGAGACCTGCTCCGCCATGGTCTCGCGAAGCCGTCTGAGCAGGACGCGGGGGCCTCCCGACGTGCTTCGCATGTGGCACAATCCCCCTTCCTGGGGCCAGCCCGGCACTCGGCCGGATCTGGCGCTAAACTCGCGGCATCGAACAGCTTTCTTGATTCGGCACTATCGCACGCTCAGGGTGCTGGCCCGAATCAGGACAACTATCACTGGAGCACAGTTCGCGGCAGCCATCCTTGGAGGCGTATAGCGAATTGGGGCTTGTTTTGCCAAGCAAAACGCCTGCCAGCACTGGAGGCGTCAACGGCTTTCGAAAGACCTCTGCCCCGGTCCCGCTGTCGCATAACGGGACAGGTGTGGTCGCGGAGGCTGATTTTCTAGGCCTGGTCCAATCCGTAGAGCGTATGCAGCGTACGAACCGCCAATTCGGTA
>NC_020453.1:3000000-3190000 GCF_000344805.1 Bradyrhizobium oligotrophicum S58 | reverse complement strand
TCCACCGAACACCCTTAAGGCACTTGATTGCTCTCATTATCAATGTCCACACACTCGGCAGAATGTTCACCGCCCTCACCTGCCCCGAAGGACAAGGCGTAGAGCAGCGCGGACACTGATTAGAAAGACCAGCTTGCTTCTTAAGATCGAACCGATAGCCGTGCGGTCAAGCGCAGCTAACAGAGTCATTTACAACAAACGACAAGCTTCACAGCTCGATGTTTGCGCCGAAATGACCCGGAGATAGTGAAGGCGTCGGTGCAAAGTCGACGAGCGGACCGCTTGCGCGGTGGCCCTTCATTGCACGACCCTACTCGGATCGATCTCCTCTTCACGATGTCAGATAACACGCAGTCTTCTGTAATCCCGGTGAGGACCAGAAGATGCGAAATGTTGTCTCGCGGACGAATTGAACACGCTAACGATAGCCCGCCTACGCCCAAGTGGGCTTCGGCGCGGCAGCCTTCGCGCATCCTCGACCTCATTCAGTCGAAATGCACGGGCTCGATCGGCTGGCTTGCCGAGCCGAAGCGCCGCAGGCGCGAAGGCTGGTGGAGCCTGTCGGGATCGAACCGACGACCTCATGCTTGCAAAGCACGCGCTCTCCCAGCTGAGCTAAGGCCCCATACCCGGAAAGACGAATGCAATGAGCTGATCGTCGAGACGATGTTGACCGACGGCTGCCCGTCTTCGCCAAGTGGCTTCGCCGGGCACGCTTCGCTCATTGAAGAGCGAGGCCGCGCCACGCGTAGCCGCAGGCGAAGCGTGGTGGGCCTGGGAAGACTTGAACTTCCGACCTCACGCTTATCAAGCGCGCGCTCTAACCAACTGAGCTACAAGCCCCTAACGCTCGAAGCTCGTCACCACCCTGCCCGCGCAGGTCAAACCCGCAAAGGCCAAGCAGCAACCGCGCAGCCCCAGGCAGCGTGTTCGTCCGCGAAGAAAGAGAAACGAAGACGGCGAAATCCCGCCAATGGAACTCAACCCGATCTGGCGATCGTGTCGGTCCCTGATGTTTCTAAAACAGCTCGATAGCGCGCGATCCGAAGATCGTGGTCCCAAGATCTTGCGACCTTAAAGACCAGGCTGAAGAGCCATCCTTAGAAAGGAGGTGATCCAGCCGCAGGTTCCCCTACGGCTACCTTGTTACGACTTCACCCCAGTCGCTGACCCTACCGTGGTCGGCTGCCTCCATTGCTGGTTAGCGCACCGCCTTCAGGTAAAGCCAACTCCCATGGTGTGACGGGCGGTGTGTACAAGGCCCGGGAACGTATTCACCGTGGCGTGCTGATCCACGATTACTAGCGATTCCAACTTCATGGGCTCGAGTTGCAGAGCCCAATCCGAACTGAGACGGCTTTTTGAGATTTGCGAAGGGTTGCCCCTTAGCTTCCCACTGTCACCGCCATTGTAGCACGTGTGTAGCCCAGCCCGTAAGGGCCATGAGGACTTGACGTCATCCCCACCTTCCTCGCGGCTTATCACCGGCAGTCTCCTTAGAGTGCTCAACTAAATGGTAGCAACTAAGGACGGGGGTTGCGCTCGTTGCGGGACTTAACCCAACATCTCACGACACGAGCTGACGACAGCCATGCAGCACCTGTGTTTCGGGCTCCGAAGAGAAGGTCACATCTCTGCGACCGGTCCCAAACATGTCAAGGGCTGGTAAGGTTCTGCGCGTTGCGTCGAATTAAACCACATGCTCCACCGCTTGTGCGGGCCCCCGTCAATTCCTTTGAGTTTTAATCTTGCGACCGTACTCCCCAGGCGGAATGCTTAAAGCGTTAGCTGCGCCACTGGTGAGTAAACCCACCAACGGCTGGCATTCATCGTTTACGGCGTGGACTACCAGGGTATCTAATCCTGTTTGCTCCCCACGCTTTCGTGCCTCAGCGTCAGTATCGGGCCAGTGAGCCGCCTTCGCCACTGGTGTTCTTGCGAATATCTACGAATTTCACCTCTACACTCGCAGTTCCACTCACCTCTCCCGAACTCAAGATCTTCAGTATCAAAGGCAGTTCTGGAGTTGAGCTCCAGGATTTCACCCCTGACTTAAAGACCCGCCTACGCACCCTTTACGCCCAGTGATTCCGAGCAACGCTAGCCCCCTTCGTATTACCGCGGCTGCTGGCACGAAGTTAGCCGGGGCTTATTCTTGCGGTACCGTCATTATCTTCCCGCACAAAAGAGCTTTACAACCCTAGGGCCTTCATCACTCACGCGGCATGGCTGGATCAGGGTTGCCCCCATTGTCCAATATTCCCCACTGCTGCCTCCCGTAGGAGTTTGGGCCGTGTCTCAGTCCCAATGTGGCTGATCATCCTCTCAGACCAGCTACTGATCGTCGCCTTGGTGGGCCATTACCCCACCAACTAGCTAATCAGACGCGGGCCGATCTTTCGGCGATAAATCTTTCCCCGTAAGGGCTTATCCGGTATTAGCACAAGTTTCCCTGTGTTGTTCCGAACCAAAAGGTACGTTCCCACGCGTTACTCACCCGTCTGCCGCTGACGTATTGCTACGCCCGCTCGACTTGCATGTGTTAAGCCTGCCGCCAGCGTTCGCTCTGAGCCAGGATCAAACTCTCAAGTTGAACTTGAAGCTTAAACCGGCTGATCACAACGTTTGACGAGGTCCCACCAATCAGTACCCACGCTTCACAGCGCAAATACCATGGTGTTACCTTTGAAACATTGTCCGCCGAAGTCTTCTCGTCCGATCCCAGAACCAAAAGCCGAAGCCCTCAATCCCGAGACCCGCAAGGACTCCGCCGTCCACGTTTCTCTTTCTTCATCTTCACTTGTCAAACAGCCCGCACTTGTTAGTTCGCTCGAACTACTTAGTGCATCATCTTCGATCTCTGTTTCGCCGAAGAAGTCCCGATGTCCGGGGCGCTTCACATAGCTGATTTTCAGAGAGCGTCAAGAGCATTTCTTGAAGAAAAACTCAGGAGCCAACCGGAAGAAAAAACAACATCGGTCCCGAAAGTCGGGGGCCTCAGTCATCAGTGATGTCCGGCTGGCGTGGTGGTGAGATAGTGCGATGCCGCATCCCGCGCAAGAACTTTTTGCGACGGCTGTGCAGAATTGTGGATAGCGCTGTCGCACCCCACTCTCCGCCCCGTCACACGCCGTTTCCGTTCCATTTTGGAACGGATCGCGCGCGCATCGTCAGAAGTTGCTCGGTTTCGGTTGCACCAGCGCACGATAGGCGTGCGGCATGCGCATGCAGACCAGATCTTTCCGCCTGACGACGTTGGTCGGGTAGACACTGTCGAGATTGCTGGTGTCGATCTCGACTGTCGCAATCCCCTCTTCGCGATCGATGATCGCCTCGCGGCGCGGAAACGCAAACGTATCCGGACCGAACACGCCGCTGAGCCCGGCATATCCATTCGCGGCATCGCACACATTCGCGAATGCGAAGTAGGCGTTGTTCTCGCCACCGCGAACACGGAAGTGATGCCAATGATGCCGATCGGCGCCGGTCGGGATCGGCGCAGGCTGCATCACCTCCGTCCCCGCATGCGCCGCACTGAAGCTGCCCTTCACGGCAGCAGGACAGACGATCAGATCACAGCCACGCAGTGCGAGCACCCGGCCCGCTTCCGGAAACACGGCGTCGTGCCCGATCAGGATGCCGATCCGTCCCACCGGCGTGTCGACCACGGTCCACGTGTCTCCGGCGCTGGCCCAGTTGCGATCGGCCGTTGTCAGATGCGTCTTGCGATAGGTGGAGATTTTACCGTCCGGGGTAACCAGCACGGCGGAATTATAGATGGTGTTCCCGTCCCGTTCTGCAAGACCGCAGACGAGTGTGATCCCCTGCCCGGCTGCGATCCTGGCGAGCTCGGCCGTGATGCGGCCTGGGATCGGCTCGGCCGCTGCCGCCGGATTGGTCAGCCCTGTTGCCGCAAGCTCCGGGAACACCAGCAGCTCGGCGCCATCGGCCGTGGCCGCGACAGCCAGGGCGGCGATGCGCGCCAGGTTGGCAGCGACGTCAGATGTCGGCGCGAATTGCGCCACGCTGACGCGGGAGCGTTTGCCGACCGGCCAGGGTTCACGACCGTACAGCCCGAAGAAATCGCGCGGGTTCCAGCTGTAGGTATTGGTGAGGAGTTCCGGATACAGCTCAGGCCGGCGCTGCGCGAACACGGGCTCGCCGAGCACGCGCCTCGCCCTCGCGACCGCGAGATCGATGTCTGCAAAAGCAACGCCGTCGCCCTTGTCGATCACAGCCGCGAGTGTGCCGTCGGGCGCGATGACGCAGCTGCCGCCCGAGAACTGCACCGTGCGCTCCAGCCCCCAGCGATTGCTCTCGATCACGTAGCAGGAATTCTCGAACGCGCGGCTGATCCAGTAGGGCGCCGGCGTGCGCTCGGCGAGCCAGTTCGAGATGTGGCAGATGATGTCGGCGCCGCCGAGCGCCATCAGCCGCGCCGTCTCGACGAAATGGATGTCCATGCAGATCAGAAGCGCGATCCGGCCGATCGGCGTCTCGAACACCTGATTGTGCAAATCGCCGGCCGCCGCCCATTTCGGCTCGGAGATGTAGGGATGGGTCTTGCGGTGCCGGCCGATGACGCCGTCGGGCCCGATCAGCACCGCGCTGTTGTAGTAGATGTCGTCGTCATCGACCTCGGGCATGCCGATCACGATGAAGCAGCCATGGCGCTTGGCGAGCGCGGCGAAGCGATGCGTGGTCGAGCCTGGAATCGTCTCGACGAACGGCGCCACCTCCGCGCGATCGTACCAGCAATAGCCGGTCGTCCCCATTTCCGGCGTCACGATCAGCTTCGCGCCCGCTCGCGCGGCCTGCTCGCAGAGCTCGAGCAGGCCGGAAATATTGCGCTCCTTCTCGCCCAAAGTCGGCTCGAACTGGACGGTCGCGACCTTGTATTTCGACAACATCGCTTGCTGCCTCAGACCAGGAACGATTTCTTGATGGAGGCGCCAAGCGTGTATTTCGGATCGACCATGTTGCCGAGGCGGACGCGCCCGGCCTGGGTCAGCAGCATGTAGGCGTCGATCTCCTCAAAGCCGTAGTCCGCCGCCATCCAGCGGCACAGCTCGCGATAGGCGATGCGCGCGGCATCCTCCATCGGCCTGGCAGAGCCGATGGTCATGATGAAGTCCTTCGTCTCCAGTCGCGGCCAGGCGATGGGCCAGCCCTTGATCAGATCGACCTGCACGGTCGTGACCGTCGGATGCTCGATCGCGACGCCGCACAATTCGCCGTCGCCCTGCGCAGCATGGCAGTCGCCGAGATAGAGCAGCGCCCCCTTGGTGTTGACGGGCAGATAGATCACCGCGCCGGTGCCGACATCCGGCAGATCCATGTTGCCGCCATAGTAGTCCGGGACCAGCGAGGAGATCGCCTCGATTTCCGGCGAGGTGCCAATGGTGCCGATGAACGGCTCATAGGGCAACGTGATCTTGTCGTTCCATCTGGTGCCGTCTTCGGCCGTGATTTCGAGCTTTTTCACCCGCTCCGGCAGCGCCGGATTGAGCAATGCGGTGTTCCCCGTTCCGACCAGCCCGCCGAACTCCGGCATGACCACGGTGGTGCCGCGCGGCTGCGGCCCGCGCGGCACGATGCTCTCGATGTAGACCGCGAGCGTGTCGCCCTTCTCGGCACCGTTGACGTAGATCGGGCCGTTCTGCGGATTGAGGAACGGGAAGTTCAGGATCTTCGACGGGCTGTCGGTCTCGTGCTTGATCGCGCCCTCGAACGCGTCATGCGTCTCGGCGGAGACCACCGCGCCGGGGTCGATGGTCAGCACCGGCTCGACATAGGGGCCGTAGACATAGTGATACTTGCCCTGGTCCTTCTCGGTGATGACATGATGCGCCCCGCGCGCACCCTTGGCGATGCCCCTGCGGGCCATGATCGACTCCGACTGCCAGGCCATGCTCGTTCTCCTTGTGCTCGTTGTTGAAGTTTCTTTGCGTCAAACCGCGAGATGCCGGCGCATCTCGGCGGCATCGTCGAGCGCCTCGTGCGTCAGGCTTGCGGTGATGCGGCCCTTGTCCATGACGTAAGCGCGCTGCGCCATGGCGCGGATCATGTCGAGATTCTGCTCGACCAGGATGATGGTGACGCCGGTCCGGCGGTTGAGCTCGACCATGTTGCGGGCGATGTCCTGAACGATGTTTGGCTGAATGCCCTCCGAGGGCTCATCGAGCAAAATCATGTGCGGATCGGCGATCAGCACCCGGCCGATCGCGAGCTGCTGCTGCTGGCCGCCGGACATCGTGCCGGCGCGCTGGCTCCAGCGCTCCCCGAGAATGGGAAATGCGCCGACGACGCGCTGACGCCCCACCTCCGGAATTCCGCCGCCCTTGATCGCCGCACCGACCGCGATGTTTTCGCCGACCGTCAGCCGCGGAAACACGTCGCGGCCCTGCGGCACGTAACCCATTCCGAGCCGGGCGCGCTTATGGGCCGGCAGATGCTCGACCGCCTCACCGCGATAGACGATCGAGCCGGACATCGCCGGCACCAGCCCGATCAGGCTCTTCATCAGGGTCGATTTGCCGACGCCGTTGCGACCGATCACGGCAACGATCTCGCCTTCGCGCACCTCGATCTCCAGGCCCTGCAGCACCGGCTTGCCGCCATAGCCGGCGCGAAGCCCCAGGGTGGTGAGGATGACTTCCTTACGCATGCGCCTGCCCCAGATAGATCGCCGCGACACGCTCGTCCGCCACGATCTCGTCGATCGAGCCTTGCGCGAACACCTGACCGAGATGCAGCACCGTGACGCGCTGCGCGACCTGGCGCACGAACGCCATGTCGTGCTCGATCGCGAGCACGGTCATGCCGGCCGCATTCAGCCGCCGCACCATCTCGCCGGTCATGTGCGTCTCCTCCGGCGACATGCCGGCGGTCGGCTCGTCGAGCAGCAGCAGCCGCGGCTTCAGCGCGATTGCCATGCCGATCTCCAGCCACTGCTTCTGGCCGTGGCTGAGATTGCCGGCCAGTTGCGCCTGCTCGGCTTCGAGATTGAGAAAGGCGAGCAGACGGTCGATCTCGCGTCCGAGCGTGACGCCGTGCAGCCGGCTCTGCAGCGCGATCTCCAGGTTCTGCCGCACCGACAGACCCTTGAACACACCCGGCACCTGGAACTTGACCGACAGCCCGCGGCGGATGCGCGCAAAGGATTTCAACGCGGTGATGTCCTCGCCCGCGAAGCAGATCTGGCCGCTGCCGGGATGATGCTCGCCGAGGATCAGGCGGAACAGAGTGCTCTTGCCGGCGCCGTTCGGACCGATCAGGCAATGGATCTCGCCCTGCTCCAGCACGAGGTTGACGGCGTTGGTGACGTGCAGGCCGCCGAAATGCTTGTTGACGTCACGCAATTGCAGCAGCGCCATCACGCCGCCTCCTGCTTGCGCCGCGTCACCAGCTTCGCGATCCAGTTGATGATCCCGAGCACGAGGCCGTTGGGCGCGATCAGCACGGTGAGCACCAGCAGCACGCCCATGAACACCAGCGCATACTGGCTCCCATAGATCGTCAGCGCCTGGAAGCCGGAGAGCACCACGAGCGTGCCGATCACGGTGGCCGTGAGATCGCTGCGGCCGCCGACCGCGACCCAGATCAGCGGCAGCGAGGCCGCCGTCATGCCCATGCTGGAGGGCGTGATGTATTGCCCCCACACCGTGTAGAGCACGCCGGAAAGCCCCGCGAGCGCAGCTCCGATCACGAAGGTGATCAGCTGATATTTTCTGATGTCGTAGCCGAGCATCTCCGCACGCTCGGGATTTTCCCGGATGGCAACGATGACGTTGCCGAACGCCGAGTTCATCAGCATGCGCAGGGCGAGATAGACCAGCACGAGCATGCCGAGCACGACATAATACAGGCCGATATCGGCAAACAGCGGAATCGGCCCGCCGAACCAGGGGATCGTCAGCGGCGGCATCGCGCTCATGCCGTTGAAGCCGTTCAGCCTGGCAGCGCCGATACGCCATTCGGGGCCCGCGGTCTGCGCCATGAAGCGTTCCAGCATCAGAGTCACCGCGAGCGTGACGATGCCGAGGAACACGCCGCTGATGCGGCCGAAGAACATGAAATAGCCGAGCAGCGCCGCCACCAGCGCGGCCATGGCGACCGCGAGCAGCAGCGCGATGAACGTGAAGCCGTAGGCGGCGCCGAAATTGATGGTGAGAATGCCGTAGCCATAGCCGGCGATGCCGAAGAACGCAGTCTGGCCGAACGACAGTGAGCCGCCATAGCCCCAGATCAGGCTGAGGCTGAGCGCGATGAACACCCACACGAAGAAGTAGACGGTGTTGCCGACGGTGTAGCCGTCGCTGAACAGCGGATAGGCCAGCGCTCCCGCCAGCACGAGCGCGAACAGCGCCCAGAAGCCAGGGCCGCGGCCGAGCGTCTGCGGGCCTTCGAGGCGGCGGAACAATGCGAGAAATCCGGTCACGGCGCCGCTCCTCAGGTCCGCTCGCGCAGCACGAAGCCGGAGATGCCCTTCGGCAGCACCCGGACGACGATGATGACGGCGATCAACAGCCCGATCTGGCCGAACAGCTGGCCCTGCCAGGAGGTCATCCCCGACTTCACGATAGCGAGGATGCCGCCGGCCGGCGCGGTGCCGAGGAATACGTCGGCGCCACCGATCACCACCGTGACGAACGCCTCCATGATGAAGGTCGCGCCCATGGTCGGCACCAAGGTCATGGTCGGCGCGTAGAGCCCGCCGGCGAGACCGGCGAGGCCTGCTCCGCAGGCGAAGGTGAGGCTGTAGATCAGCCGCGTATCCACGCCCAACGCGGCGGCCATATGCGGCACCTGGATTGTCGCTCGCGCGAGCACGCCGAACCGTGTCCAGTTGAACAGCGCATAGAGCGCGCCGAGCACGCCCAGCGCGGCTGCAAACAGCACGATGCGGTAGATCGAATAAGAATAGGCGCCGACCTGGAAGCTGCCGAACGGCGTGCCGACGCCGGCCATCGTCGATCCCACCAGGATCAGCGTTCCCTGCGTGGCGATCAGGCTGAGACCCCAGGTCGCGACGATGGTGTCGAGCGGCCGCTCGTAGAGATGCCGGATGACCAGAAGCTCGACGAGAACACCGACGAAGGCGGAAGCCAGCGTACCGCAGAGGATGCCGAGCGGCAGCGGCAGGCCGGCATGCACCGTCGCTGCCGTGACATAGGCGCCGCACATGATGAACTCGCCATGGGCGAGATTGATCACGCCCATCATGCCGAAGATCACCGCGAGCCCGCAGGCCGACAGCACCAGGAACGCGAACGCGTCGCCGAACTGGTAGAGTGCAGAGAATGCGAGGGTTGCGATGTCCATGTCTTCGATCGATGTGGGGTTCGGATGCGTAAGGCGATGAAGGAGCGAGCTGCCCCGGCGTGAGGGGACGCCGGGACAGCCGCTTCCGCCGATCAGGGCTTCGGCGGCGGATTCGACGGCGTGTACTGCGCCATCGGATCCTTCTTGGTCAGGTCACAGCCGGCGTCGCCCAGCCAATACGGCTTGATGTCTTCCCAGACCTTCGGGAACGAGATCGAATGGTCGGCGCCGACCTTGGCGAGATAGATCGTGTGCGACATGTGCTGGCTCTTGGGGTCGATGCAGACCTTGCCTTCCGGCGCGTCCATGCAGACGTCGCCCATCGCGATCACCTTGCGGATCTCGTCGCGGTTGGTCGACTTCGCCCGCTCCACCATCTGCTTGTAGAGATACAGCGCGAGGTAGGAGTTCTCGGCCTCCTGGTTCACATAGGGCTCGTTCGGGAACTTGGCCTTGAACTTGGCGTAGAACTCCTTGCTCTTCGGGCTGTCGATCTCCTCGATGTAGTTGGTGGTGACGTACATGTCCTTCAGGCTCGGCGGCTTGAAGCGCTTGTGCTCATAGCCCTGGCCGACGTTGACGGACGAGGCCATCGGCAGGTTGACGTTGGCGGACGCCGCCTGCTCGTAATAGGACGCCTGCGCGGTGCCGACCAGGAGCGTCACGACGAAGTCGGGCTTGGCCTTCTGAATGTTCTGGATGCTCTGCGAGAACTGCGACACGCCGAGCGGGATGAACTCCTCGCCGGCCATCTCGCCGCCGTTCTCCTTGACGATCTTGCGCACCCACTCGGCCGAGATCTGGCCGAAATTGTAGTCGGCGGCGAGCGTGTAGACCTTCTTGCCGTAGGTCTGCATCATGTACGGGATGAGCGTCGAGAACTGCTGCTCCGGCACGGCGCCGGTCACCACCATGTGGCCGTCGCAGACGCCGCCTTCATACTGGTTGTTGTAGAATGCGAAGCCGTTGAACTGGTCGACGATCGGCCGGTAGGCCTCGCGCGAGGCCGAGGAGAAGCCGGCGAACACGGCGTCCACCTTGTCCCGCTGCAGCACGCGGCGCATGAACTCCTGGTAACGCGTGTTGTCCGACTGGGTGTCGTAGGTCACGAGCTCCAGCGGCCGGCCCATGATGCCGCCGGCCTTGTTGATCTCCTCGGCGGCCAGCTGGATGGCATGCACCTTGCCGATGGTCGCGGCGGCGAAGTCGCCGGACTGGTCCTCCAGCACGCCGAGCTTGATCGGGTTTTCCGCAGCATAAGCGCCTGACGCGAAGACAAGCGTCCCCGTGAGGGCCGCGGCGCGCAGCCCCCGCAATACAGATCTGGTCATGTGATGCTCCTACATCGCTTGCTTGTTGCCGCCTTGCAGCGTGACGCTGCGCGTGCGGTCCGGCGTATCGGGCGGCCTCGCCCGTCTCTTCAGGAACTCCTCGCAGTAGAGCTCCAGGCTCTGCCGCGCCCGCATGCTGTCGCGGCGAAGCGCGGAATAGGCGTCGTCATCGTTGAGGCCGGTCTCCTGCATCAGAGCCACGACGGCGCGGATCACCGCGCGGCGGCCGCGGCGGCGGCTCTCGAGATCCTGCAGCTTCTCGTACATCTCGGTGCGCAGCAGGAACTGGTTGATGCCGAGGAACAGCGCGGTGTAGACGGCGCCGCCATGTACCGGCTTGCGCAGGAACGAGGTGGCGCCGAGATTGACCAGCGCCTTGAGCCGGCTCGGCGCCTCGACACCAACCAGGCCGATCACCGGCACGGGCGGCAGTTTCGATGCGGGGTTGACCTCGATCGCAACGGCGCCTTCCAGATCGCCGTCGACGAACAGGATGTCGCGCTCCGGCAACAATGTGCCGACATCGATCCGGGCACGGCCGTCGACGATCTCGGGGTACTCGCAGGCGACACCGAGCTTCGCGAGCGTCGTCTCCAAGGTGGTCTCCCACCCTGCCCGCCGTGTGATCACCAGCGCGCGGCCGCCTTTGAAATTCTGCAGCAGTCGGAAGGTCATGACTTCACCATTCGGAGCAGCGGAGGACGCATGGCCGTCGCGAAGCGCGGCGACGACTGCACGAGATAGGGATCCGGCGCGATCGGCTGGCGCGCTTCGAGCAGCAGTTCGAACTGGCCATCGGCGCAGGAGCGGCCGATGCGAGGCGTCAGCCAGGCGTGGAAGGTTTGCGGATCGATACGCACCTCGCCCTGCGGCGCCAGCAGGCGCTGATTGGCGACGGCGCAGCGGACCAGCCTCGACTCGTCGCTGCCGGCCTGCGCCAGCGTCGCGGCGAGCAGCTTCACCGCGATGTAGGACGCCTCCGCATCGGCCGAGACGACCGGACCATTCGGGAAGGCGTTGCTGTAGGCCTGCATGAAGGCCGCATTCTCGGAAGAGCTCAATGAGGAGAAGTACACGCTTGACGACAGGTGTCCGTCGACCGCTTCGGCGCCGATTTCCTGCAGCTCCGGCTCCGACAGCGTGCAGCTCGCGACGGGAATCTCCTTGGCCTGGTCTATTCCGGCGGCGCGACAGGCGGCGCGGAAGGCGCGGAAGAAGGCATAGGCGCTGGTGCCGATCAGATTGTTGAAGACGAAATTCGGGCGCTGGTCGAGAATCGCCGCGATCACCTGGTCGAACTCGGTATCGCCGATCGACAGATAGCGTTCGGACAGCACCACCCCGCCCCGCGCGCTGAGCGCCTCGCGGAAGATGCGGTTGTTCTCCCAGGCCCAGATGTAGTTCGAGCCGACGCAAAAAGCCCGCTTGCCGGTCCGCGACGCCAGAAAATCCACCAGCGGCAGCACATGCTGGTTCGGCGCAGCCCCCGTATAGATGACGTTGTCCGAGCTCTCGAAACCCTCATAGTGCGACGGATACCAGAGCAGCCCATCGAACTTCTCGAAGCAGGGAATGACCTCCTTGCGGCTCGACGAGGTGTAGCAGCCGACCACCTGGCGGATGCCGGAGCTCAACAGCTCCCGCGCCAGTGCGCGATATTGCGCGAGATCGCCGGACGGGTTCACCACGACCGGCTCCAGCGTGATCGGGCCGTCGGCGGCGTTGACCTCGGCAAGCGCGAGCTGCGCGCCGTTCAGCATCGAGCGTGCGACGACGCTGTACGAGCCGGTCGTCGAGAACATCACCCCGATGCGAAACGTCGTCCGTGTCATCCCGCGTCCCAAAACAAAAAAAGCGCCCATCGGCTGTCAAGCCGAGGGCGCCCTCGCCACCAACCAAACACGCTTCGAGCAGCGCGGCGTTGGAAATGGTTTGATCGTCTTGCGTCTCAGGGCTGCCTTGCCCAACGCATGGACATTACGGTCCCTTAGAACGCCTATCCTGTCAAGCGCGTTGTTGCAGCGGCGCGTGCATCAATTCCGTGCCTGCATGCAGCAAAACTAAGCAGGCGCGACATCATCGCCATGCGACGTCGCGTTTCTTTTCATACGCCGCGGCCGCAACCTCAACGTGACCGCGGCGGAGCGCTGCGCGCCGGACCGGTCAGGAAGCGATCGAGCTCGGCGATCGCTTCCGCCTCGCGCGCTCGCCTCAGCTGTCGGGCCTGTTCCATTCCCGGCGGCAGGCGCTTCGCCAGTTCGCGCGCCTCACGCGCCGTCTGGAGCAGTCGCTCGCCCAGCGACATCGTCTGCTTGACGCGGCGTCTTCGTTTCTTCTCGACATCTACTTCCATGCAAGCCTGGACCCGTTTCGTTTTTGACGCACACTCAACCTTAAATAACGATCCTACATGCGCATCCACATATGTGAATCTGCTGCCCGCGACATGCTTCGGCGTTTCAAGCCCCGGCGCGCGCGGCTGCAGGACAGCACGGAAAATAGCCCTGGCTGACAGCGCATCGCGTATCAAATGAGATTCGGACGTTCGCATCGCGACGGGAACGACGCGGAGGAACCAACCGGTCTCATGGCCGGTTTGAAAGCCCACACGAAGGGGGCTCCCCATGAAGTACAAGCAGTTTGCCGCGCTGCCCTTTCGCGTCGAGGCGTCCGAGCTCAGCATCCTCCTGATCACGACGCGGCGAAAGCGGCGGTGGTCGGTGCCGAAGGGATCACCGATGCTGTGCAAGCGGCCGCATCGGGTCGCGGCCATCGAGGCCTATGAGGAGGCCGGATTGCGCGGCAAGATCGGCCGCCAGGCGCTCGGCCGTTTCAAGCACAGCAAGCGCAAGGGCAAGCGCAGGATCCTGTGCGAGGTCGCGCTCTACCCGCTCCAGGTGAAGAAGCAGCACGGGCGATTTCCCGAGCGCGGCCAGCGCAAGCTGATCTGGCTGCCGGCATCTCAGGCTGCGCGGCGCGTGCATCGGGGCAAGCTGCGGCGGCTGATCGAAAGCTTCGCCAGAGTGCACGCCAAGCGGCACTGAGATGTACGGCATCGGCGTGATGAGCCGCACGCCACGCCCTCATCCCGACGCCGCTCAGGATTGCGTGAACTTGATCGTCGACACCGGCCAGCGCCCGTCATGACCGCTGATCGTGATGCGCAGGCCGTGCAGCTCGTCGAGATAGACCTGCTCCACGGTTCCGGCCTTGCCGTCGCTCAAGGCCACGGCCTTCCCGATCAGCTCCGTCTGGGCATGTTCGAACTCGCACAGGATGGTGAAGGCTCGCGTCTTGACGGCAACCATAAGGGAACGGTGTGGGCTGATGGGAGGGGCCGCGACGCTGCGGGACACGCCGGCGCTGGCCGGTAGATCGGCCCTCCAACGTCCCGCGTCAACCGCTCATCAAGCGATCGTGCACGCCGCACCGACCGCGTGCACGAGCCGTTCACCGGCACGCGAAATTCGCGGCATCCTCGAGGTTGCCGCTGCCCTTGTAGGTCTGAACCTTCGGGAACGCGCAGAGGTCCCGCGTGCGGCCCGGCCACGGCACGTCGGGCGCGCGCCGTGCCGTGGCGCGGATCGTCTCCGGCGCCGCCGCCATGCCCTCGACCCATGTGTCGAGCGCGGTCAGCAGGTCGAACTGATCGGTCGCCGGTCCGCCGCCGCAATGGTTCATGCCGGGAACCAGGAACAGCCGCGCGAAGCGGTCGGCGTCGGCATATTTCTTCTTGAGCTGGTCGACATAGTCGATCGTATCCAGCGCCGAGAAGATCGGGTCGGCCGTGCCATGATAGAACAGCATCTTGCCGCCCTTCGCTTTGAAGGTGTCGAGATCGGTAGAGGTCGCCGCCTCATATTCCATGCCGGCGTCGAATCCATCGGCGCCCTTCATCACCTTGGGCACGTCGCGGTCGACATCGAAATTGCGCACCCAGGCGACAAGATCAGTCGGCGTCTCCGGCGGGCTCATGAAATCATAGGGGACGCCGCCGGCGATCAGCGTGAGATTGCGCGCGTTGGGCGGACTCGATTTGGGCGTGCCGAGCTTCCAGGCGCGCCAGCCCGGCGCGGCGAGGCCGGGATCGTAGGGCCAGCGTGCATAGATCAGCCCGCCCATCGCATTGCGGCTGCCGTCGAACATCAGCTTGACGGCCCTGAGCTTGGGCGCCGAGAGGCATTGCGCGCTTTCGCCCTCCTTGCAAGCCAGCACGGCAGGATCGAAACGACAGGCCATCACATCCTGCACCATTCCGTCCTTGGCGCCGTCGGCGCCATCGCACGCGGCAGTGACGCCGTCGGCGACGAGCTTCAGATCATCATCCGTCAACGCGCTGCCGACATCGGCCTTGCCGTCGGCGCCGGGCGGCGCGATCGCCAGCAGCGCCTGCTCCTGCGCGATCACGTCGATGCCGGCGAGCGGTACGCGATAGGCGGGCGCGCCGGCGATGACGCCGTCGAACAGCTCCGGAAAACGCTGCGTCACCGCCATCGCCTGGCGCCCGCCATTGGAGCAGCCCGCAAAATAGGAGCGGCGCGGCGCGGTGCCATAGAGCTTCTCGGCGGCGGCCTTGGCCGCTGCCGCAACCGGCGGAATCGAGCTATAGCCCTTGTCGCGCCGCGCCTGCGGATCGAGGCCGAACAGATACGGCCCGAGCGGCCCCGGCTCTTCGAGATGGCCGGAATCGGTGGAAGCCGCAGCGTAGCCGTTGGACAGCGCATTGGGCGGCGTGGTGCCTGTCAGCAGGCCGAGCGCCGGACGCAGCACGCCATCGACGCCACCGCCACCCTGGAAGACGAACTTGCCATTCCACGTCGCGGGAAGCCGCAGCTCATAGCCGATCGCATAGGGCTTGCCGTCGATGCCGGTGCGCTCGTTGATCTTGCCGCGGATCAGGCAGTGATCCGGCACGGGCGCGGTCACGCCGGCCGGCGCCGGCGGTGCCAGTTGTACGCCACCGGCGGCGACGAACTCCGCCGTCACGACACGGCCGCTGCCGGAGAAGCCTTGCGCCAGCGCGGCGCAGCTCGCCTTGAAATCCTCGGCATGGGCGGATGCCATCGCCGACGCGCTCAACACCAACGCGGCCAGCGCCGTCAACCGGATCTGCATCGATCTCGTCCTCCCGACATCCGGGCGGCTGCCCGTCTCGCGCCGTCGTTGCTTCGCGGCACGCTGGATCCTCTCAGACCATAACCAAGCCTGCGCATGCCGCAAGCGGCCGTGCGCATCGACGCGATTGAAAACCAGCGCCGAAGCGTGCCATCTGCTCGTGCACGAAAGCGTCGAGGGACCACCATGGCTGCGGACATCCGGTTGAATGCGTTTGCGATGAACTGCGTCGGGCACCAGTCGCCCGGCCTGTGGCGGCATCCGCGCGACCGCTCCAGCGACTACAATCGCCTGCCCTATTGGCTCGACCTCGCCAAGACCTTGGAGCGCGGCCGCTTCGACGGCCTGTTTCTCGCCGACGTGCTCGGCGTCTACGACGTCTATGGCGGCAATCCGGACGCGGCGCTGCGCCATGCCATCCAGGTGCCGGTCAACGACCCGATGATGCTGGTCTCGGCGATGGCCGCGGTCACCGAACATCTCGGCTTCGGCGTCACCTGCACGCTGTCCTACGAGCCGCCCTACCCGTTCGCGCGGCGGATGTCGACGCTCGACCATCTCACCGAGGGCCGCATCGGCTGGAACATCGTCACCGGCTATCTCGACAGCGCCGCGCGCGGCATGGGCAAGGAGCGCCAGACCGGCCACGATGACCGCTACGATGTCGCCGACGAATACATGGAGGTGGTTTACAAGCTGTGGGAAGGCAGCTGGGAGGACGACGCCGTCAAGCGCGACCGCGCCAGCGGCATCTTCACCGATCCCACCAAAGTCCACCGCGTCAGCCATCACGGCGAGAACTATCAGCTCGACGCCATCCATCTCAGCGAGCCGTCGCCGCAGCGGACGCCGGTGCTCTATCAGGCGGGCACCTCGCCGCGCGGCCGCGTGTTCGCCGGCCGCCATGCCGAATGCGTGTTCATGTCGGGACCGTCGGCCAAGATCATCGCGCCGCGCGTCGCAGCGATCCGCCAGGCGGCCGTGGAGGCCGGGCGCGACGGCCGTGACATCGTCATCTTCAGCATCGCCACCGTCGTGCTCGGCGAGACCGACGCCGAGGCCGAAGCGAAGTTCGCCGACTACCGCCGCTACATCGACCACGAGGCGTCGCTGACCCTGATGTCGGGCTGGACCGGTGTCGACTTCTCGACCTACGACCTCGACCAGCAGGTCCGCCACGTCCTCAACGATGCCGGCCGCAGCGCCATGGACAACGTCACCCGCGCCGATCCTGACCGGGTCTGGACCGTACGCGAGGTCGCCGAGCATGTCGGCATCGGCGGCATCGGCCCGGTGTTCGTCGGCGGGCCTGCCAAGGTTGCCGACGCCATCGAGAGCTGGATCGAGCAGACCGGCGTCGACGGCCTCAACCTCGCCTTTGCGCTGTCGCCGGAGAGCTTTGCCGATGTCGCCGACATGCTGGTGCCGGAGTTGACGCGACGCGGCCGCTACAAGCAGGCGTATCAGCCGGGGACATTGCGCGAAAAGATGTTCGGCCGCGCCCGGCTCGCCGCGCCGCATCCGGCGGCCAGCTACCGGCCGTAGGCCCGGCGCGCGCCGTGGCTCAGGCGGAAAGCCGCTGCAGCAGTTGCGACATCGCCGCCGCGATCGGCTTGATGATCGGCACGGCGAATTGCGACTGCAGCTGATCGGCGGACTGGGCGAGCGGCCCGCCGCCGATGATGACGGCCTCCGCGCCGTCCTCCGCGGCCGAAGCGCGGGTGGCTTCCGCAAGCGCAGCAGCCAGCCTTGCCGGATCGGCGGCGAGTGCCGTGGGATCGCCCTCGGTCAGCCGCGTCCCGGTGAACTGTGCGGTCAGCCCGAGCCTGTCTGCCAGACCCGCGATGCTCGCGACCAGCGCCGGCGTCACGGTGGCGACGCCGAAGCGGCGTCCGCTTTGCGCGGCCTCGCGCATTGCCGCCTCGCCAATGCCCACCACCGGTAGCGGGCACAGGCTGAGAAGCTCCTCCGCACCGGGATCGCCGAACGCAGCGACGATGATGCCATCGCAGAGATCGCGATGCGCGCGGCCGATCTCGACGACCTCCGCCGCCGACGCCGCGAGCGCCTCGGCATCGACGATCATGGCCGGCGCCCGCGTCGCGGTCGCGCCGAACACCTCCGCCCGGCCGGCACAGCAGGCGGCCGCAATGGACACCATCATCGCGGTAGTTGCGGCGGAGCTGTTCGGATTGATCAGGAGGATGCGAGGCATGCAGGCTCGGTCGCGCATGATGACGGGACTCTCCTCCTGGCCAATCGCCGCCCGCCCGTCAACTCCCCGCCGCTTTCGACCATGTGTGCAGATGAGCGCAGTCGAGGCGCGGTCTCGTAGCCCGCATGAGCCGTCGCGGGCGCCTCTCGGCGCCAGCGGCGGCGATATGCGGGGACAGTCTTCCCGCCGCCGCGCTCTCACGCCGGTGCCGAACCCGCATGTCGCTGGCGCTCATGCGAGCTACGGGAGTCGTCCGATCCGCATCGACAGCTCGACGTCGTCGCCGAACGGCACCGAGAGATAGCCGTTATCAGGCGAACGGACGTAAGCGAGATATTCGGGGCTGTCGTCGGCGTTGTCGGCGACGATGAATGCGCCCGGGCTGAGGCGGCTCTCCAGCAGCGCGAGAACGTCGCGATACAGCGGCTTGGCGCCGTCGAGCAGGACCAGGCCGATTGCGTCGGGCAGATCCGCGTTCAGCGTCTGCAGCGCATCGCCTTCGCGGATCTCGACGAGATCGGCAAGACCGCCCTCCGCCAGATGCTTGCGCGCGCGCGCAATCTTGGACGGCTCGAACTCGGTGGTGATGAGCCGGCCGCCGCCATTGTCGCGCAGCGCTGCAGCTAGGAAGAGCGTCGAGATGCCGAACGACGTGCCGAACTCGATGATGGCGCGCGCCTCGAAGCGGCGCGCCAGCATGTAGAGCAGCACGCCGGTCTCACGCGAGACAGGAAGCGGATAGTCCCTCAATTGCGTGTAGAGCTCGATGTGGCCGGACTTGCTGCGCATCAATTCGCTGGCCCGTTCGGCCATCCCTGCGAATATCGGGTTCGACTCCGGGCGCGCCAGCGCCGCCTCGGCGAGCAGGCGATCCAGCAGTGGTGCCAGCGGTTGGGTGGTCAAGGTGATCATGGGAGTCTCCGGTGCTCATGGGACGTGTCGTTTGGGACGTGTCGTTGCGTCCGAGCCAAAATACGAATAATCATTCGCATTCGCTAATCGCATTTCGGAACACCTGATGGCGCCGCGTCGAAAAGCCCCGATTTCCGCACGAAAACAGCCGCAACAGGCGCGCTCGACCGACCTCGTCGCGGCCATTCTGCAAGCGGCTGTTCAGGTTCTGGAGAAGGAGGGCGCGCAGCGTTTCACCACCGCACGGGTCGCCGAGAAGGCCGGCGTCAGCGTCGGCTCGCTGTATCAGTACTTCCCGAACAAGGCGGCGATCCTGTTCCGGCTGCAGAGCGACGAGTGGCAGCAGACGACGCGCCTCCTGCACGGCATCCTCGAGGACAGACGCCGCCCGCCCTTCGAACGTTTGCGCGCGCTGGTCCACGCCTTCCTGCAATCGGAATGCGACGAGGCCGCGGTGCGCGGCGCGCTGGACGATGCCGCCCCGCTCTATCGCGACGCGCCGGAGGCCATTCAGGCCAAGGCGAGCGGCCGCCGCGCCATGCTGGCGTTCATGCGCGAGGTGCTGCCCGAAGCCGGAGAGACCGAGCGCGCGCGTGCCGCCGAGCTGATCAAGACGACGCTCAGCCAGGTCGGCAAGCACTTCTCGGAAACCCCGCGCAGCCGGGCCGACATCACGGCCTATGCCGACGCGATGGCGGACATGTTTTGTGCGTATCTGGAGAAGGCAGGCACGCTGCGGAAGAGTGCGCGGTCGAGAAGCTAGGCGGTCGGGCTTCGCGTGACACGATCTTTTCATACATCGTCGACAGGTAGGATGCGCACGTTCTGATCCCGCCGGGCGCGCGGCCGCCTGCGCCAAAATCCGAACTTCCCCAGCTTTCTCAAGCTGATTTGCCCTGTCCAGTCCCGTCGCGAAAAATATTTCACTTTCTTTTTTTCAGAATTCATGATTGTATCTCCCCATCCCGCCCGATCGAGGGGCGCTTTCGCGAACGTCACGAAACGTTGGTGTGGGATGCGATGGCCGGTTCTCGTCGCAGCGTGCGTCAAGCGCGCGGACGAACGATGGGAGCCGGACGGCGAAATCGCGTGGTCCTGATACTCCGACGCTAGTATCAAGTTTGCGACGAAGCTCGCTTCGCGCAGATGACGGTGGCCAGAAAGCACGGCGCACCGGGGAGATCGCGTATAAGCCGTAAGCCCATCGCACAGGGAAGGCCGGATATCCGGCTGAGCCTGTGGTTCCTGCCGCCTGCATTTTTTCTGCAGGCGGGCCATGGGTATCGGTCGATACCCGGCCTTCCCTGTGCCCTCTCCTTCCGAAGGGGGACGAAAGGCAAGCATATCTCGGGCGCCCGGCGCGTCGCGAGCCCAGGGGCGGCTGCCCGGTCGAATGCCCCTCCGCACGAAACAGATTTCTCGAGGCCGCCCCGAATGAGGAATTTTCGTCTCCGTCCAAGCTGATCTGCAAAATTGCGCAGGACAACCGATCCTGCGAATGATCCAACCAGAATTGCCTCCATCGGCCTTGGGAGAACTTCGAATGACATCATCCTTCAGCGGCTTCACTCGCCGTTCGCGCCCCTCGATGCTCAGCCGTCGCGGCCTGATGGTGACGGCCGCAGCCCTGCTCGGCGCGCTTGCGGCCTCCCGCGCCGAAGCGGCCGAGACCCTGCGCATCGGCTACCAGAAATCCTCCACTTTGATCGCGCTGCTCAAGACCAACGGCGAGCTGGAAAAGGTGCTCGCGCCATTGGACATCAAGATCTCCTGGCACGAATTCTCCAGCGGCCTGCCGCTCTTGGAAGCGATCAACATCGGCAGCATCGATTTCGGCGCCGATGTCGCCGACACCGTCCCGGTGTTCGCGCAGGCCGCCGGCGCCAAGCTCGCTTATGTCGCCGAGGAGGCGGCCTCGCCGTCCGCGCAGGCGATCCTGGTCGCGACGTCCTCTCCGCTCAAGGCATTGGCCGATCTGAAAGGCAGGAAGATCGCGGTGACCAAGGGCGCCGGTAGCCACTATCTGCTGCTCGCAGCTCTCGCCAAGGCCGGGCTCACCTTCAAGGACATCACGCCGGCCTATCTGCCGCCGGCGGACGGCCGCACCGCCTTCGTCAGCAACAATGTCGAGGCCTGGGTGGCGTGGGATCCCTTCCTTTCCAGCACCATCCGTCAGTCGGGCGCGCGCGTGCTCGCCGACGGCAGCGAGGGGCTCGCCAGCTACAAGCGCTACTACCTCGCTTCGGCCGACTATGCCGCCAAGCATGGCGACGCGCTCAACGTCATCTACAGCAAGCTCGTCGAGACCGGCAGATGGGTGAAGGCCAATCCAGCCGCGGCGGCGAGCCAGCTCGCCGCCCTCTGGGGCATCGATGCCGCCACCGTCGAGGAGGCCAACAGCCACCGCTCCTATCAGGTCGGCGCGGTCACGGCTGCCGGCCTGTCGGAGCAGCAGAAGATCGCCGACGCCTTCCTCGCCGAGCGCGTGCTGCCGGCGAAGCTGGACACATCTGCGTTGGCGATCTGGACTCCGAAGGCGCCGTGAGCCACAGAGAAGCCGAGGATTGTGCTCTGCAACGAAGCCGGGCACGAGGCCGACGACGAGCCTGAACGAAGGAGACCACCGTGACTGCCCATCTTCTGCCGCCGACCGACCGCACCACCGAGCATCCGGCGCACCGCCTGTTCGTCGATCGCTGGTCGCCGCGCGGCTTCAGCGACGAGGCGCTTCCTGAGAAGGAGCTGCTCACCTTCATCGAGGCGGCACGCTGGGCCCCCTCCTCCTACAATTCCCAGCCGTGGCGCTTCCTCTACGCGCTGCGCGGCTCGGCCGAATTCGACACCTTCCTGGCGCCGCTGGTCGAGTTCAACCGCGGCTGGGCCCAGCATGCCGCAGCGCTCGTCTATGTGCTGTCGAAGAAGACCTTCATCCCGGCCGGCAAGACCGAGCCGGCGCCGACGCGCACGCATTCCTTCGACGCCGGTGCCGCGTGGGCCAATTTCGCCAACCAGGCTGCGATCTCCGGCTGGGCGACCCATGGCATGAGCGGCTTCGACGTGGCGGCCGCGCAGACGGCACTGGGCGTGCCAGATGATTTTGCCGTCGAGATCGCGATCGCCGTCGGTCGCAAGGGCGATGGCGACAAGCTGCCGGCGATGCTGAAGGAGCGCGAGAAGCCGAGCCCGCGTCTCGCCGTGGCCAAGATCGCCGCATCCGGCCTGTTCCCGAAGAGCTTCGGGGGCTGACGAATTCAAGGGGCCCAGGGGCGGCGTGATC
Organism: Bradyrhizobium oligotrophicum S58; assembly: GCF_000344805.1. Lineage (NCBI taxonomy): Bacteria > Pseudomonadati > Pseudomonadota > Alphaproteobacteria > Hyphomicrobiales > Nitrobacteraceae > Bradyrhizobium > Bradyrhizobium oligotrophicum. The sequence goes on along the minus strand of NC_020453.1, from coordinate 3,167,826 downwards.
GCGCCGCCCCGACGGACGGAGGACGATGAGGGGACGGTCGTATGATCCGGTGCTCGCGGCCATCCTTCAAGGCGCGCCCCGCGCCCTGACGACCAGAGAAATCTGTGGCAGAAGACGTGATCCGCCCGAAGGGAGTTGACCCGCATGCCGCCGCCGAAACCGCCCGCCTTCGAAACGCTGAGCCTGCATGCCGGCCAGCACCCGGATCCCGCGACCGGCGCCCGCGCGGTGCCGATCTATCAGACTACGTCCTATGTGTTCGACGACACCGAGCACGCCGCCGCTTTGTTCAACCTTGAACGTGCCGGCCACATCTACACCCGCATCTCGAACCCGACCACGTCCGTGCTCGAAGAGCGGCTGGCCGCGCTCGAAGGTGGCGTCGGCGCCGTCTGCACCGCGAGTGGCCAGGCCGCGCTGCATCTCGCCATCGCCACCTTGCTCAATGCCGGCGATCACATCGTTGCGTCGTCGTCGCTCTACGGCGGCACCATCAATCTGCTCGCGCACACCTTGCCGCGCTTCGGCATCACCACGAGCTTCGTCAAGCCCAGGGACCACGACGGCTTCCGCGCCGCGATCAAGCCGAACACGCGGCTGCTGATCGGCGAGACCCTGGGCAATCCCGGTCTCGAAGTGTTGGACATCCCCAAGGTCGCAGCGATCGCACATGGGGCCGGCGTACCGCTGCTGATCGACAACACGTTTGCCACGCCCTATCTGAGCCAGCCGATCGCGCAGGGCGCCGACATCGTGATGCACTCGGTCACCAAGTGGCTCGGCGGCCACGGCATCGCGATTGGTGGCGCCATCATCGATGGCGGCCGGTTCGACTGGCGTGGCTCCGGCAAATTCCCTGTGCTCACCGAGCCCTATGCCGGCTATCATGGCATCGTCTTCGATGAGCAGTTCGGTCCGGCCGCCTTCATCATGCGCGCGCGCACCGAAGGCCTGCGCGACTTCGGCGCCTGCCTGTCGCCGACCAATGCGTTCCACCTGCTGCAGGGCGTCGAGACGCTGCATTTGCGCATGGAGCGGCACGTCGCGAACACGCGCGCGGTGCTGGAGGCGCTCAGCGCCAACAAGGCGGTCGACTGGGTGCTGCATCCCGCGCTGGAGAGCCATCCGGACCATGCGCTCGCCAAGGAGCTTTTGCCACGCGGCGCCGGTTCGATCATCTCCTTCGGCATCAAGGGCGGACGGCCCGCGGGCCGCAAGTTCATCGAGAGCCTGAAGCTGATCAGCCATCTCGCCAATGTCGGCGACGCCAAGACGCTGGTCATCCATCCCGCCTCGACCACGCATCAGCAGATGGACGCAGCGCAGCTTGCGGCGGCCGGCATCGGCGAGGAGCTGATCCGGCTGTCGGTCGGCATCGAGGCGGCAAGCGACATCATCGACGATCTCGGACAGGCGCTGCGCGCGTCGCAGAAGGTGTGAGCCATGCAGCTGTCCATCAGAGACCGCCAAGTCTTCGTCGCCACCGGCGGCCGCGACTTCGACCCCTCCCTCCCCGCCGCCGTGTTCGTGCATGGCGCGGGCTTCGACCATTCAGTGTGGGCGCTGCACAGCCGATGGTTCGCCCATCACGGCTTTGCGGTGCTGGCGCCCGATCTGCCCGGCCATGGCCGCTCGGCCGGACCGGCGCTGCCGACCATCGCCGAGATGGCCGACTGGATCGCCGCGCTCTTGAACGCCGTCAATGCCAGGCCCGCGCATCTGATCGGCCATTCGATGGGCTCGCTGATCGCGCTCGACGCCGCCGCGCGCCACCCAGATCACGTCTCGGCGCTGAGCCTGATCGGCGCGGCAGCGACGATGACGGTCGGGCCTGATCTGTTGAAGGCCGCTGAAGCCAACGATCACAGCGCGATCGACATGGTCTCGATCTGGGGTCTCGGTTTCGCGGCCGAGCTCGGCGGCAGCCGCGCGCCTGGGCTGTGGATGCATGGCGGCGCGCAGGCGACCTTGGAGCGCTGCGCGCCGGGCGTGCTGTTCAACGATCTCTCCGCCTGCAACAACTATCAGGATGCGCTGGCGTCGGCGGCCAAGGTCAAGGTGCCGACCCGACTGGTGCTCGGCGAGAAGGACATGATGACGCCGGTGAAAGCCGGCAAGGCGCTCGCGGCCGCGATCGCGTCATCGCGCACGACGGTCCTGCCCGGCGCAGGACATACGATGATGGCGGAATGTCCGGATGCGCTGCTCGATGCGCTGATCGATTAGTTGATGGCCGAGGTCGCGGTTCCGTGGCGGCCAAGGCGCATCGAGCCCGCCCGGCATGCGCAACGAAACCAGCGGCCTCATCTCGACAGGCCGCTGCGACCTTGTGCCACCGACATGCTCCTTCGCGGCGCGGAACGGACAACGATGGCGATCCGTTGCCCCGCATCGCCAACGAAGCAAAAAGGAGCACGCAGATGGATCTGCGCAAATTCTTGACGGTCGCCACCATCGGCACGATGACGCTCGCGGCCGCCTCGCCTCTCGCAGCCGCCCCGCTGCAGACGAAACAGGCGGCGCCGATGGCAGCCACACAGAATGCGACGGAGCTGCAGCAGGTGCAGTATCGCTACGGACGCGGCGGCTATGGTCACCGTCACGGTCACTACGGACATTACGGCCATCGCCACGGCTACGGTCCGGGAGCAGCCGCCCTCGGCGGCCTCGCCGCCGGCGCGATCATCGGCGGCGCGATCGCCAACAGCCGCGCCGAGGCAGCCAACGCCCAGGCCTATTGCGCCCAGCGTTTCCGCTCCTACGACCCGGGCTCCGGCACCTATCTCGCCAATGACGGCATGCGCCGGTCCTGCCCGTGATGCACGACAAGGTCGATGCCGGAACTCCGGCATCGACCGCTGCTTCATACCAAGGGCGCGCGACAATACGTCCTCTGCGACAACTGCAACGAAGGTCATCCTGCCCGGTTGAGCCGAACCCCTCCATCAACGGGAGATTCAGGATGGTCACTCTCAAAGCCGCCGCGACACTTGTCTTCGCCGGCGCGATCTCATTGTCCACGCTGCAATCAGCATCCGCAGCGCCGCTGACCGCGTTGTCGGCAGCGGCCAAGCCGAGCGCCGAGACCTCGCATGCGGTGCAGATCCGCTATGGCGGCTGGCATGGGGGTTGGGGCGGCGGCGCCGCGATCGGCGCGGGCCTGTTGGCCGGCGCCGTGATCGGGTCGGCCATCGCCGCACCCGGTTATTACGGCGGCTACTCGCCCTATTACGGCGGCTACGGCTACGCCGGCCGGCCCTACGGCTATTATGGCGGCTACACTCCGGCCTACGCGTATCGGCCGTATTACGGCGGTTACGGCTATGGCTACGCCCCACGCCGCGTCTATCGCAGCTACGGCTATTCATACGGCCCGCGGCCGTGGCGCCACAGCTACGGCTACTATCGCGGTCCCGGCTGGGGTCACAATCACGGCTGGCACGGACATCGCCACGGCCACGGCATCATCCGCACACATCACCGCTGGTGATCAGGAGATGAGGACCGGTGCGAGCGGCGCGTCCGCCCGCACCGGCTTTACTCAGGCATCGCCCGCCGCCGGGGAGACTCCCTGCCGCGCGTCGATGATGCCGTGATCGATCCGCGCCACCTCGGCCGCAGAGATCACATATTCATCGTGATCACGCCAGGCGAACACCACGAATGTCGCCAACGCTCCCATTGCGCCGAGCGCGACCATCCACCAGATATGCCAGATCAACGCGAAGCCCATGATGGTGGCGAAGAACGCGCAGACGAATCCCGTGGGGGAATTCCTTGGCAGCTCGATGTCCTGATAGTCCTTTTCCTGCCTGTGGAGCTGCTGGTTTTTGGCGTTTTCCTTGATCTCCCAATACGCATCCTGCCCCGTCACATTCGGCAGCACCGCGAAGTTGAAAACCGGCGGCGGAGAGGACGTGGCCCATTCGAGCGAGCGGCCGTCCCAGGGATCACCGGTGGTGTCACGCAGGAGCTCGCGATCCCGGATGCTGAAGACGAGCTGGAGGATCTGGAGAATGACGCCGATCGCGAGCAGAGCCGTTCCAAACGTCGCAGCCGCCAGCCAGGGACGCCATTCGGCGACATCGTAGTGCTGCATCCGCCGGGTCATGCCGAGCAGCCCGACGACATAAAGCGGCATGAAGGTGACGTAGAAGCCGATCAAGGTGAACCAGAATGCGGCCTTGCCCCAGCTCTCGTACAGGCGGAAGCCGAACGCCTTGGGAAACCAGTAGGTGACGCCCGCGAACACGCCGAACAGCACACCGCCGATGATGACGTTGTGGAAGTGGGCGACGAGGAACAGGCTGTTGTGCAGGAGGAAATCCGCCGGCGGCACAGCGACCAGCACACCCGTCAGCCCGCCGATCATGAAGGTGATCATGAACCCGACCGACCACAGCATCGGCGTGGTGAAGCGCACCCGGCCGCCATACATCGTGAACAGCCAATTATAGATCTTCACGCCCGTGGGCACCGCGATGATCATGCTGGCGATGCCGAAGATCGCGTTCACATTGGGCCCCGCTCCCATCGTGAAGAAATGATGCAGCCAGACCATGAAGGAGATGACGCAGATCGCCATCGTCGCCAGCACCATCGAGCGATAGCCGAACAGCGATTTGCTGGAGAACGTCGCGACAACCTCGGAATAGATGCCGAATGCCGGCAGAACCAGGATGTAGACCTCGGGATGCCCCCAGGCCCAGATCAGGTTCATGAACATCATCATGTTGCCGCCGGCTTCGTTGGTGAAGAAGTGGAAGCCGAAATAACGATCGAGCATCAGCATCGTCAGCGTTGCGGTCAAGATCGGGAACGCCGCGACGATCAGCAGGTTCGACGCCAGCGTCGTCCAGCAGAACATCGGCATGCGCAGATAGCTCATGCCCCTGGTACGCAGCTTCAGCACGGTGGTGACCAGGTTGATGCCGCTGACCAGCGTCCCGACGCCGGAGATCTCGAGCGCCCAGATATAATAGTCCACGCCGACTCCCGGCGAGTAGGTCAGCTCGGACAAGGGCGGGAACGGCAGCCAGCCGGTGCGGGCGAACTCGCCGACGACGAGCGAGACGTTGACCAGCAGTGCGCCGGTCGCGGTGAGCCAGAACCCGACCGAGTTCAGCGTCGGAAATGCGACGTCTCGCACTCCGAGCTGCAGCGGCACGACGAGATTCATCAGCCCGATCACGAACGGCATCGCCACGAAGAAGATCATGATGGTGCCGTGCGCGGAGAAGATCTGGTTGTAATGCTCCGGAGGCAGATAGCCGTTGGAATGAAACGCCACCGCCTGCTGCGTCCGCATCATGATCGCGTCGGTGCCGCCGCGCAGCAGCATGACGAAGGCGAGCAGCATGTACATCACGCCGATCCGCTTGTGATCGACGCTCGTGATCCATTCACGCCAGAGATAAGGGAGATGGCCTTTCGCGGACACCCAAACGAGGACGCCGAGAATAGCGACCAGCACAAGGCCTGCGGCGACCAGCGGGATGGGCTGGCCGAACGGGATTGCCGACCAATCGAGCTTGCCGAGCATGACGCCCCCCGGGGATCAGCGAGTGCTGCGCGGGCGAGGCGGCCGCGCTGGCCGGCGTGCCCGCGCGAGAGCGAGCAAGGCGACACCTCCGAGCCCGACTGCGAGTCCAATCTTGCTGAGCTGGCCTGCCGGCGGCAGCTTCTTGCGCCCGAGCCAGCCGCCGCTCACCGCAGTGCCTGCAGCGATCGGCGCCAGCACGGCACCCGTGGTGCGCGGCGCCCCCTTGGCGCGCGACAACAGAAAACGGCAGGCCGTGCTTATGAGGCGTTCGGTCGGCCGGCGCGCCAGGGCATAGGAGATCTGGCCGAGCCGCGCCGGCCAGCCGACCGCAACCTCGTCGCGGGGTGCATGGATCAGTTGCACGAACGTCTCGGCGACGTCCTCGGGACGATACAACAACGGTCCCGGATCGAGATTGCGGCCCGACATGTTGGCGCCATGCACGAAGCCGGGCGTGTCGACCATCGCGGGAAACACGCTGCAGACATGGATGTCCTTGTGCGCGGCAAGCTCCTGGCGCAGGCTCGCCGAGAAGCCGCGCAGACCGAATTTGCTGGCCGTATAGGCCGCCGCGAACGGCGTCGGCGCCCAGCCGCCGAGCGAGATGTTGTTGATCAGCGTGCCGCGCCGCTGCTGAAGAAAGATCGGCAACGCGGCGTAGGCGCCGTTCATCGTACCCAGCAGGTTGACCTCGATGGTCTTGCGGTGGAGCGCCATGTCGGCATCCTGATAGGCGCCGAATACGCCGGTTCCGGCATTGTTGATCCAGACATCGACACCGCCGAAGGTCTGCACCGCCTGCTCAGCCAGATGCTTGACCGCTTCGGAGTCGGTGACATCGGTGCGGACGGCGATGGCGCGCCCGCCGAGCGTCTCGCATGCGGCGGCAACGTCGCGGAGGACGGCCTCGCGGCGGGCTGCCAGGACGACCGTCGCCCCCTCCCGTGCAAGGGCGAGCGCCGTTGCACGGCCAATGCCGCTGGAGGCGCCGGTAATCACGACGCGTGTTCCCTTCAAGTCACGCATCAGCCGCCGCGCCTCGGGCGCGGAGTCCAGCAACCAGCCGAGCGAGCGGCGCAGCTGCTGAGTGCCGCCGGTATCGAACCATCGGCCATGGGCAAAGATGACGCGCTCGGGCGCCAGCGCGATCAACCGTGCCGCCGCGAGCCGGACGGCACGGCCTCCGAGCCGCAGCAGCATCCGCAGATAGGTCGGCGCCTTGCCATCAGGCGCGGTGATCCCGAGCAGATTCGCGGCCGTGCGCGACACGATGCCCAGACCTTCCGGTGCCAGGTTCTGCACCAGGTCGGTCAGGATCAGCGTCCGGCTGGGTTTATGGAACAGCTCGATCTCAGTGAACAGAGGGGCGGCAAGAAGCACGAGCTGGATATCTTCGGACCATTCGTCGGGCGTGACATCGGTCAGCTCGCGATCGATGCGCAGACCGCTGCGGCGGACCTGCTGGCGTTCCGCCAGGCCGGGCGCCGCATAGACCCGCGCATTCGGCAGTGCCGCCTGCCAGTCCGGCAGGAACATCCAGTGCGCCACGTTGGGGGCGAGCAGATATTTGATCGGCCCGAGCTGTTCCAACTCCTCCCGCAGCGCATGCGAGAAGCGCGTCGGCGAATGCAGCAGCAAGTCGCCGCTGGACAGGCGGATCACGGTCATGCGGATCGGAAGCGGCAGGCCGGCGGCCTTGATCCGGCCGGCGTCGACGATCCAGACATTATCCGCAACCGGCCGCGCGCCATGACCGATCGTTCGAGGCTGAGTTGCTTGATCCATGAGAGGTCCGCCCGACGAGTTGCCCGTCAACAAACCTCCGGGGCGGCCCATGGTTTCAATTGAACGCGAGCGGGTTCCCTGCAGCCCTGGCCGGAAGCGTCAATGCTGGCCCGACATGTCGGCGTGGCCGCCCTGCCCCGCGAGGTGAAGGGCCGAGGATCACCGCAGATAGCTTGCCAGATTCAAGCTCTGGATCTTAGAGATGGCGGTATAGCTCGCCGTGAGCTGGGCCTGATAAGTCGACAATTGCGCCGTGACCGCGGCGACGTCGACGCTGGTCAGGTCGGTCGCCAGGCTCTCGGCATAGCTCTTGTAATCGGTCTGCTGCGATTTGGCACTCTCGATCCGGGACGCCGCATCGGAAAGCTTCGCCTGCACCGTGGCGACATCGTCCACCGCCTGATCGGCAAGCGTCAGCGCGGAGGTGATGTCGGTTCCGGACAGGGTCGAGCTGTTGGCGACGAACTTCAGGACACGCATGACCTCCTCAAAGGCCGAGTTGTCGGCGGTGACGCCATAGGTGACGGATTGGCCATCGGAGACCCGGACCGAGGCAAGCTCGCTGTCGCCTTGATAGTAGCTGGCATCCGTCGTGGTCAGCGATCCCGCGCCGGAGGCGAAGCTCGACGTGTCGACCGCCGCCGTCGCGGTCCGCCCGCCGCCGAACAGGTATTGCCCGTCATACTGGGTGTTCAGAATGCCCGACATCTGCTGCAGCAACTGCTGCGCGGTGCTGATTGCGGACGTGGTTCCCGTGCTGCTGCCCGAGCTCGCGGCGCTCAAGGCCGTGCGCAGCTGGCTGACGATGTCCGACACCTGCCCCACGGCAGAATACATGACCTGCACCTTGCTGTCGGCCAGGGTCGCGGCATCGATATGGGACTGCGCCCGCGTGACCGACACCTGCAGATTGACGACGTGCTGGGTGTCGGCGCCGTAACCGGCGAGATACTCGGTCTTCAGTCCCGAGGCCTCCTGCACCTGAAGATTGGCCATGGTCGCCTGCGTTCGCAGCGCGCTCGTGATCATCTGGTCGGAGTTCGCAAAGGTCGCGATCCGCATCGTCATGACATCCGCTCCAGACTAGGTCGATTGCACGGCAGTGAGCAACGACGAGAACATGCTGTTGACCACGGAGATCAGCTGCGAGGCGGCGGCGTATTTGTTCTGCAGGGCGCTCAGCCGCGCCGTCTCCTCGTCGAGGTTGACGCCCGATTGCGAGGACAGCGAGCTGGCATAGCTCGACTGGGCCGTCGATTTCGCGGTGTAGGCGGTCGAGGCCTGCGAAGCCTTGCTGGCCACATTGGCGACGATCGCCGCGGCATAGTCGGCAAACGAGCCGGTCGTTGCGCTCAGGCCTCCGGCCGAGGCGAAGCTGGTCGAGCCGGTCAGCTTGTCGATGAGCGCATTGATGACCGTCGCCGAGCCGGCCGTCAGCACCTGGCTGCCGGTCGTCAAGGTCGCGGAGCCGTCGAGCGTGCCGGTCGGCAGGCCGGCAGCGCCGCTCAGAATGCTGCTGTTGACGGCGAAATTGGCGGCGCTCGTCCCGGTGACGAGATCATTCATGCCGAAATAGTCGGAGAAGCCGCTGCCGCCGATCGCGCTGGTCATGTCGTTGATCGCGATGCCGTTCGACGACGACGTGGCGCTGATCGACAGGTGTCCGCTGGAATCGATCGAAGCGGAGACCCCGGAGATGCCGTTGAGCGCCGTGACCAGATCGCCCACCGTCGCGTAGGACGACAGATCGAGATCCTGGTACGAAACGAGATTGCCGCTCTGGTCAGCCACGGCGATGCGGACCGTTCCGGACGCCGACAGCGCCGTCGTGCTGCTGACGCTTGCCGTTCCGGTCAGGGTGGTCGGAGGTGGAACGGCCGACGCATCATTGGTGATCGAATTCAGCGCCGATTTCAGCTGCGAGGCCAACTGGTCGAGCTGGGTCTGCGCGGCCGGCAGGGTCTCGTCCCGCAACGTGACCAGCGAGCCGATCTTGCCCGACGTGATCTGGGACGTGACATCGAGGCCGTCGACCATGATGCCGCTGAAGCCGCCCGACGCGTAGCTCGACGCCGCCGAGACATTCGCCGAGGCCGTATAGCTCAGCGTGTGGGCCGAGCTGTCGACGAGCGCCCTGCCCGACGAGGTGTAGACCTGGAGGTCGCCGTTCGACGCCGTGTAGTAGCTGACGTTCATATAGGACGACAGATCCTGCAGCGCCGAATTGCGTTCGTCCTCGAGGTCCGCCGTCGACTGGCCGGACGCCGCCATCTTGCGGATCTCGACATTGAGATCGGCGATCTGCTGCAGGTCGTCGTTGGCGCTCTGGACCGACGACGCGATGTCCTTGTCGGCGTTGGCCCGCAACGTCTGCACACCGCTCGACGTGCTGCGCAGCTGGCTTGCGAAATCATCCAGCGCGCTGACGACGGCCGATTGCAGCGATACGCTGCTGGGCGAGCTCGCCAGCGACGACAAGGCGGACTCCAGCGATGCCAGCGAATTTGCCAGCGACGTTCCCGTCGTCGAGGTGCCGGACGTGGACGCGCTGCCGAACAGCTGCTGCAGCTGGGTCAGGTAGTTGTTCGTGGTGTCGGCCGCGCCGAGCTCGGAATTGGCTCCGATCAGCGATTTCAGCAACAGCTTGTCGACATTGCTCGAAATGCCGGTAATGGAAACGCCGGTTCCAATTCCCCCGGTCACGTTCGTGACCTGGTTGGCCGTCTTCTGCGTATACCCCTTCGTGTCGGCGTTCGAGATGTTCGACGACGCCACGCTGATCTGCAGCTCCGTGGTCGAGATGCCGCTGAAGGCGACCAGCCGTGCTATATCGAGCGACATCGCCCTACTCCCGCTGCTGGGTGGCCATCATGCCCTGACATTGGTTCCGCAAGAGGTCGCACGCGCGGTGCGACGCCCGCCGGCGCCATAGGGCGAGGCATTGGCGATCTGCTCGCGGATGGCCTGCATGACCGCTTCGATGCGGCGATTGCTGGCTTCGATCGCGGCCCGCAATCGCACGAGGTTCTCGTCCATCGCGCCACGCAGGTTGAGGATGTGCTCCATGAGCTGCTCGCGCAGGACGCGGTCGCGCACGTCGAGGCTTGCCGTCTGCCTGGCGCATTCGGCGACCCGCTGCTCGAACAGCCCGGCCAGCCGGTTCTTGTCGTCGAGCTGTTTCGAGCGCGAGGCCGGCAGCCCCTTGGCGAGCTCCACATTCTCTTCCGAGACCACCGCGATCAGCTCGTCGATCAGCGCGATCAAGGTCCGCACCTCGTCCTCGCTTGCGGGCCGTCGATCGGCCTGGCTTGCGTGTTTCATCCTGTCGCTCCCACTCTCAATGTTCACGCTGCGGCCGGCGGCTGGTCTGCGCGACGCGGGCATAGGTGTTCGCCGCCGTCACCCTGACGGCCGCGACCTTCAGTTCCTCGTCGAGCAGCGCACATTCGCGCAGCAGCTTTCGCCGTACCGTTTCGATGTCGTCCATCAGGGCCAACAGCTGCGCGCGGTCATCCTTGCCGGCGGTCGCGGCGCGCAGTCTCAACCGACGCAGCTTCTTCAACAGCGCCTCGCCCTCGCCGAGCCGCTCCCTCTTCAGGTCGGCCATGATCACCTCATCGACGAGATCAGGGTGTCGTACATCTTGTTGACGGCCGAGACCACCTGCGACGCCGCCGAATAGGCCTGCTGGGCCGAGATCATGTTGCTGAACTGGCCCGTGGTGTCGGTCGTGCTCGACTCCAATTCGCTGCCGTAGATGGTTCCCGCACCATTCTCGCCGGATGCCTGCAGGGTCGCGTTGCCCGACGTCGCCGTCGACGTGTACATGCCGCTGCTATGTGCCACGAGACCATTGGGATCGGAGAACGTCGCCACCGCGATCTTGTAGATCGGGACGGTCTGGCCGTTGGAATAGGTCGCCTCGACGAGGCCGTTCTTGCCGACCGAAATGCTGCTCAGCGTGCCGAACGAGATGCCGTCGGAATTGGCGCTGAAATTGGAAACGCTCGGCGTCGTGCTGCCGGACGACAGCTGGGTCAGACCATCAGTGCCGCCGCCCGTCGTGCCGAAGCTGAGCGCGATCGAGCTCGCCGCCGCGCCGTTGTTCCAGGTGATGCCGAGATTGGTCGAGGAGACCGTGCTGAGGGAGCCGTCCGAGTTGAAATCAATCGTATAGGTGCCGCTCGTCACGGTCCCGTCCGAAGCCGTGGCCGGCGCGACATCGGCGGTCCATTCGTTCGCCGTCGCCGACTTGGTCCAGGTGACGTTGAGCGTGTGCGACTGGCCGAGCGAATCGTACACCGTCATCGAGCTGCTGAACGTATCCCCGCTTGCAGCATCGGCCGGCAGGTTGGCCGCCAGCGACGTCTTGGTGGTCGCCCCGCCATTGGTCAGCGCGACCTTGGTATTGATCGATTCGAGCCCGTTGCCGACGACATTGCCGCTCGCATCGGTGCGCCATCCCTCGATATAATAGCCGTTGTTCTCGAGGTAGCCGGCATTGTCGGTCGTGAAGGCACCATTGCGGGTATAGAAGGTCTCGCCGCCTGCCGAGGTCGAGTTGGTGGCGACGAAGAAGCCGGAGCCCTGGATGGCGACGTCCGTCGCATTCGTCGTGGTCGCCAGCAGTCCCTGCTGGGTGATGTTGGACCGGCCGGAGACCGACACGCCGCCGGACGAATAGGCCTTCGAGCTGCTCGACGCCGTCACCAGCTGCTCGAACATTCCGGATGTGGTCTTGTATCCGGTCGTGTCGGCATTGGAAATGTTGTCGCTGATCATGGCGAGCGACGAGCTCTGCGCGTTGAGCGCCGAGATCGCCGATGAAAGGGCCCCAGAAAGACTCATGATTGTACTCCGAATGAAATCGTCAGGAGGTGACGCCGATGATGTTGCTGGCGCTGACCGGAACGCCGCCAACGGTGAGCGAGGGCGTGCTGGTCGAGGTGTCGATGCCGGTGACAGTCCCGGTGATCGTCGTGTAGTTGAGAACCGAATTTCCGGCGGAGTCCGTCGCGGTGACCGAGATCGTGTACTGGCCGCCGTCGCTGAGCTGATTGCCGCTCGAATCCTTGCCGTCCCAGGTGATCGAATTGGAGCCCTTGTTGCCGGTGCCGGTTCCGGTCCAGACCGTGCTTCCGGAGGAGTCCTTGATCGAGATCGAGACGTTCGACGCGGCCGACGAGAGCGAATAGCCGAACGTCGCCGAGCCGTTGGACAGGACGGCGGTGTCCGTCTTGGCCTCGACGGTATGGCCGATGTAGTTGACCGAGTTGAGCGTCACCAGGCTGGAGAACGAGCTGGCAAGCGAAGTCATGCTGGTATTGAGCGATTGCTGCGAGGTGTAGTTTGCGTACGACGTCATCTGGTTGATGAAGTCGGTCACGCTCGTCGCGTTGAGCGGATCCTGGTTCTGCAGCTCGCTCACCAGCAGCGTCAGAAAGTCGCTCGAGCTGAGCGTCGTGCGCGACGTATCGCTGGATGATGAGGTAGATGAGGTGGTCGCGGTCGACGAACTCGCAGCGGAAACGTTCATGGCAGAAACTCCGGCTCTCGCCGCGAACATCGGCGGGACACAGCACGACCACGCGGTCGTGAAGGCGTTTGCTGATCAAACGGCCGGAGCGCCGAATCCAGGCGCACAATTAGTCGGTCGAATTAGTTGATCCGACGGCAGAATTTGCCGCCACGCAGTTAGGCAGAGGCGGCAAAAATCGCCTGGTCCGAGGCACCGATCTGCATCGGCAGCGCGGCCTGGCGGCGCGCCCCGCTATGGACAGGACGAGACCAGCAGAGAACATGGGCGGCGTGACCGCTTCAGACCGGCGGCAACGATCGAGTCGTCACGGCTCGCGTCATTGCTCCCGCGCGCGATGGTTTCGTGCGCAGACGAGTTCGACGATTTTAGGAGATGACAGCCGTGATCGGGTTTCGACGCCCAGCCGCTCAGATCCAGCCGGCGGGAGCACGGCCCCGGCTAGGGCTCAGCCGGGCTGGTGGGCGTCAGCCGAGGCGGTTGTCGCGTCGTCCGGGGTCAAACGGTTGGCCGCAGCCAGGATGCGGGAGGCCAGGCCGGCCGGTGCGCGAACCGGCGGGGACGACAGCGCCTCGCGAACGAGGCGAGCCTCCGACAGCAAGCGCTCAGCTTCGGGAGAGGACGCAAGCAGATCGGTCGCCGCCTGACGCTGCTCCGCCGGCCATTGCGAGATGTCCTCACCCAGCCGGTCGATCAGATCCTCGAATTCCCTGACGTCCATCGTCCGCTCAATCCAGCGTTTCCAGGATCGTCATAAAGCATTCAGCCCGCAAACGAAATTGATATCGGCGATTATGACGATCGATCGCGGCCAGACGCGGCAAACTCCGTAATTTTCGGGACGCGTATGCACCCAGCGCTGCACGAGATACCGAACATGCGAGCCAATGCAGCCTATTTCTGATCGGTTTCCCGAGATTTCCGCACCGCAGCAGCCACGCGATTCGACCGAAACTACCGGCGGTTGGCCGAATCACCCGTCGTTCGCGCGCCCCGTGCGGCCGCGTCGACGGCCTCCCAGGCCCCCCGCAACTCCAACAGGCTTTCGGTGATCCGCTGGAAATTCTCCCGCATGTGAGGTCGGCCGTAGGCCCGCAACGCTGCCACGATCAGGGCGTTGTAGGTCCCGAACAGCTGGTCGGCGACCGCTCCGCCACGCACGGAATCGAGGTGCAGGCTCAATCCGCGCAGGATCGCTGTTGCCCGGGTCAGATGGGCGTGCCCCTCCTCGAAGCGGCGCGCCTCCTGCGCCTGCAAGGATTTCTGCAGGTAGCTCATCGCCCCGTTGAGCAGCATGATCACGGCGCGTAGCGGCGGAACCGCCACGGCCGCGCCGCGATAGGCCTGACTTGCAAATTGCGCCATCGAACTCTGGGTCATCAGTTACTCGAACTCGAATTGAGAAGGGCTTTCAGATAGGTCAGCGTGTTGTTCGCGCTCTCGATCGCCGCCTGATACTTGGCGTATTGCGCCGTGAGCTGGGTCTGAAACGTCGCAGCCGAGCTCTTGATGTCGTTGACCTTGGCCGTCATCGTCTCGTCCTGTGACGTCAGACTGTCGATCAGCGTCTGCAGCGAGCCGGTGCTGGACGAGGCGGTCTTCGCAATCTGGTAGATCTGCGTGGCGAGCCCCTGGGTCGAGGTCACCGTGATCGATTGCGAGGTCGAGCCGGTGTAGGTGAAAGCCATGCCGGCATAGATCGTCCCGGAATTGCCGACGATCGTGTTGCCGCTGACGGTGAACAGCGAGCTGTCGCCGCCGACCGAAGCCGCCGTCAGGCTGCCCGACGAATCCACCGTGAGATCCAGCGTGAAGGATTGCGGCGACGTGCCGGTATTGACGACGCTGAGCTGGCTCGACGATGTCGTCGTCTGCGCCGACAGCAGCGTCGTCACACCGCTCAGATTGGTGCTGAGGATCGTCGACAAGGTCCCCGTATCGAGCGCGAGCTCGTTCTTCTCGTTGAACGACAGGCCGAGGTCCGCCATCGTCAGCCCGCCGACGGAGGTTCCGAGCACGGCCTGAAGCGTGTTCATGATGTCGCGCATGGTGCCGTCGCCGAACAGCACCGAGCTGGACGAGGCCGTCCCGTCGGAGTTGGTGGTCTGCTGCGCGATCACGGCATCGCGGAACGCATTGTAGTTGGTGACGAAGGTCTGCAGCGCCGACGAGATCTGGCTCGTATCGGTGCCGATGCTGATGTTCAGCGTCGTTCCGGACGGCGTCGCCTGCAGCAGATCGAAGGTGACGCCGCTGAGCACGTCGGTGATGTCGTTGGTGTTGCGGGTCAGGCTGATGCCGTCGAGGGTGAACTGCGCGGCCTGCGCCGTCTGCAGCACCGAGGCGAATGCTCCCGAGCTGTCGGTCACCCCGAGCTTGTTGAGGATGTCGTCGCCGGACGAGCTCGCATAGGTGATGTCGGCCGCGTCCTGCGTGCCTGTCAGCACCAGCTGATAGGATCCGCTCGACACCTGGACGATCGAGGCCTCGACATTCGTGGTGGAGGTCTGGGCGTTGATGGAATCGACGACATCCTGCAGCGACATGCCGCTGGTGATCGTGATGTCGGCCGTGCTGCCGCCGGACAGGCCGAGCGAGAACGTGCCGGAATAGCCGAGCGCCGAGGTCTGGCTCGACTGCGCAGTTCCGGTCACCTTCTGTGCGGTTGCGACCTGGCTGATCGTCAGCGTGTGGCTTCCGGTCGCCGCGCCATTGTTCACCGACATCGACAGAGCCGATGAGGCGCTGACGTCGCCGGTTGCGCTGATCGTGGCTGCCCGCGTTGCAAAAGCATTGGTCGCGAGCGAATTCACCATCGCCGTCGCCAGCGACGACAATCCCGACGACAGCGTCTTCAGCGCGGTCTGCAGCGTCTGATAGGCCGTGATCTTGGCTTCGTTCGTCGTGATCTTGGTCGAGATCTGGGTTGCCGCCGTGAGCTTGGCATTCACCGCCGACTGGATCAATGCGGTCCAGTCGATCGTGCTCGTGGTGCTCGTTCCGGACGTGGTGAGCGAGTTCGTCGAGCTCGACGAGGACGAGGAAGACGATGTCGTGCTGCTCGTGCTCGAGGTCGCGCTGCTCACGGTCATTCGTCGACGTCCTCCAAAACAAAGGCCGGACCGGCACGGCGCCGGCCCGGCAGATCACGTCTCAGCCCAGCAGCTTCAAGAGGTACTGCGGGATCTGGTTCGCGGCGGCTTCCGCCGACACGGCGGCCTGGGTCTTGACCTGGGCCGACGACAGCTTCGCCTGCTCCGAGGCGATGTCCACGTCCTTGATCGCCGAGTTGGCCGATTGCAGATTCTGCGTCTGCGTCGAGATCGAGTCGGCCGAGAAGTTGAAGCGCGATTCCTGCGCACCGATGTCGGCGCGGGCCTTCGAGACCGTGTCGATCGCGGTGTCCAGCGCGGTCACGGCCGCGGTCGCACCGGTCTGGGTGCTGACGTCGAGCGAGGAGACGCCGAGCGTGCTCGCAGTGAGGTCGGACAGCGTGATGTTGATGGTGTCGGAGGCGGAGGAGCCGACCAGGACCGAGACGCCCGACGAGAAGGTGCTGGTGCCGTCAAGCAGGCTCTGGCCGCTATAGCGCGTGCCGGTCGCGATCGACGTGATTTCGCTGGTCAGCTGCGAGAATTCCGACTGGATGTAGGTGCGGCTGGTGCCGACCGTGGTGCCCGATGCCGACTCGGAGGCCAGCGACTTCATGCGGGCCAGGATGTCGCTGATGTTGGAGGCGCCGCCATCGGCGGTCTGCAGGATCGAGGTCGCCTGCGCGGCGTTGGTCGCGGCCTGCTGCAGCGTGGTGATGTCGGAGGAGATGCGGGTCGAGATCGCAAGACCTGCGGCATCGTCGGAGGCCGAGGTGATCCGCGAACCGCTCGACAGCTTCGAGAGCGAGCTCGTTTCCTGGCTTGAATTGATGTTCAGATAACGGACGGCCGAGTTGGCCGCGATGTTGGTGGAAATTGCGGGCACGGTGAGGACTCCTGAGTGATCGGCAGGACACGCCGGATCGTGGAAGGACTGACGGTGCGGATCAGCCCCGTCTGATCGATCAAACGGAAGCGCCTGCCAGGATCAGGCGGGATTTCTCATGCAACGCGAACTTTATAGTTAGCAATCGGTAAAGGCGCCGCGAATGTCGCGCTCGTGCCGCCGCAGCATGTCGCGCAACTGCTGGCGTCCGCGCTTCAACAGCGACTCCACAGCGGCCACCGTCGTGTCCATCACGTCGGCGATCTCACCGTTGCTCATGCTCTCGTGATACGACAGGATCACGGCGATGCGCTGCTGCTCCGTGAGGCGCTGCATCGCAGCTTCCAGCAGATTGTTCATCTCGGCACGTTCGATGACGCTCGCGGCATCGGGCTTGCCGTCGGCAACTTCCGGCACGACATCGACGTTCTCGGTACGCGGCTTGCGGCGGATATCGATGCAGCGGTTGCTGACGACACGATACAGCCAGGTCGAGAACTTGGCGCGACCATGCTGCCAGCGTCCGCGATGCGTCCAGACCTTCAGCATCGTGTCCTGAACGACGTCCTCGGCGTCAGCGGCATTGCCGACGATGCGGAGCGCAATCGCATAGGCACGATCGATATGACGCTCGACCAGCAGACGAAATGCGAGCTCCTCCCCGGTTGCCAACCGGTCGAGCAACTCCTTGTCCTCGTCGAAGACGGCGGTGTCGCTCGGCACGGAGTCCGGAACGGTGCTGGCCGACTCGCTCCACGGCACCGTCGCAACGTCCGGTGACGCCGGCTCTTTCGAAGATACGCCATCGGCCGGGGCCCAGACGTCCAGCGCGTAGCTCATTTCCGAATCTCCAACCCGCAATGCCGACGGCGCAGTTCGCAGACGGCTTCCGATCGTTGAACGGCGCGACCGAAAGAACCAGGCGGAGTATTTGCGTTATTTTTCAAACGCTTACGTGGAATGTTTTGCCTAGGACCGGGCAAAATCTGCCGCACGTCGATCGGGCGGCCGGCGATCATGGAGGAGAAGAGGCCGATGGTCGGCATGGCAGGGATTCATTCCAGAGGACGAATTCATCAGAAAACGCAAGCTGCAACGCTTACTAACAACATCCGTGGAGCGCACCGCGACACAAGAAAGACGACAGTTGTGCGAATCCAGAATCTCTCGCGGAGCGATCATCGCACCCGGCAATTTTTTCCGAATCACCTCGACGAAACTATCTCATTTTTCGACTCTGTCAGTTGCCGCCGACGCGTTTTTTGAATCGCATGACGATTTTTTGCGATGTCGTGCGCCTGATCTTGCGAGATCATACGTTGTAGTAGCTGACAGCGATGAAAAGCGAAGCGGTCGACACCCGGTGTCGAGCGCCATGAATGCATGCGAGCTACACGCAACGTTTCTTCTGCGCCTCTGTTTGTTGCTGGATGTTTCGAACGTAACGTTCTGCATCATACGATGTCGCGTCACAGGCAGAAGCAAGGGAATCGAAGATCTGGACCAGAGGCAACGACTATGGACCATATATAACTGTCAGGCAGGTCCCACATCATCCAACCGGTGGACGTCCTGGCACGAACTTGATTGTTTGCGACTGCCTCGAGCAACACGCCGGCAACATTGCGAAACGAAACACGCGCGTTCCGTGCCGATGACCGGAATCACACTCATGCGAGCGCAACGCCACCGATGAGTCCGCGATCGACGCGCCTGATTGGCCGCCATTGTCCGTTCTATAGTGCAGGAGGACCCGGCATGACGCGGAAAGTTTCGAACGCCCTCGACGACGATCCGGTGCGAGCCTTGCGCGCTGACGGCATCAGGCTCGGCAGGCAACAGGGACGTCGCCTGCAATGGCTCTCGCAGACGTTCGGCCCGATAGTCCACTGGAGCGGCGATGCTCCGCCTCGTGGCGGGCGTACCATCATCGTCATCGATCCGCCGACGGGCGCAGGTGCCGAGTTGCTCTACAACGCGCTGACGGCTTACGACGCAATCGTGATCCCGTTCGGCGAAAATCCCGCCTTCGACTTCCTGAAATCGAAGCTGACCGAATTCGGCACCGTCGGCGCATCGGCAGACGGCCCGCACGAATTATGGTGGGGTGGCCTCGACTGGCATGTGCCGGACGCAGCGCCCGCGGCGGATGCATTGCGTGTCGTGTCGTGCCATCCCAGGACTGTCGGTGACTTGCACACCTATCATCTCAGGCGCTCGCTCGAGCGGCTCGGGATCGCGTTCGACATCGAAGCGGTCGATGGTCACTCCAGTGGACGGCTGACCGCTGCAGACAAGGCCGACTTCATCGCGCGGATGTGGCAGCGGCACCGCGAGCCGCTGCTGTATGTCGACGCGGACGTGATGTTTCAGTCCGCCCCGGACATTCCTCGCCTGACAGGCTGCGATCTTGCCGTCCACAAGTGGAACGGTTGGGAGATGTCGGCGCGCACCCTCTATTTCGGCCGCTCGAAGGCTGCCGAGGCCGTGCTGACGACCTGGCACGACCTCGCCTCCTCATGCCCGGACGTCTGGGACGGCTACCTGATCGATCAGGCCTGGAGCGCCGTGACGTCCCAGATCGCGCTCGACACGGTTTGGCTTCCCCGCTCCTACCATGCCGTTGCGGGTGAAGCCGGCGTCCGGAACGCGACCATCGTCCACAACCTGAAGCCGGCGAATGCCGACCTTGGTCCAGATCCGGACTTCGCCGCGGTGGTCCGATCACCCAGGCGAGCGGGGCGCGTCGGCGCTTTGGAGTCGCTGCTCGTCGTCAGCTCCAAAGCGGAATCCGACAAGGCCGTCACGGTGATCCTGCGCGACGTCGAAAGCAGCGGCGCGCGCGCCACAGCTGACAGCATCGAGAGGCTGACGAGTGCCTTCGTCGCGGATTGCGGCGGCTTCGCCCGCCTCGAGCTCTCGCTGTGTTCGTGGCAGCCGGAGGTCCGTATCGCGCGGGAAGCCGCTTTCCGCGCGGACAACACCGTGTTCGAGATCGTTCCCGGTCAGGAGCTGCCGGCCAACCTGTTTCAAGCGATGGCCGCCGCAGAGGCAGCACGCCACCGCGACAACATCCAGACCTCCCGCCGCTGACGCCAACGAAGGGCCGATCATGTTCGACACCATCATTCTTCTCACCGGCAGCCGCGACCAGCAGCTCGCGCTCACCGAACTCCTGAGGGCGCACAATTCTGCACTCGCGTTTCGCTTCGCGGTCAGTCTGCAGGACCTCGAAGCCATCGAGCGCGACGTGCTCGGCAGATCCCGCCTGCTTGCCTTCACGACCGGCGTGATCGTTCCTGCGGCCATCCTTCCGGCGCTCGGTTACGGCGCCTACAATTTTCATCCGGCCTCGCCGGACTATCCGGGCTGGGCACCGGCGCATTTCGCGATGTATGACGGCGCGACGAGCTTTGGCGCGACGGCCCATGTGATGGAACCGCGTGTCGACTGCGGCGCGATCGTCGGCGTCGAGACGTTCGACATCCCCCGCGGCGTGGATGTTCGCGGCCTGGAGCAGATGACGTTCGTGCGGCTCGCCTATTTGTTCTGGCGGATGTCGCACGATCTCGCCTGCCACGCCGGCCCGCTGCCGGCGCTCTCCGCCAATTGGAGCGGCATCAGAAGCACCCGGCGGTCGTATGCCGCCATGTGCGACATGCCCGCCGACATCGACGCCGCCGAGATGACGCGCCGCATCCGCGCCTTCCACGACGATTTCCGCGGCATTCCGCTCACCATCAATCTGCACGGCATGCGGTTTCAGCTCGCTGGCGCCGAAGCCGCAATGGCCGAGCCAATCACGGTGGACGCGCCGGCATTGGCGCTGGCATCATGACCTAGCGCCTGAGCGGCTTGATCACCGTCTGGTCGAGCCGCGTTTCCCAGCCGTGACGTTCCAATTCGGGATCGTCATGCTCTTCCTGCGGCCAGCCGACACAGAGATAGGCGATCAGGCTCCAGTCGGGCGGCAGCTCGAGCTCCCGACAGACGGCCGCCGGATCAAGGATCGACACCCAGCCGACCCCCAATCCTTCTGCGCGCGCCGCGAGCCAGAACGTCTGGATCGCGGCCACGACCGAGTAGCGCAGCGTCTCCGGCATCGTGGCGCGGCCAAGACGATGGCCGGTCGCGGCGCCCTCGTCGGCACAGACGACGAGATGGACGGGCGCCTGCGTCAGGCCTTCCAGCTTGAGGCTCGCATAGAGCGCGCGGCGCTCACCAGCATAGCCGGCGAGCGCGGCCTGGTTCGCGCGCTTGAAATTCTCGATGATCGCCGCGCGGCGTTCGGGACTCTCGACCAGCACAAAACGCCAGGGCTGGCAGAAGCCGACGGATGGCGCATGGGATGCAAGAGCCAGCAACTGCTCGATCAGTTCGGGGGAAACCCAATCGGAGCGGAAACGCCGCACGTCGCGACGCCAGCGCACCAGTTCGGCAAAGCGTTGCCTAAAGGTGGCGTCGAATTGCGGAGGGGTCTGGTTCTGGTCGCTCATGCGCCCTCGCCGCTCAGGACATGCAGAAACGATCCCGTCACCGACCCGCGGCGAGCGCCACGCTCGGCAGTGGCATGACCCGAGGCATCGCGGCAATCGATCAAGGGATCGTCAGCCTCGCTCAGGATCGTTGCATAGTGAAATTCGTGACCATGGACACGCGCCCCCGCCTGGCCGAGGGGGCAGTCGGCCAACAGGGTCGCCTGGCGATAGCCGAGATGCAGGCGGCGGCGGGCGAACGAGGTTTCCAGCGACAGCAGCCCGGCCATCGCGTGCCGGACTCCGTGGGCATCTTCGAGGCCCGCCCCCAGCATCATGTAGCCACCGCACTCGCCATGGATCGGCACGCCGCGCGAGGCCATTGCGTTGAGAGCATGGAGAAACGACTGCGCCGAGGCCAACCGTCCGGCATGCAATTCGGGATAGCCGCCCGGCAGCCAGACCGCATCGACTGCGGGATCAGGAGCCTCGTCGTTCAACGGCGAGAACGGAATGATCTCCGCGCCCTGGGCGCGCCAATGCCGCAGAAGATGCGGATAGCTGAACGAGAACGCCGCATCCGAGGCCAGCGCGATGCGCTGTCCGGGCGGCCTGATGCCAAAGCCGGATGTCTGCGCGGCAGCGGCGGTGCAGCGTATCGGTTGCGCGAGTGCAAGCACCGCGTCCAGATCGACGGATGTGGACATGCAGGTTGCGAGACGCTCGAGATGGGCCTCGATGGCCGTGATCTCCTGGGCCTGGACCAGGCCGAGATGCCGTTCCGGCAACGTCAATTGCTCGTCCCGCGCCAGCGCGCCGAGCACCCTGATCCCGACGGTCGCGAAGGCCGGCTCGATCAGCGCCCGGTGCCGCTCGCTCGCGACCCGATTGAGGATCACGCCGGCCACGTGAACATCGTCGCGAAAACGCGCGCAGCCGAGCGCGACGGCAGCGGCGGTCTCGGTCTGCCCGCTGACATCGAGAACCAGCACCACCGGCCAGCCGGTCAAAGCCGCGAGATCCGCGGCCGAGCCTCGGCCCGCGCGGCCGGGCCGGGGTGCGCCGTCGAACAGGCCCATCACGCCCTCGACGACCGCGATGTCCGAGTCGGCGGCAACGCCGCAGACGAGGTCCAGGAGCTGCGGCCGCGACATCGCCCAACCGTCGAGATTGTAGCTCGTCCGATTCGCAGCGGCCGTGTGAAACGCGAGATCGATGTAGTCGGGCCCGCACTTGAACGGCTGCACGCGCGTGCCCCGCCGGCTGAGAGCCCGCAGCAGCCCGAGCGTCACCGTCGTCTTGCCGGCGCCCGAACGCGGCGCGGCGACGATGATCCCATTGGGTGCCGCCATGGTCATGGCCGGGGCTCCGCAATGTCCCGGCAAAATGTGCTATGCGAACGGGCATGATGGGAACCGCGGATCCGTCGAACCGACCGCTGAAGCGTGGCTGGACCACCGGCAGCTGCGCCACTGCGGCCGCGCGCGCCGCTTATGAGCTGCTGGTCACCGGCAACTGTCCCACCATGGTCGAGATCGCCCTGCCCGGCGGACGTCGTGTCAGCTTTGCGGTGGCAATGCATGAGGCCGACGGCGCCGGCGCGACCGCGGGCGTGATCAAGGACGCCGGCGACGATCCTGACGTCACGCACGGCGCGCTGGTCAAAGTGACGTTGCGGCGCGGTGCAGACAACTCCGGGGTGACGTTTCGCGCAGGCCCGGGCGTCGGTACCGTTACGCGGCCTGGACTGCCGCTGCGGCCGGGAGAGCCGGCGATCAATCCGGTGCCGCGTGAGATGATCGCGGCGGCGATCGACGAAGCCGCCGCAGCGCTCGGCGGGGCGCGCGACGTCACTGTCGAGATCTCCATTCCCGGCGGCGAGGAACTCGCGAGGAAGACGCTGAACCCGCGGCTCGGCATCGTCGGCGGCCTGTCGATCCTCGGCACCACGGGAATCGTCGTGCCGTTCAGCTGCGCGGCCTGGATCCACTCGATCTATCGCGGCATCGATGTCGCGCGCGCCGCCGGCCTGCCGCACATCGCCGGCGCGACGGGAAGCACGTCGGAGAAGGCGGTGCAGCGGCTCTACGAACTCCCGGAGACTGCGCTGATCGACATGGGCGACTTCGCCGGCGGCATGCTGAAATATCTGCGCCGCCATCCGGTGCCCCGCGTGACGGTGGCCGGCGGCTTCGCCAAGATGACCAAGCTCGGACAGGGCCTGCTCGACCTGCATTCGCGCGCCGGCGAGGTCGATCTCGGCTGGCTCGCGAACACGCTGCATGACGCGGGCGCGCCGGCCGCACTGGTCACGACCGCACGCACGGCCAACACCGCGCTGCAGGTGCTGCAGGAAGCTGACCGGGCCGGATTTCCCGCCGGCGAGGTCGTTGCGCAGGCCGCGTGGCAGACGGCGCGCCGTGCGCTGGGCGACAACGAGATTGCGCTCGATGTCGCGGTGTTCGACCGCGACGGACGGCTGGTCGGACGAAGTCACGGCCAGGCTCATTCGGCCCTCCCGCGAAAGCGCCGCTGATAGTCGGCATCGTACAGCGCGCTGTTGCGAAAATCCTCGGCCGCGAGCGCGCGGCCGACCAGGATCAACGCGGTGCGCTCCATCGCGGCTGCTGCGACCTGATCGACGATCGTCGCGAGCGTGCCGGTGACGATGCGCTGATCCGGCCAACTCGCGCGATAGACGATCGCGACCGGACAGTCCTGGCCATAATGTGGGCGGAGCTCATCCACGACCTTGTCCAGGACATGGATCGAAAGATGGATCGCCAGCGTGGCGCGCGATTGCGCGAACAGCGACAGCTGTTCGGTCTCGGGCATCGCGGAGGCGCGGCCGGAGGTGCGCGTCAGCACCACCGATTGTGCAAGCCCCGGCAAGGTCAGCTCGCGCCCGAGCGCGGCTGCTGCCGCCGAGAATGACGGCACGCCCGGTGTGACCGTGTAGGGAATCTTCAACTCATCCAAGCGCCGCAGCTGTTCGCCCAGCGCGCTCCAGATCGAGAGGTCACCGGAATGCAGCCGCGCGACGTCCTCGCCAGCGGCGGTCGCCCGCACGATATCGGCCATGATCTCGTCGAGCGACAGCGGCGCCGTGTCGACGATGCGCGCGCCCGGCGGACAGTGATCGAGCAGCGCCTTCGGAACCAGCGAGCCTGCATAGAGACACACGGGGCAGCGTGCGATCAGGTCGCGGCCCCGCACGGTGATCAAGTCCGGAGCGCCGGGGCCGGCGCCGATGAAATGCACCGTCATCGGCCGTCCTCCGCTGCGCCCTCACCCGCTGCCAATGCACAGGTCGCGGACGCATTGGCCAGCCGCGGCAGGATCAGCCTTGCATTGCGGCCGGCCGCAGCGAGCGCTGCGGTCTCGGCGACGGAGGGCACGCCTTTGAGACGCTGCACAAGATCGCTCCGCGTGACGGCGAGATCAGCGACCGCCATCAGATCATTCTCAGCAATGCCACGGAGAGGCCGACCCAGCCGTTTCGCGGCTTCGATCACGCCCGGCTCGCGCATCTTGTCTCCGGCGGTTGCAATCACGGCAACATCTCCGGCGGCAAGACGCGCCGCCGTCAGCGCCTCAGCGATGACCGCCTCGATGAGATCGGCACTCGTATCGCGGCGGCAGCCGATCCCGAGCGCGATCATGGCTTCGTCACCCGCCATTGGGTCACCGGCATGGCCTGCCGCCAACCATGCATCCGGCCGACCGGCTCTATGCGCGACACGGCGACGCGGATCAACTCACCGCCGTGCCGGTTGAACAGATCGATCAGCCGCGCCTCGCCTTCGAGCGAGATGACATTGGCCACGAGCCGGCCGCCGGACTTCAATTTCGACCAGGCGCCTTCGAACACACCCTCCTCCGAAATGCCGCCGCCGATGAAGACCGCATCCGGTGGCGCGATATCGGCCAGCACGTCAGGTGCGCGACCGACCACCACCTTCAGCTCGGGAGCCCCGAGCGCAAGCGCGTTGCGCATGGCACGATCGGCACGGTCCTGCCGTGCCTCGATGCCAACAGCGCACAGCGAGCCGTGGCGCAGCAGCCACTCGATCGCGACCGACCCCGACCCCAATCCCACATCCCACAACAATTCACCTGGACGTGGCGACAGCGCCGACAACGTCACGGCGCGAACATCGCGCTTGGTGATCTGGCCGTCATGTTCGAACAGATCATCGGCAAGGCCAGATGAGAGCGGGATCAGCGGCGCATCGGGCCCGGCTTCGACTTCGATCGCGAGCGTCGTGAGTGGATGGATATCGGACAGATCAAATTCATCGGCCAATGCACTGCGCACACGCTCGTGCGGGCCGCCGATCGCTTCCAGCACCGTCAAACGCGAGCGTCCCATGCGGCGTGATGTCAGCAATGCCGCAAGCTTCGCCGCCGTCGACCCGTCCCGGGCCAGCGCCAGGATGCGCGCGCTCGGTGTGAGATGACGGATGATGCCTTCGAGCGCGCGGCCATGCAGCGTGACCGGAGCCACGTCCTGCAGCGGCCAGCCGAGCCGGGCCGCTGCGAGGCTGAAGGCCGAAGGTTGCGGCAGGCACAGCATCTCCCCGGGCTCGAAACGCTGCATGAGCTGCTTGCCGACGCCATAGTTGAAGGGATCACCGCTCGCCAGCACGACGACCGGCTCCCCCCTGCGCGACGCGATCTGATCGAACGCCAGCTGCAACGGGCTTGGCCATGGCAGCCGCTCGCCCTCGATCAGCGACGTCGCGAGCTCGAGATGACGCGCTCCGCCGGCCACCAGTACCGCCTGCGCGATGAGACGGCGCGCCGGCGCCGCGAGACCGTCGACGCCGTCCTCGCCGATGCCGATGATGGACAGCCAACGCGCTACGTTGCAAGTTGCGGCCGGATTCACCATGGACCGTGCCCCGCATGCGCATTCTCATTCTCGGCGGGACGACCGAGGCTTCGGAGCTGGCGCGGCTGCTGGCCGGCGACGATCGTTTCGAGGCGACGCTCTCGCTCGCCGGCCGCACGGTCTCGCCCAAGCCACAGCCGCTGCCGACGCGCATCGGCGGCTTCGGCGGCATCTCCGGATTGGAGGCGTGGCTGCGCGATCATGCGATCGAGGCGGTGATCGACGCGACGCATCCCTATGCCGACCAGATCTCGCGGCATGCCGTCGCGGCGTGTCGCGCGACCTCTGTGCCGCTGGCTTCGATCCGGCGCGCAGCATGGCAGCGCCAGGACGGTGATCGCTGGATCGAGGTCGACAGCGCGGAAGCCGCGGCCTCCGCGCTCCGAGCCGCCGCTGCGTGCGTGTTCCTGAGTCTTGGCCGGCTGGAGCTCGCCGCCTTTGCCGCAGCTCCGCAGCATCACTACATCGCCCGCACGATCGATCCGCCCGGCGACATCCAACTGCCACCGGAGATTCGCTTCGTCTACGATCGCGGGCCGTTCGACGAAGCGAAGGAGCATGATTTTCTCACGCGCGAGCGCATTGCCTTCATCGTCTCGAAGAACTCCGGCGGAGCTGCGACCTATCCGAAGATCGCAGCCGCGCGGCGGCTCGGCATTCCCATTGTCATGATCGCACGGCCCGACAAACCGCATGGCGTTGCGCTCGACAATGCGCGCGGCGCCTTGCTCTGGCTGGAGGACCAGCTTGCTCATGCACCGCCCTCGACTTCGCGGCGCAAGGTGTAGACGAACGGCGACTTGCCGTCGCGCGCTATCAGGCGCGTCGCCGTCGATCCGATCAGGACGAGCGTGCGCATGTCGGCCTTGTCGGGATCGACCTCGCCCAGCGTCGTGATGATCCGTCTGACATCGCCGCTGCCCGCGGCGCGCACCATGACGACCACGGTCGACGGCGGCTTGATCTGCCGCAGCAGTGCGAAGGCCTCGCCGAGCTGATGCGGCCGCGCCTTGGACAGCGGATTGTACAGCGCGATGACGAAGTCGGCCGCAGCCGCAGCCTCCAGCCGACGCCTGATCGTGGTCCAGCTCTTGAGATTGTCGGACAGCGAGATCGCGCAGAAATCGCCGCCCAGCGGCGCCCCGACCTCGGCCGCGGCGGCAAGCATCGCCGTGACGCCAGGCTCGACACGGATGTCGAGATCTCGCCATTCTAAAGGACCCGCCTCGACCGCCTCGAACACGGCGGCGGCCATCGCGAACACGCCGGGATCGCCGCCTGACACCACCGCGACATGCCGTCCATCGCTTGCAAGCGAAAGCGCATGGCGCGCGCGATCGAGTTCGACGCGATTATCGCTGGCGTGACGGATCTGCCCCGGATGGCTCGTCGCCACCCTGTCGAGATAAGGCCCGTAGCCGATCAGATCGGTCGCCTCGGCGATCGCGGCCGATGCCGCCGGCGTCATCAGTTCGGGACGACCGGGGCCGACGCCGACGATGGTGAGCGTGCCCGTCACAGCCGGCGCCCCTGCCCGGGGATCAGGATCATCGAGAAGTACGGCCCGCGCTCCTGCTCCACCTCGGCCAATGGCGAGACGCGCTGCGCCTCCATGGTCCCGCGCTCGACATACACGGCGCGATCGAGCAATCCGGCGCTGACGATCGCACGCTTCACCTTGGTGAGATTGCGCCCGACCTTCATGATCACGGCGGCCTCGCAGCGCGTCAGCCGATCATGCAGCACGTCCTCGGCCAAGGTGCCCGGGAGCACCGAGAGGATATCATCGCCCCAGGTGATGGGAACGTTGGCCTTGGTCCAGCAGCCGGACATTCCCGTCACGCCGGGAACGACCTCGACCGGATGATCGCGCTCCAGCCGCCGCCACATATGCATGAACGAGCCATAGAAGAACGGATCGCCTTCGGAGAGCAGGCCGACGGATCGGCCTGCAACGAGATGCGCCGCGATGCTGTCGGATGCGCGATGATAGAAGTCGCCGATCTGTGCCTGGTAGGACGGATCGGCGACCGGGACTTCTTCGGTGACAGGATATTCCAGCCGCAGCTCGTGACGGCCGGTTCTCATCAGGGGCGCCACGATCCGCCGCGCGTTGCCCTCAATGCCGCGCTTGGCAAAGAACGCCACGACATCGACGGACAGGATCAGTCCGGCCGCGCGCAGCGTCAGATAACGTACATCTCCCGGACCGACTCCGATGCCGTAGAGCGTGCCGGCGTTAGCCCCGCCAGCGATGGTCTCGAGCAGGCTCATTCGACGTCGCTCGCGATGGCATTCACGGCGGCGACGGCCATGGCGCTGCCGCCCTTGCGGCCTTTCACGATCAGATACGGCACGCGGCCATCGGCCGCGAGCGCCTCCTTGGATTCCCGCGCGCCGACGAAGCCGACGGCCGTTCCGATCACCGCGGCCGGCCGCGGCGCGCCCTGGTCGAGCATGTCGAGCAGATGAAACAGCGAGGTCGGCGCATTGCCGATCGCGACCAGCGCGCCGGCAAGATGCGGGCGCCACAGCTCGAGCGCGGCCGCGGACCGCGTCGTCCCCAGTTGCGCCGCGAGCGCAGGCACGCTGGGATCATCGAGCGTGCAGATGATCTCGTTCTTCACCGGCAGCCGGGCGCGGGTGATGCCCTGCGCCACCATCTTGGCATCGCACAGGATCGGCGCGCCGCGATCGAGCGCGGCCCGCGCCGCCTTGGCGAAGTGCTCGGAGATCTCGATGTCGGAGGTAATCTCGACCATGCCGCAGGCATGGATGATGCGCACGGCGATCTTCTCTTCCAGCCCGCGAAAGCGCGACAGGTCGGCCTCCGCGCGGATAGTCGCAAACGAGCGGCGATAGATCTCCGCGCCATCCTTGATGTAGTCGCGCAGGTCAGACATGGGCCTTCTCATTGGCTTCGAACAGCCCATTTCCCGTCAGGTCGAGGCCGGCCGGATCGAGGATGCCGCAGGGCGCGCTCTTCACGGTGCCGTTCCGTACGACGTGATAACCGTCGCCCTCACCGACGAGGACGACATCGGCGGGCGCCGAGCGCGCGCAGCCCTTGGCGCAGCCGGAAACGTGCAGGCTGCCTGCGAAACCCGTGCGAGCCATTGCGCCGGCGAGCATTCGGGCGTGCTGCCGTGTGGAAAGCGCGGTCGACGGACAACGGCCAACGCCGGAGCAGGCATCGACGCGCATCACCGGGTCGGCGTCGTCGACGATCAGGCCGAACTCGGTCGCATCCGCAACGAGCCGTTCCGCGCTGCCCGGGTTCGCCGCGACATACAGCGTGCGCCACGGCGACAAGCGAACCTCGGAAATCCCGTAGGTCGCGAGCAGAGCCGCGAGCCGCGCCAAGCTCTCGTTGTCGATCCGGCCGAACGGTGCGCCGAGACCGACGGCACAGCTCTGCTCGGTCAAAGGAATGAGTCCCAGGCGCCGCGGCGAGGCAGCGGATGTAGCCCCGGCGGTTTGCTCGGAAGCATCCAGACCAAGCTCGGCCCCAATGGCGGCGAACGCATCCGATGGCAGTGCTGACGAACGGCGCGTCGGGCTGCGCTGGAGCACGATGGCCGCGAGCTTTGCCGCTGCAGGCGCAGCCTCGGCGACAGCTGTCTTCCCCAGCCACGTGCCCCCATCCGGACCAGCAAAGCCAATGGCGATGCGACGTTGATCGCCTTGGCCGCAAGCCACGAGACGAACATCCGCCGCGAGCCGGGTCAGCGGCAGCTTGCCGCCGCCATCCAGCGCAAAACTGAATTTGGCCGGCAGCGCACGCAACCCTTTGTCCGCCGCGAGCCGGCTTTCCAGCGCGGCAGCGACCGGGCGCATGTCGACGATTTCCTCCGGATCCATTCCTGCCAGCGGGTTGACGACGATGTTGCGGATCGCCTCCAACTCGGCGCTGTCGTCGAGCAGTTCGAGCGCGGCCATCAGCTCCCATAACGGCGCCAGGGTCTCCGGGGACACGCCACGAATTTGCAGATTGGCGCGGCGCGTCAGATCAATCTGGCCGTTGCCGAAGCGCTGCGCCGCCTCGGCAAGTTGACGCAAGGCTGCGACCTTCAAGGCCCCGCCATGCGGCCGGACGCGGACGATCAATCCGTCGCCGCTCGGCATCGGCCTGCGCGCCCCCGGACACCAGCCCTTGATCTCCACCGCTACGGTCACGGCACCCTCCCCGTTTGCATCAGGCGCGCGCGCGCGACAGCGAGCTCGTCAGCGACTGCGTTCCGGCGCGGCACCCACAATTGCCGGCGCAGCGCATCCTCGAACCGCGAGACGATGGCGGCGACCGCCGCCGGATTGCGCGCGACCATGCCATCCAGCACCGCCTCGTCGCACAGCAGCGCCCCATGCGCCAGATCAAACAGATGCTCGGGAACCGTGTCGGAGGTCGCGGCGAAGGCGTAGAGCGCGTCGATCCCTTGCGCGATCTCGGCGACGCCGCGGTAGCCATGCGCAAGCATGCCGGAGATCCAGCGCGGATTGGTGAGACGGCCGCGCACCACGCGGGCGATCTCCTCGCTGAAGCTGCGCGCCTTCGGCGCCTCGGGACGGCTGGTGTCGAGATGCAGCAGCGCAGGTGATGCGCCGAGCACTTCAGCGGCAGCCGCAAAGCCACCGGCAAAATCGGCGACCTCCTCGCCGTCGAGCAGATCGCGCTCGCGGTCGTCCTGCGCATGCACCAGCGCATCGGCGACGCGGACTCGGTCGCGGAACGTCTCGGCGGCAGCGAGGCCCTCATGCGCGCCACCGAAACTATAACCCGTGCCATCGAGATAGGCCTCGCCGAGCTGCGAGCGGCTTTTCCAGGTCATCCCCAGCGCGAGGTCGGCGGCCACGGCGCCGTAGCTGCCGGGCGCGCCGCCAAACACGCGCGCGAGACTCTCGCCACGCCGCCGCGCCGCGGCCAGCGGATTGTCGGCATCGTCCTCGTCGAGTGACGCCACCTTCTGCACGGCGAGATCGAACAGCGCGATCTGCGCTTCGAACAGATCGCGGAACAGCCCCGACACTCTCAATGTCGCATCGATGCGCGGCCGGTCCAGCATCGCCAATGGCAGCACGTCGACGCCGGTGACACGATTGGAGTTGAGATCCCAGCGCGGGCGCACACCGAGATAGGCCAGCGCCTGGGCAAGATCGTCGCCCCCCGTGCGCAGCGACGCCGACGCCCAGAGATCGAGCACCAGGGAGCGCGGGTATTCGCCGTGATCCTGCAGATAACGCCGGATCACCTCGTCGGCCGCGCGTACGCCGACCAAAGCGGCGGTGCGGGTCGGGATTGCCCGCGGATCGATCGCGGTCAGATTGCGCCCGGTCGGCAATACATCAAGCCGGCCGCGGCTTGGTGCGCCGGCAGGACCAGCGGCGACGCGACGGCCGTCCAGCGCGGCGAGCAAGGCGCTGCCCTCAGCGGCGGCACTCGCCTCGATCCGGCATGCGACGTCGACACGATCAATAGTGCCGCCCGCCTGCCCGGCCGCCGCCGTGATCGCATCGGTGAGCAGACCGGCCGCTGCGGCGTCCGGCCTTTGCCCGAACACGTGCAGACGATCGCGCACCGCCAGATCCTTGATGTCGCAGAGCTGGGCGTCGAGCTGCGCGATCGCCTCGCGGCCGCTCATCGTGCGGTCGAGCCCACAATCGGCAGCCAGGCCGCTCTGCCAGGCCCTGGCGATGATCTCGTCTTCCAGCAGTCTCAGGCGGCGTTTGTCGAGACCGTCGGCCTCGGCATATTCCTCGACCAGCCCCTCCAGTTCGAGCAGCGGACCATGCAGACCGGCCTGCGCCAGCGGCGGCGTCAGATGCCCGAGTGTCAGCGCCGACAACCGCCGCTTGGCCTGCATCGCCTCGCCGGGATTGTTGACGATGAAGGGATAGATCACCGGCAGCGGACCGAGCACAGCCTCAGGCCAACAATGGCGCGACAGCGCCAGCGCCTTGCCCGGCAGCCATTCCAGCGTGCCGTGGGCGCCGAGATGGATCAGCGCATCGATCTTTTCGACTTCGCGCAAATACGCATAGAGCGCGACATAGGCATGTCGCGGCGGCACGGTCGTGTCGTGATAGCCGGACTTGCGATCGGCACGGCTGCCACGATCAGGCTGCAGCAGGATCGAGAGCTTTCCCGCGCGCCGCACCGGAAAGCGAAACGCGCCATCGCGAAACGCCGGATCGGCTTCCACCTCGCCCCAATTGTCACGCAAGGCGCGCTGCAGATCATCCGGCAACAGCGCCAGAGCGTGCTGATAGTCAGCGAGCGGCACGATGAACTCGTCTGCGTCGCCGCGCAGCAGCGCTTCGACATCTCCGGCGGCGGGAGCTGCGTCGCCGAGATCGTACCCCGCCTCCGCCAGCAGCCGCGCAATGCCAGCCGCGCTTTCGCTGGTGTCGAGTCCGACGGCATAGCCGCGGCGGCCGCCGCGCGCCGGATAATCCGAC
Organism: Bradyrhizobium oligotrophicum S58; assembly: GCF_000344805.1. Taxonomy (NCBI): domain Bacteria; kingdom Pseudomonadati; phylum Pseudomonadota; class Alphaproteobacteria; order Hyphomicrobiales; family Nitrobacteraceae; genus Bradyrhizobium; species Bradyrhizobium oligotrophicum. The sequence continues at coordinate 3,135,163 of NC_020453.1, read as the reverse complement.
AATATCAGCGCAACGCGGCGCTCACTCGCAGGCAGCACCCGCAATTGCGCCCATCGCGCCGCGAGCCGCGCGACATATGATATGCGATCGGGCTGCGGCACATAGCGCACGGCGCCGAACTGCAAGCGGTCATCCACCGCGGCCTCGCCCTTGAACGCGATCGGGCGCGCCAGCAGCCGGCCGTCGAGCTCGGGCAGCACGACATTCATAGCGAGATCGGTCGGCGACAACCCGCGCAGCGAGGACGCCCACGCCTCTTCGCTGCTCTGCGCCTGCACGATCTGCAGAACCGGCGCATCGGCGACATCCAGGACGGTGGTGCCATCATCGCGCAACGCCGAGAACGCAGTGGCATTCAGGATGACCGCGGGACGCCGCTGCGCGATCAAGCGCGCCAGCGGCTGGACGATGCTGGGATCCTTCAGGCTGGTCACCGCGACCGCGACGGCGGCAACCCCCTCGCGCTCCAGCGCCCGCATCAGCTCGGCGATGCCCGCCGTGTCGGCGGCCAGCAGACTGGCGCGATAGAACACGATCAGCGCGGTCCGCCGTCCATCCTCGGTCCAACAAAGATCGTCGATGGCGACAGCACCGCAGTCCGGCACGAAGCCGACGATCGACCCGATGGCGACCGGCTCGGCGAATTGCGTGTCACGGCCGAGCAGCGTGGCGAGATAGCGCAGCGCCTCGCGCGCATTGCCGACGCCGCCCTCGTGCAGGTAGCCGTAGAGCCGCGACGTTGCGTCTTGCGGCAAGGTCGAGAGCTCATCGAGCCTGTCATCGGCGCGGTCATCGCCTGGCAACGCTGCAAACACGATGTTGCGGCTGCGGCAGGCTGAGGCGATGCGTTCCAGCCCGTAGCGCCAATAGTCGAGCCCGCCGAGGCAGCGCACGACGACCGCGCGCGCGCCGAGCACGACCTTGTCGATGTAGAGATCGACCGACATCGGATGCTTCAGCCGCTTCAGGCTTGCGAGGCGCAAGCTCGGCAGCTCGGTCGAAGATGCGGTCCAGGCCTCCGCGAGCGCCGACAGATCGCTATCGGAGAACGACAGCAGGACGATCTCGGCCGGCGACTGCGCGAGATCGACGGCCTGTTCGAGGTCGTCGAGATCAGCGCCGGATGTCGCCAGGAGGTGCATCGCCCTTGACCTCCCTTGGCCTATCCCGTGATCAGGCTCTGGATCGCGGCCGCATCGAGGCCGCGCTCGCCGATCACCACCAGCCGTCCCTGCCGCGATTCGCCTGCGCGCCACGGGCGCTCGAACTGGTGCTGGATGCGGCTGCCGACGGCCTGAACCAGCAGGCGCAGCGGCTTTCCCGCGATCTCGACGAAGCCCTTCACCCGCAGCACGTCGTGCGCATCGACGGCCGCAGCGATTCGTTCGACGAGCGCATCCGGCGAGGCCTGCGCTGGCACGTCGAGCACGAAACTCTCGAAATCGTCGTGATCGTGCTCGGCCTCGTTGTCGTGATGCGAGGGGCGCGCCGCGAGATCGCCTTCCGCCGCGGCACCGAGTCCGAGCAGCACCGATGCGGACAGCTTGCCGTGCTCCGTCGCGATCACCTTGACGGCGCGCTGCACCTTCGCCGCGATCTCGGCGGCGACATTCTTGCGCTGCTCCTCGCTCATCAGGTCGCTCTTGTTCATGACGACGAGGTCGGCGCACAGCAGCTGGTCTTCGTAGACCTCCTCGAGCGGATTGTCGTGATCGAGCGAAGCATCGCTGGCGCGTTGCGCAGCGAGCGCCTCGGGATCATCGGCGAAGCGGCCAGCAACCACAGCCGGGCCATCCACGACTGCGACGACACCATCGACGGTGACGCGCGTCGCGATCTCCGGCCAGTTGAAGGCCTGCACGAGTGGCTTCGGCAGCGCCAGCCCCGAGGTCTCGATCACGATGTGCTCGGGCGGCTCCTTCTGATCGAGCAGACTCCGGAGTGCGGGCACGAAATCATCGGCCACGGTGCAGCACAGGCAGCCGTTGGACAGCTCGACGATGCGATCCTCCGGACAATCCGGCACGCCGCATCCTTTCAAGATGTCGCCGTCGATGCCGACATCGCCGAACTCGTTGACGATGATCGCGAGGCGCCGTCCGTTGGCGGTCTCGATCAGGTTGCGCACCAGCGTGGTCTTGCCGGCTCCGAGGAAACCGGTGACGATGGTGCAGGGCGTCTTGGCGAACGATTTCGTCATGGCAGCGATGCCTCTCGTATCGGGCTTCAAGCGAGCGTTGCCGGAACGCGCGCGATGGTGTTCTTCCTGATGTATTCGGGACGTTCCCGCCACGCCGGCAGGCCCGCTTCGTGCTGCTGATGCAGCCGCGCGAAGGCCAGCACGTCCTGAGCGTGCACGTCCGGATCGAGCGCGCCGAGCACATAGGTCCACTTGCCGGGCGCGGTCACCGCAACCGTGCAGGCGCGATTGCAGTTCGACAGGCATTCGACCGGAACGACCGCAAGAGACGGCCGCAGCTCCGATGGCACCGCTTCGATCGCCGCGAGCAGCCGGGCTCCGGCCCGCGGCTGATCATCCGACGTGTTTTCGCCGGCTTGCGCGCGACAGGTGATGCAGACGAACAATGTCGTCTCGTTCTTCGCTGATACCGACATCCGTCAGACGATCACGCCGCGGGCTTTGATGAACCTGGAAGGGCTGCAGAGCATGGCCGTCTCCGTCGCTTCCGGACCCTGGGAGGGTTCCGTAAAATGCGCTGCATCCGACGGCATCCCACCCATCCCGGCGGGATCAGAACCAGCATCGCGACTCCCCGCGCGACGGGTCGGCCAACAGCAATCTCGACGGCAGGTCTCCTGGCTTTCGGGTCGCTGCATGGGGCCACCTTCCCGGTTTCCCAGTGGTGTCTTGGCCTCACACTCGCCGATTACAGTTGCGGGGGCAGCCACGGCCTTGGGTCAAGAACCCGCACCGTGTTCCCTAAATCTCTCCTTTCGGAGAACCGTCATCTGTTAGATACGGGTCGAGTCCAAGCCCGTCAATCGGAATCGTCCCATGGCCCCTGCCCCGCCGCATCCCGCCCTGCCGCGCCTGACGCTGGTGCTCGGCGGCGCGCGCTCGGGCAAGAGCCGCCATGCCGAGGCCCTCGTCACCGCCCTTCCTCCGCCCTGGACCTATGTTGCCACGGCGCAGCCGTTCGACGCCGAAATGACCGACCGGATCGCCCAGCACAAGGCGCGCCGCGCCGAGGGATGGCGGACGCTGGAGACGACGCATGATCTCGCCGGCCTCGTCCGGACAAGTGGAGATTCGGACACGCCGATGCTGATCGATTGCCTGACGCTCTGGCTCAGCAATGTGATGCTCGCCGACATGGACGTTCCGGCCAGATGTGCCGAGCTGATCGATGCGCTCGGGAGCGCGCATGGCCCCATCGTCGCCGTGTCCAATGAAGTCGGACTGGGGATCGTGCCCGACAACGCGCTCGCGCGCGCCTTTCGCGATGCGCAGGGGCGACTGAACCAGAACGTCGCGGCCTTGGCGGATCGCGTGATCCTGATGGCGGCAGGACTGCCGCTGACGTTGAAGTAACGAGGAGAAGATGCCGATGACCGAGAGCGCCGACGATTCACGCCACAAGGCGAAGATGGAGAACCGCAAGGCGGTTCAGGATGCCGAGGTCGCCTCGAAGACCGTCGAGAAGGGCCTGCTGATCGTTCACACCGGCAAGGGCAAGGGCAAATCGACCGCAGCGTGGGGCCTGATGCTGCGCGCCATCGGCCGCGGCTTTCGCATCGGCGTCGTGCAGTTCGGCAAGGGTGCGTGGGAGACCGGCGAGCGCAAGGCGATCGAGACGTTCGGTGATCAGGTCTCCTGGCACACACTCGGCGAGGGCTTTACGTGGGAAACGCAGGATCGTGCGCGCGACGTCGCCGCGGCCGAGCGCGCCTGGGCCAAGGCAAAGGAGCTGATGGCGGATCCGTCGATCCGGCTCTTGGTCCTCGATGAGCTCAACATCGCGCTGCGCTACGATCACCTTGATATCGCCGACGTCGTCGCCACGCTCGCAGGGCGGCGTCCCGACCTGCACGTCGTCGTCACCGGCCGCAACGCCAAGCCGGAGCTGATCGAGGCCGCCGATCTCGTCACCGAGATGAACCTCGTGAAGCATCATTTCGCGGCCGGTGTGAAGGCGCAGGAAGGCATCGAGTACTAGGCTCATGAGCGCGCGCGCCATCATGTTCCAGGGCACCGGCTCCGACGTCGGCAAATCGCTGGTCGTCGCAGGGCTCGCGCGTGCGCTGACATTGCGCGGCCTGAAGGTGGCGCCGTTCAAGCCGCAGAACATGTCGAACAACGCCGCCGTCACCACGGATGGCGGCGAGATCGGCCGCGCCCAGGCGCTGCAGGCGCGCGCGGCGCGGCGGCCGATGACGGTGCACATGAACCCGGTGCTGCTGAAGCCGCAAAGCGAGATCGGGTCGCAGGTCGTGGTGCAGGGCCGCGTCATCGGCAACGCCAAGGCGTCCGCCTATCAGGCGATGAAGCCGCAATTGATGAATGCCGTGCTCGACAGTTTTCATCATCTGGCTGCTGATGCCGACATCGTGCTGGTCGAAGGCGCGGGCTCCGCCTCCGAGATCAATCTGCGCGCCGGCGACATCGCCAACATGGGTTTTGCGCAGGCGACGCAGATTCCGGTGGTGTTGATCGGCGACATCGACCGCGGCGGCGTCATTGCGAGCCTGGTCGGCACCAAGGCGGTGCTCGCGCCCGAGGATGCCGCGCGCATCGCAGGTTTCCTCGTCAACAAGTTTCGGGGCGATCCCGCCTTGTTCGCGTCGGGCATGAACGAGATTGCGGAGCGAACGAGCTGGACATCGCTCGGCCTCATTCCGCATTTTTCGGATGCGCGCCGCCTGCCGGCGGAGGATGCGCTGGGCCTGGCCGAACGCGGATCGCCCGGAGGGCATCGACCGAAGGTCGTCATCCTCGCCTATCCGCGCATTTCGAATTTCGACGAGTTTGATCCGTTGCGGTTGGAGGATGGGATCGATCTGCAATTCCTGCGGCCGGGCACGCCCATTCCCGGCGACGCATCGATTGTGATCCTGCCGGGCTCGAAGGCCACGATCGCCGATCTCGCCGCCCTGCGCGAGACCGGCTGGGACATCGATCTCTTGGCGCATCTGCGCCGCGGCGGCCGCGTGCTCGGCATCTGCGGTGGCTACCAGATGCTCGGGCGCGTGATCAGCGATCCCGACGGACACGAGGGTGCGCCAGGTTCTGTCGCGGGACTCGGCCTGCTCGACGTCGAAACGACGCTGGCCGATGACAAGGCGTTGCGCGAGGTCCAGGGCACCTTGATGGACGATCAACTGTCGTTCCGCGGCTACGAAATGCACATCGGCCGCACTGAAGGGCCGGCGACGCAGAGCCCGTTCCTGACCTTCTCCGACGGCCGGCGCGATGGTGCCATTGCGGCCAACGGCCGGGTCGCCGGTTGCTATGTGCATGGCTTGTTCGCCGATGACGGCCTGCGCGCCCATTGGCTGCGCGGCCTCGGCGCGACGACCAGCGGCCTGGCCTACGAGACCGATGTGGACGCGACCTTGGATGCATTCGCGGCGCATCTCGAGCGCTACGTCGACGTTGACCGCATCCTGGCGCTGGCGAGCCCGCCCGCGCGCCCAGTGGCGGCTACACGATCCTGATCAGAACGAGTCCTGCGACGACCAGGGCCTGGATCAGGCACGCCAGCCGATAAAGCCGCAAGGCGCGCCGGATGTCGGACGCGTCGAGATCGGCGCGCCCGTTCCCCATCCAGGCATCGGTGACGAGATGACCGTGATAGACGCGCGGCCCCGCCAGGCGCAATCCGAGCGCCCCCGCCATGGCCGCTTCGGGCCAGCCGGCATTGGGCGACCGATGCTTCGACGCATCGCGCGCTACGGCCTGCAGCGCGGCCGAAGCCGAGGCGGCCGGAACGCAGGCTGCAGCGACTGCGATCCACAGTGCAGAGAGGCGCGAGGCCGGCAGGTTGACGAGATCGTCGAGCCGCGCCGCCGCCCAGCCGAACGCGCGGTGACGGTCCGAGAGATGACCGATCATGCTGTCGGCGGTGTTGAGAGCCTTGTAGGTCATGACGCCCGGCAGCCCGCCGACCACGAGCCAGAACAACGGCGCCACCACGCCATCGGAGAAGTTCTCCGCGAGGCTTTCGATGGCCGCGCGCGCGACACCGGCCTGATCCAGCCGCTCGGGATCGCGGCCGACGATCATCGCCACCGCTTGGCGGCCGCCGTCGAGTCCCGCCCGTTCCAATCCTTCGGCGACGGCTGCGACATGCGTATCGAGACTGCGCTGCGCCAGCAGGCTGCTCGCCAACAGACCGAGGGTGATGGTCGCGGCCGGCTCGCCGACGAATGCCTGCATGACCCAGGTTGCGGCGAGCCCGATGGCCATCATCCCGGCAACGAGCAGACCAACGAGCGCGACGCCGCGCGCCCGCCGTGCGGCGAAGCTGTCTCCTGCCCTGTTCCAGCGGCGGTCCCCCCATGCTATCAGCGCGCCCACCCACATCACGGGATGACCGATCCGCCGCACCAGCACCTGGGGATAGCCAACCGCCGCCTCGACGAGGAGCGCCGTGAACGCGAGAGAGACGAACATCGATCTCCGCTGAAGATTAAAGACATGTAGAGGAAAGAGATGGACGACAGAGCGACTAGCATGCGCGCGGACGCGCCGGAAGCGATCCTTCACGGCGGCGATCTCGCTGCGATCAGCGGTCGCTATCCGGATGCGCCACAGCCGTGGCTCGATCTGTCGACCGGTATCAATCCGATACCCTACCCAGTGCCGACGATCCCGCCCGCGAGCTGGACGCGCTTGCCCGGCAAATCCGAAGACGACGCGCTGCGCGCCGCGGCCGCGGCACGCTATGGCGTGGCAGAGCCCGACATGATCGTTGCCGCGCCGGGCACGCAGGCGCTGTTGCAGATCCTGCCGCGGCTGCGCCCACGCGCGACCGTCGCCGTGCTCGCCCCGACCTATGAGGAGCATGCGCTGTGCTGGCGCCGCTGCGGTCATCGCGTTGATCTTGTCGATGACGTCGATGCGCTCGCTGGTGCCGATGTTGCCGTCATCGTGAATCCCAACAATCCGACCGGCCGCCTGCTTACCCGCGATGCGCTGGTCAGATTGGCCGCGACTCTGCGCCGGCGCGACGGCCTGCTGATCGTCGACGAAGCATTCGTCGACCTCTCCCCCACCGATGCCAGCCTCGCGTCCGACCTGCCGCCGGCCACGATCGTGCTGCGCTCGTTCGGCAAGGTCTATGGCCTCGCTGGCGTCCGCCTCGGCTTCGCAATCAGCTCCGTAGACATTGTACGGCAACTCCATGATGCGCTCGGGCCCTGGGCGGTGTCCGGACCGGCGCTCGCGATCGGAACGACGGCCTTGGCCGATACTACGTGGCTCGAGCAGACACGCGCCCGGCTCGCGAAGGATTGCGCACGCATCGACGACCTTCTGAGCACCTTAGGCTGCACCGTCATCGGCGGCACGCCCCTGTTCAGACTGATCAAATCGCCGAGCGCATCCGACATTGCCGAGCGGCTCGCCCGGCATGGCATCCATGTCCGCCGTTTTCCGGCTCAGCCAGACTGGCTGCGCTTCGGCCTGCCCGGAGACGAGGCCGCCTGGCAGCGGCTGGCGCAGGCGCTCGGCAGCGCGTCCTAGCCGAGCACGCAGGCGGCGAGCAGCAGCGTCTCCGTGACCTCGATGCTGGCGCCATGGCAATCCCCAGTGATGCCGCCGAGCCGCCACTGCCAATAGAACGCGATCACCGGAACGAGAACGATCGCAATCAGCGTCGGCACCGCGCCCGCGAGCGCGCCGATCGCGAGCGCGCCGCCCCAGGCAACGATGACGTTCCAGCCGACGCTGTTCGAGATGCTCGCCCCCAACCCCGGCTTCAGGGACAGCAGCGTCTTGTTGCAGATCAGCGTCCCCCAGCGCGCCCAGGCCGGGATCAGCACCAGAGCCCAGGCCGTCGGGCCCGTCGCCAGCTCGGCGATCAGCACGAGCTTGGCGGCGATCTGCAAGGAGATCGCGACGACGGCGAAGCTGCCGGCATGGGGATCGCCGAGCACGGCGATGAAGCGCTCGGGCTTGCCATGCGCGGCGCCGAACGCATCGGCGACATCGCCGAGCCCGTCGAGGTGCAGCGCGCCGGTGATCCAGATCCAGGCGACCAGCACGGCCAGCGCGACGATCCATGGATCGACATCATGAAAAAGACGGGCGACCAACGCCAGACAGGCACCGACCACGAGGCCGGCTGCCGGAAACCAGACCGATGCCCGCGCGAGATCGTCCGGTCGCGACTCTGTGACCCGCGGTGTCGGCAGCCGTGTCAGGAACTGCAATGCGATCCAGAATTCACGAAGCATCATGGCTGGATGATCTCGACGATTTCGCCCCAAGCTACACCATCATCGCCCTGCCCGGATTCGAGCGTGATCCGCGTACCGGGACGGATGCGCAGGCTCCACAGCTGGCGCAGCGGCCAGCCGAGCAGATGCGATAGCGCGGCGCGCATGGCGCCGCCATGGGTCACCACCAGAACCGGCGCAGGCTCGGACTTCGCTAACATGCGATCAGTCGCGCGCGTGACACGCGCTCGCAGATCGACCCAGCTCTCACCGTTCGGTGCCCGGATTGTGGGATCAGCATGGAAGGCGTTGAGCGAGGCTTCGCCTCCGGGCGCGGCGGCGATGTCGCTGCGGCTTCGTCCGTCCCAGCGCCCAAAATCGAGCTCGCTCCAATCCGCATCGATGTCCAGCGCACAGCCGGTCTGCCGCGCATAATCCTCCGCTGCCACTCGTGCGCGCGCCAACGGCGAGCTCACAACTCTGCGCCAGATCCGGCCTTGCGTCTGCCGCCGGACCTGATCCCAGCCGAGTTCGCTGAGCGGCGGATCGGTTCGGCCGTCGAGATAGCCGTCTCGTCCCGTCGTCCCGTGCCGCAGCAGATCGATCCGCATCAGGACTCGCGTCCCGATACGGCAGCCTCCGCGAAGGTCGCCATGCCCCCGTGGAGCGCGCAGGCCAGCCGGACGATCGGCAGCGCAGTTGCGGCGCCCGAGGCCTCGCCGAGCCGCAGATCGAGGTCGATGAGAGGACGGGCGCCGAGCGCGTCGAGCACAATGGCGTGGCCGCGTTCGGCCGAGCGGTGCGAGAACAGCAGCCACGGACGGCACGAGGGATTGAGGCGTATGGCGACCAGCGCCGCGACCGAGACGATGAAGCCATCGACCAGCACCGGCCAGCGCCGCTGCGCGGCGGCGATGATCGCGCCAGCCATCGCAATGATCTCGAGGCCGCCGACGGCGGCCAGGATCTCGGCGACCGGCGTCGGCGATACCAGCCCATGGCGCGCGAGCGCATCGCCGATGATCCCAGCCTTTCGGGTCCGCCCGGCTGCATCGAGACCCGTTCCGCTGCCGACAATGTCCGCAGGCGCACAGGTCAGCAGCGCGGCGGCGATCGCCGCGGCCGACGTCGTATTGCCGATCCCCATCTCGCCGAAGATCATGAGCTGCGGCGCGTGATCGGCCTGCCGGGCGACAGCGCGGCCGCCCGCCTCGCACGCGAATGCCACCTCCGCCGGCGTCAGCGCTCGCTCGACGCTGAAGTCGCGCGTGCCACGGCACGGCTTGTCGACGACGACCCCAGGCACACGGGCGTCAGCCAGTGTGCCTGCATCAACGACCTCGAGTGGACAGCCGAGGCTGCGCGCCAGCACCGAGATGGCCGCGCCGCCGCCGGCGAAATTGTGCAGCATCTGCACGGTCACTTCCGGCGGATAGGCCGAGATCCCCTGCCGCGCGATGCCGTGATCGCCTGCGAACAGCACCACCGGCACACGATCGGCACCAGGCGTCTCGGTCGCCTGCAGCGCCGCCAGCTCGACCGCAACATCCTCCAGCCGTCCGAGTGCACCCAGCGGCTTCGTCAGCTGCGCCTGCCGCGCCAGGGCCGCCTGCCGATGGGTCTCGGATGGGGCCGCGCAATCAAGGCTGATCCATTCAGGGAGCACCGCGGATCCTTTTCGCTGTGGTCGGGTTTGGACGATTGCCACCGCGGCGCGGCCAAGACAAGCGCAAGGCGCGATCGGCTCAAGGAGCAGGAGGCGAACAAAGCAGGCCCATTGGCGGAACCTGTGCGCGCCGACTACGCGATTGTCATCCAACTGTCATGAAACGCGTCGACAGCTGGCTGCCCTTCCAGCCCGAAAGACTCTCATGGATTACTTCCGCCGCTTCACCTTCCTGTTCGCCGCGCCCGTGTTCGAGACCGACGACCTCGCCGGCGTCCGCTTCAACCAGATCATCGAGGAGATCCAGCGATCCGGCTTCGAGGTCGTGCGGGCGCGGAAGCTGGAGGATGCCGAGATCGCCGTGCAAACGGACGCCGCGATCGGCTGCATGATCGTCGACTGGGGCAAGAAGGGCCTGGAAGGCAAGACCGCGGCGCTGATCAACCTGATGCGCCGGCGCGGCCTGGACTTCCCGATCATCCTCCTGATCCGGCGCAAGCGGTTCGAGGATCTGCCGGTCGAGGTGCTCGATTTCATCGACGGCTATGTCTTCCTGTCGGAGGAGACGCCCGCCTTCATCGCCAAGAACCTGATCAGCCGGCTGAAGCAATATGCCGAGACCTTGAAGACGCCGTTCTTCGGCACGCTGGTGGACTATGCCGAGGAAGGCAACCAGCTCTGGACCTGCCCCGGGCACAATGGCGGCGTGTTCTACAGCCGCAGCCCGATCGGCCGGATCTTCGTCGAGCATCTCGGCGAAGCCGTCTTTCGCGACGACCTCGACAATTCCGTGCTCGATCTCGGCGATCTCCTCACCCATGAGGGACCTGCTCTGCGCGCGCAAAAGGAAGCAGCGCAGATCTTCGGTGCCGAGAAGACCTATTTCGTCCTCAACGGCACCTCGACGTCCAACAAGGTGGTGCTGGGGGCGCTGGTCACCGACGGCGACCTCGTGCTGTTCGATCGCAACAACCACAAGGCCGCCCATCATGGCGCGCTGCTGATCTCGGGCGGCTTCCCGATCTATATTCCAACGGTTCGCAATCCCTGGGGCCTTATCGGTCCGATGCGCTGGGACCTGCTGGACGAAGAGCATCTGCGGCAGCAGATCCGTGACAACCCGCTGGTCAAGGACCCCGACGCCTGGCGCAAGCCGCGCCCATTCCGCGTCGCAGTGGTCGAGCAGTGCACCTATGACGGCACGATCCATAGCGCCGAGATGATCCTCAAGCGGATCGGCCACCTCTGCGACTACATCATGTTCGACGAGGCCTGGGCGGGCTTCATGAAATTTCACCCGCTCTATGCCGGTCGCTTCGCCATGGGCCTCGGCGAGCTCGGCCCCGAAGCTCCCGGCATCATCGCCACGCAATCGACCCACAAGCAGCTCGCGAGCTTCTCCCAGGCGTCGCAGATCCACGTCAAGGACCGCCACATCAAGGGTCAGCGGCGGCGGATCGAGCATCGGCGCTTCAACGAAAGCTTCATGCAGCACGCCTCGACATCGCCGTTCTACCCGCTGTTCGCCTCGCTCGACGTCGGCGCGCAGATGATGAAGGGCCGCTCCGGTGAGGTGCTGTGGGACGACACGATCCGGCTCGGCATCGAATTGCGCAAGAAGATCAGGGCGATGCGCAGGGAATTCGACGAGAAGGAGAAGGATCCGGCACGGCGCTGGTTCTTCGAGCCGTTCGTTCCGGATCGCGTGTCGATCCCCGATGCGGCCAATCCCGGGGCGAGCCATGATGTCGCCTGGGAAGCGATCTCGACCGACCAGCTCGCGACCGACGCCTCGCTCTGGCAGCTCGCGCCCGAGGCAGCATGGCATGGCTTTCCGGATCTCGCCGCCGGCTTCACCATGACCGATCCGAACAAGCTGACGTTGCTCACCCCGGGCTTCGATCGCGCCACCGGCGGCTATGCCGATCACGGCATCCCCGCGCCCGTGGTCGCGCAATATCTGCGCGAGAATCGTATCGTCGCCGAGAAGAACGACCTCAACTCGCTGCTGTTCCTGCTGACGCCCGGCGTCGAGGCGAGCAAGGCCGGCACCCTGATCAGCGGTCTCGTCGCGTTCAAGCGGCTGCATGACGACAACGTGCTGCTGGAGGACGCCATCCCGGAGTTCACGCGCAAGCGCTTTGGGCGTTACGGCAAGCTGCGGCTGCGCGACCTCTGCGGCGAGATGCACCGCTTCTATCGCGAGGCCGATGTGAGCGCGCTGCAGGCGAAACAGTTCCAGCCGCAGCACATGCCGGAGATCGCGATGTCGCCGCGCGAGGCCGCGCGCGCGCTGATGCGCAACGAGGTCGATTACCTGCCGATCGACCGGATCGAAGGTCGCATCGCGACGACGCCGTTCGTGGTCTATCCGCCGGGCATCGCGACCATCGTGCCGGGCGAGCGGCTATCCGAGCGCGCCAAGCCGATGATCGATTATCTCAAGATGTTCGAGCGCGCCTTCAACGCCTTCCCGGGTTTCGACGTCGAGATTCAAGGATTGTACAAGGAGATCGACGAATCTGGCCGGATCCGGCTCCATACCTATGTTTGCGCAGAGTAAAGAGTAATTCGAACCATGGACAGCACCACGACCGTTCTCGAGACCGAACCGCCAGTGCTGGTCCGACCGTCCCGCGACGAGGACGTCGACGCGATGCTTGCGATCTACCGACGGCACATCCGCCGGGGAATCGAGGAGAGCGCCGCCGGCTCGGGCGCGCCGGAGCCTGATGATCTCAAGCAGCGGCGCAAGAACCTGCGCAACCAGCGCCTGCCGCATCTGGTGGCGACGTTCCGCGGCGAGGTCGTCGGCTATGCCTATGTGGTGCAGTTCAGGAAACGGCCGGCCTACCGGTTTGCGGTCAAGCACTCGATCTACGTCCATCACGAGCATCTGGGCCGCGGCGTCGGCAGGCTGTTGATGCAGGCGCTGATCGATGCCTGTGCTGCTGCGGGGTATCGGCAAATGATCGGCTATATCGACGCGGACAACATCGCGTCCCTCGGCATCCACGAGCGGTTCGGGTTCGCCCGGGTCGGGCTTCTCCCCGGGGTCGCGTATCGTTTCGGCCGCTGGTCGGACACCGTCATGGTGCAGCGCTCGCTCGGCCCAGGCGCAAGCGACGCACCGGCCGGCATGGGCCGCTGAACGGCAGGTCAGGACGGAAAGTCGGCCGCTTCCACCTGGATGCGATCGGCATGCAGCGACCAGTCGCGCAACTCCTGCTGTTCGCAGAACTTCGTCTTGGCGATCTCGGCGGCCTGGCCTTCGTCGTCGGCCTCGACTTCGAGCGTGCCCTGGCAGATCTCGCACTGGCGGCCGTTCTCGCCCAGCACGTCCTTCATGAAATGGATGACATAGCGCGACATGCAACCTCCTGCCTCTCAAGCAGTACTGAAAGCGATGTTAGCGCGCTTGGCGGTCCGCTGTTGACTGATATCAAACGGACGACGCAAATATTTGACGGAGCAACGGAACCGGCGCTCAGGCGCCGACGGATGGCAGGCTCGCCGCAGCGATGGCGACGAACTTCGACACCGCGCGGCTGACGCGACCATGGGTGGACTTCAAGATCGAATTGAGCCGGCGCATCGGACCGCTTTCCTTTCGGCGCCGAGCGAAAAGGCAGGCTTAAGCTCATGGCGCTGTTGGAAAAATGATCAGTGCCCGCGTGGCTGTCGAGACGCGCCGAAAAATAGCAATGTCCGCTTCGTCGAAGCCGCCCTGGAGAGAACAAACGCTGCTGCGTTGCGGCCTCCGACGCATGAAATCTTCTCAGGCCCTTTGCTCCCCGCCGGCCTAGGCCGGCGTCACTCCGAACGCCTCGCGGAACCGGGCGCTGTAGCGGGGCCAGGCCTCGGGGTTGATCAGGCGGGGCGGCCGGCCGCCGTCGAGCGCGCCCAGCAGCTGCTCGGCGGCGATCTGGCCCATGTTCTGCCGGGCCTCCCGGGTCACGCCGGCCGTATGCGGGCTCGCCAGCACGTTGTCGAACTGCAACAGCGGATGCTCGGGCGGCGGCGGCTCCTTGGACCAGACGTCGAGCCCGGCACCGGCGATGCGCTTGTCGCGGAGCGCCGCAAGCAGTGCCTCCTCGTCGTGGATGAAGCCGCGGGCCGTGGTGACGAAATAGGCATGCGGCGGCATCAGCGCGAACTCCCGCGCACCGATCATGCCGCGGCTGTCCTTCGTCAGCGGGCAGTTGATCGAGACGAAATCGGAGCGCCGCAGCAGGTCATGGAGCTCCATCTTCTCGGCGCCGCGCGCGGCGATCTCCTCGGAAGAGAGATAGGGGTCGTAGGCCAGCACGGTCATCCCAAGCAGGCCGCGGCACAGCTCGGCGACCCGACGGCCGACATTGCCGAGGCCGACGATGCCGATGGTGCGGCCCTGCACCTCGTTGCCGATGAGGTCGTTGCGGTTGACGTGGTGCTCCCGACGCAGCCGGCGGTCGGACTGGATGATCCGCTTCGACAAGGTCAGCATCATGCCGAGCGTGTGCTCGGCCACCGAATGCGCATTGCCGCCGGACTGGTTCACCACCAGGACGCCGGCCGTCGTGCAGGCCTCGACATCGACCGGGTCGTAGCCGGCTCCGTTGCTGGAGACGATCAGAAGGTTCGGCGCGCGGCGCAGCAGGTCGGCATCGACATGGAAGCGGGGCGCGAGCTCGTCGCGGGCCGCGCCAATCTGGTAAGCGTGGGCCGCGGCCAGAATGGGCGCGCATGCGTCCTCCGGGCTCTCGTTCTCCAGCCGGTCCAGCCGGACGTCGGCGCGGCCTGCAAGCAGCTCGCTGAAGATCGGGTGAGCGAGATATTTGACGTAGAAGACGCGCTTCGAATTCGCGGCCATGGTGAGGCGACCTCCTGGTTCTTGCTCTTGATTTCGGACTCAACTCGGCGGGGCCGGCATGTTGACAATCGTCCCGGTCACGTCAAGCTCGCGAGCCGCCGAGACGCGACCGGGAGGAACGAGAATGGCCATCGAAGCCGATGCGGCGCGACCAGCATCGACGCCCAGCTGGCACGAGATCATCCTGGCCACGTTCAAGCGCAACGAGGTCGATCTGGTCCCCTATGTTCCCGACCGCGTCCTGACACCGTTGATCCAGAGCCTGCACGACGACCCGTTCTTTACGACCTTCGCCACGGCGCGCGAGGAGGAAGCCGTCGGCATTCTCGCCGGCGCCTGGATGGGCGGGCGGCGCGGCGCACTGCTGATGCAGACGTCCGGCTTCGCCACGCTCGCCAACGTGCTGGCCTCGCTGGTCGTGCCCTGCCAGATCCCGCTGACCATGATCGTGTCCGAGCGCGGCACGCTCGGCGAGTTCAATTACGGCCAGTCGCTGGTCTGCCGGACGATGCGGCCGGTGCTCGATGCGCTGGCGATGGAGCATCACACCATGACCCGCCTCGACGAGCTCGAATTCGTCGTCGACCGCTCGATCAAGCAGGCGGTCGCGACGCAGGCGCCGGTGACACTGATCCTGTCGCCTTTGCTCACCGGCGGAAAGGTGTTCGCATGAGCGCCGCCATCCGCAACACCAGGGTCATGAACCGCACCGACCTCACCTGCCGGCTGGTCGCGAAACTGACCCACGAGGAGGCGGTGATCGGCGGCATCGGCAACACCAATTTCGACCTGTGGGCGGCAGGCCAGCGGCCGCAGAACTTCTACATGCTCGGCAGCATGGGGCTGGCCTGCCCGATCGCGCTCGGCGTCGCGCTGGCGCAGCCGCAGCGCCGGGTTTTCGCGCTCGAAGGCGACGGCTCGCTGTTGATGCAGCTGGGCTGCCTGACCACGATTGCGACGCTCGCCCCCAAAAATCTCGCCATCATCGTCATGGACAATGGCATCTACCAGATCACCGGAAACCAGCCGACGCCGGCCCGGAACGCCGACATCGTGGCCATTGCCGCCGGCTGCGGCATTGCTGCGAGCCATTGGGCCGCTGACGAGGAGGATTTCGAACGCCTGGTCGATGCGGTGCTGGAGACCGCCGGCCCAACGCTGATCGCGGCGCGGATCGACGACAAGCCCGGCGTGGGCGCGACGCGGCGCGATCCCGCCCAGATCCGCGAGCGCTTCATGCAGGGGCTGGGCGTGCGGCAACCGATCTGAAGCGCCCGGCGACGACGCCGTGCGGTAAGATGAGACGCCATGAACCTCGGCCCGCGCTGCGTTAACTACACTAGGGGCTCAAGCCGCTGTGAGCCCGGCCCGCAGCCCGGATCGTGCTAAGCAGAGCTCATGAAGATCGTATTCCGCCTCTCGGCCTGGCTGCTCGCCGCAGCCGTCGCATTCGCAACGCTGGGCCCGCCGAACTACCGGCCGCATTCCCATCTCGGACAGGACGGCGAGCACGCCCTCGCCTTCGTGCTGATCGGGCTGGCCTTCGGTCTCGCCTATCGGAGCCATCGGCTGCTGACGACGGCGATCGCGGTCGTCCTGATCGGGGCGCTGGAGCTGGCGCAATTCGTGGCGCCCGGGCGTCATGCCCGGCTGGAGGATTTCATCGTCGACGCCACCACGGCCTGCATCGGCTTCGGACTGGCCGCCGCGCTGGACTGGCTCGCGCGCCAGATCCGCACGCAGACGACCTGAAACGCAGAAGGCCCCGCCACGGTTGCGACGGGGCCTTCCGATACGATGACGTCAGATCACTCGATGATCTTGATGACGCGGCGGGTGCGCGGATCGACGATCACGCGGCGATCGTTGACGACGGCGTAGCGATACTCGGTGTAGCGCGGCACCGGACGCAGTTCGACCGTGTCGGGCAGCGGCTCGCCGACCACGACGCGCTCACGCACCACCACCGACGGCGCACGCTCGGCATCGATCGAGGTGATCACGGCGTTCGGGATTTCCACGGCTGCGCCGACAGCAGCGCCGACCGTGCCACCGACCATGGCGCCAACCGGACCGGCCACGGCGCCGCCGGCCGCTGCGCCATTGGCGGCACCTTCAACGGTGGTCGATTGAGCAAACGCTGCGGTCGACGCCAGCAGCGAGGTGGCGATCAGCGAGACGGCAAGACGGGTCCTCATCATTTTCTCCTCCAGTGGTTTCAAGATGCCAATCAACAACGAGGATCACCGGCGGTTCCGGTTCCAAATGGCCTAAACTTCATCATCGCCACGGGAACTAATCCTGGATCTCCGCACCATCTCGGGAGATGACGGAGAGGTTGCAAAGTTTCCATTCCACGTTTTCAAACAGCCAGGCGCGCGTTCGCTGTCTCGCGGCGGATCACGCCCGAGTCATGCGGATGGTCGAGCCCTTCGACGAATCGAGAGGGCGCAGGGAATGCCGGGTGAAGGCCTCACCCATGGCCCGCCTGCGAAAAAAATGCAGGCGGCAGGTACCACAGGTGGTGCCGATCAACCGGCATTCCCTGCGCGGCGGTCTTAACGCTTCTTTCGCGCTCTCCTCGGGGACCGGCTGATTGACCCCGTCGCATCGCGCGAGAGCACAAGCCCTCGTCGCGAACTTGACCTCGGCACCGGGAGGCCAGGACCACACGACTTCACGTCCGCAAAGCGTCGTTCGTCCGCATGCGCCAAGCGCACGCTGCGACACTCCACGGCCACCGCATCCCTGCCCCACGTGTCGTGACGATCGCGCGCAACGCCCCTCTCGGCGGGACAGGATGCGCGCATCATGCATGATTTCTGGAAAAAAGAAAGTGATTTTTGTCTCTTCAGCGACGCGCGCGACATCGGATTGTTTCGACGAAAGAATTTCGACCTCCATCGATGGCATGCTTCGCGCGCTGCGGGTGCAGAGACCGATGGCTGCGGGCAGGATCGGGGGTGATTTGCCCGACGAGCACGTCGACGACCGACCGGAGAACCAACGTTTTCGGCCACAACGGCTGATCCCGCTCTTGACCCGAAGGCGACATAATCGGTTGGTTCAACTCCCCATTGTGCAGGCCGTTTTTCCCGCAGGAGCCAGTAATGCGTCTCGTTATTTTGTTATCTGCTTTCTGCTTCTTCCTTGAACTGACAGTGGCGAACGCGGCGGGTGTGAGAAATTTTGACATTCCCGCTGACGGGGTGGGACCGGGGATCAGACTGCTCGTTTGGACACCTTGTACGGAGCCCCCGCGAGAAATGGATGCACGTGGTGCCATCTTCCTTGCAGTCCCCGGATGCGCCGTGACAGGGGAAAAGCTTCCCCTCATCGTGATATCGCACGGCAGACGAGGCTGGTTCGGCGGTCACCATGATACTGCGGCGGCCTTGGCCGACGCGGGCTTTGTCGTCGCTGCACTCAATCATCCCGGTGACACTTGGCGCGACGCCAGCCGTACCGACAGCCTTTCGGTGCTGGTGGAGCGCCCTGCGGATATCAAGCGGCTGATCGACTACATGCTCGATGGCTGGCCCGACGCGGCACGCATCGACGCTCAGCGTATTGGTCTCTACGGATTTTCGTTTGGCGGCTATACGGGTCTTGCCGTCATCGGTGGTCATCCCGATTTGCGAAAGGGCCTGCCCAATTGCGCAACGTCCAGTCTGTTGGCCTGCAAGCAGCTGGAAAACGGTGAGGCGCCCGGTCAGCCAGTCACGACTGATCCGCGCGTGAGGGCTGCCGTCATCATTGATCCATATCCGGCATTTGTGTTCCCCGAGAAGAACCTGAAGGAAGTTGCGGTTCCGGTGCAGTTATGGAGCTCCGATCCTGCACAGAATGCTGATGGCCTGTCAGGCTGCTGCGCGGCAGCGATCAAACAAGGGCTTCCAAGCCCGGATTGTCACTTCGTGACAAACGCCAAACACTTCTCTTTCCTTGCAACCTGCACACCGAAGGAAGCGCAGGGTAACCCGTCGGCTTGCACCGACGCGCCGGGCTTCGACCGTCACGATTTTCATCAACACCTTCACGCTGAGATGATCGGGTTTTTCCATCAGCATCTCGCTGGAAGCCAGTGACATCTGGCATGGCTGCGCCCCCTGCCGGCGTCGCTGATTGATCCATCCCAGATCTTCCGGCCGGCACCGGACAGGTCCGCGTTCGGGGTTCAACCGGAAGTAAGTCGTAGGACCGCCGGAAGGCTGCTTCTGACCCGGAGCGGACCAACCGCCTAAGCACGTTCGCAACCTTGCTCCCTCGTACCGCTTTTTGATAGCGCCGTTTAAGTGTAGGTTGCTACGTTCAGTGACCTAAAGTGCATAGGACGGGATGAACCGCATATCTCTCATGGCTGTTGCGGTCGGCAACATTGTCGACATCGTTTTGTCTTCCATCGCGGGCTTCTTGGCGGCGATCTATGTCCTGAAGTCATCGGCAGCTTCCACGAACAATATGGACGCCGCCAACCAGTTCGTGCTGGCGAGCGGCGTCTTCTGGTTCTGGTCTACCCTCCTGGGCTCACTCGGCTCCGTGCTTAGTGGCTACGTCGCGGCCCGCATGGCCAGGCACGATGACGTTCTCAACGGGGGCTTGTCGTCGATCCTTTCGGTCGGAGCCACCGTATACGCCCTGGTCAGAGGCGGTGCGGCGGGTCATGAAGCACTGTACTTCGTCTCTCTGCTGCTGAGCCCCGCGGTCACGGCGTTTGGCGGATACCTGAGCGCCCGCCATAGGGCACGGTAGCCCTGAGCGGCGAACGGCGTATGACCGCCGTTCCAAATCGGTCCTCGTACGGTGGCCACCTTCGGCTCAGCTCCGGCAATGTCTGCTCCAGGATCTCAAAGCGGAAGCAAGCAATTTTCGTGCAACAAGCCGGCTTTTGACCCGAAGCGGACCATTTTGGTTAGCGGCTAGGAGTTGGTCTTGAAGTCAGATTCGTGCCGGATTCCCTCTGGTCCAATGCGGCAACACCATTTGACGTGTTTCGACCAACCTTCGTCATGGTTGCGTTCAACAACTCCCACCGCGACGAGGTTATCCGGTTGCCCTTGGTCATCTAGGTCGTCGGAAAAGATCGCGACTACGAGCCCTTCATACAAATGAATCATCTCGCCATTTGCATCTCGCTTCGCACCGTGCCGCGACAAGAGAACCAAGTCTGGAGCCAACATCTCGTTGAAATCGACGTATAGGCGAGGAAGCGGTTTGTCAGAAGGCATGCATGTCTCGCGGATTTTGGGTCACCTTAGTGCCGGCCTCGCCTTGTATCAGTCATTTCGCCTTTTGGCCCATCTCGAACCTTCCGGAGCGACGCTAAGAATGTCCGCTCTCGAGGATCGACCGGAAGTGAACCGCCGGAGCGGCTCAGGGCAGCTTTTGACCCATTGGAGACATTTGTCCCTGGATGAACTAAGCTCTCCCGACAATGATCAGTAAGAATGACATGTTCGACCCAATGCTCGCCGCGTGCCCGACGTTCGTACCGGCCTGGCGCGCTTTCCTCAATCATTGGGAAGATAGCAAAGAGGGACTGCCATACTACTTGGCGCTTCAAGATTTAGCTCACCATCTCGTGGAGCAGCTCCACGCCGGCGAGACCAAGCATTTCGAAGTGGTCTTCGATGTGGTTGAGCGATGGCATTGCGAGGGGGATCAATACGTTAAGGAGGCGGCAACGATTGGTCTACTCGAGGGTATTCAGAATGTTTCCTTGAATAGAGGCATCGACCCGAGGAGGTTCGAATTTTGGTTGAAATCAGAATCGAAGCGCTGGTGGGAGACGCTCAATCGCTTCTGGAACGGCGAAGATATCCCGAATTGAATGTCCGTTTGTGGCCCAATGCGGACTTTCCAGTCGGCGCCGGCAACGTCTGCTCTCCCGGGTTAAACCGCCCGCGAGGAGCCGGATCGAGGCGACCGACCCATAGCGACCGTCTTAATGGCTAATCTTCTTCATGCAAACTGGCTCACTGTCGGGGATGCTTTTGCATTCCCAATCTGGGTCGAAGCCCGTTGACTGATGAACGGACGGATGGCGAACAAGAATAACGGCACAGATACCTAATAGAATAACGGCAAAAAGGCCGCTGAGCACGTCGGTGCGCGTGAACTGCCAGCTAAGCCATCTCATCGCTTGATCCAAGGGATAGGATAATGTTTCAGCATTATAGTCCCAGCATTAGTCTCGTCTCCTAAAAACTCCATCCGACCAAATTCTTAGAAATTGAGCAATTGGGACGGGTCAGCTTCTGACCCATAGCAGACAGACCGCCGGCGCTTTAAGATTTAGACAGCAGGGGAGCCGGTTCGATGGCACGCTATATCTGGTTCTTTGGTGTCGTGGTCTTCGGCGGACTCGAGCTTTATCTCCTAACGCAAGCCCGGCGGAACTTAGCTCCCGGCGTCGAACGTAAAGACGTGATCTTCCTCCGAAGGTTTGCAGCGCAAGTAGACAAGGAGTTGTTTAATGGAGAGGGGCAGAAATATCGCGCCTGGGCAATAAAAAATGAAACAGCCTTCAGCTTCTGGATCTTTGCAATAGGACCTCTTGTGGCGTTATTTGGATGAGCAAAGCCGCCTCAGTTGACCGCGCATAATTTCAGCTCCTGGCCCGGAACGTAAATGCTGGGCCGCACGGAGCATTTCCGGAGCTGGGGGATGTCTTTCCTCGTGACTCGCCACGACGCCCCCCTGATCGCGGCTCTCATGTCGTTCGCCGCCTTTTCGAGCGCGTGCGGCGAAATCTCCGGTGTCCCGGACCTACCGGTCTGCGCCCCCAATGTTGGCTTCCCGGCGTCGACCCGAAATAAACGGCCCCGCGACCGATCGGCCGCTTTTTACCCGGAGCGAACATCCGACCAACCCCTCAAATCATAGCGGATGGGCGCGCCAGAACGGGCCAACGAACAGCAAAGCGTTCATTTCCTCCCGGCGCAGGCGTGGATCGTGCCCAGCTCCGTATCTCCGATCGAGCTGGAGCAAGACCTCATGAATGTCGGTCGGCAATGGCGCGGTTGAGTCGATTGTGCACATCACCGAGTCGTCGCCGACCTCGGCTATGCCCGTCGTGCGATCAAACACGAGCGGCTCCTGCGTCGTTACCCGCCTAGCCCAAATCTGGCCGTTCGCGATCAACGTAACCAAGCAGATGTAGCTCGCGCCATTGGGTGTCGTAGCGTGAAAGATGCTTCCTTCGACGAGGGACATCAATGCGGTGCTACGTTCCATTCCCTCACCAACTTTCTAGCGCAAACAGAGCCGCCTGTAGCTCCTACCTCGAAGTCTGCCTCTTGCGGTGCTTCGCTGGGCCGGTAGCCAGCATATTCGTTTTTGACCAACAAACCTTCGTAAGGAGAGCCGGAGTCATAATGTTCCGTTAATGGCCCATAGCTGACTCCACATGAATCGTTCCGGCTTTGCTTTCGACAGCAGAACGGGTTCGTTGTACGGCCCGAGCGAAAACAGCTCTCAAAGAAAAACAGCTCTCAAAGAGATGGGTGATCCTGAATACAAGACTTGGCGCCATTCATCCGCAAACTTCCGAAGACCGAATTACATAGGCACCTCGAGGGCAGTATCGAGCCAGAGATGATGTTCGCCCTGGCGAAAGCGCAATGGTATTGACCTCAAGTGGGATCGCCCCGAAGCACTTCGCGCGGCCGATGAATTTTCGGACTTGCAGTCATTTCTCGATCTATATGTCGAAGGTTGCCGCGTTTTGGTCTCCGAGCGCTGCCGAGGTCCATTCGCCCCCATATGCTTCCAAGGCATACATCGCAGCCTAGTAGGTATTTGTTTCCAGCAGAAGCAGGAATTACCTTCGCAACGGTAACGCGTCGGCGGTTGGTGTTGCCAAGGCAAGGGTCTCCAGGGCCTCAGTTCTAAAACCCTGCCAGCGAAATTGAGTAACGAGTGGCTCAATGATCGATCAATCGCCGTCTGACAGCGCAGATGGAGTGACACGATGTCCACGATCACGACTAAAGACGGTGTAAACATCTTCTACAAGGATTGGGGATCAGGTCAGCCGATCGTCTTCAGCCACGGTTGGCCGCTGACAGCAGACGACTGGGATGCCCAGATGATGTTCTTCCTGCAGCAGGGTTTCCGCGTCATCGCGCATGACCGTCGTGGGCACGGACGGTCCGACCAGCCCAGCACCGGCAACGACATGGATACCTGGGCTGCCGACCTCGCGGACCTGACCAAGCACCTCGACCTGCGCGACGCGATCCACATCGGTCACTCCACAGGTTGCGGTGAGGTGGCTCGCTATGTCGCGCGCCACCAGGAGCGGGTCGCGAAGGCGGTCCTGGTCGCTTCCTTGACGCCGAACATGTATCGGAGCGAGGAAAACCCGTCCGGTCAGCCGCTGGATTGGTTCGAAGGGGTTCGTGCGGGCATGCTGGCCAACCGGTCGCAGTTCTATCGGTTCGTCCCTGAGAACCCGTTCTACGGTTACAACCTCGACGGGGCCAAGCCTTCGGAGGCGATCATTGCGAACTGGTGGCGTCAGGGCATGGCCGGTGGCGCTCTGGCTCACTACGCGACTGTCGCCTCCTGGTTGGAAGATTATACAGAAGACCTCAAGAAGATCACCGTGCCGGTGCTGATTATGCATGGCGAGGCCGATCAAATCGTCCCCTTCGCAAGCACCGTGCCGCGTGCGGTCAACCTGCTCAAGAACGGGTCGCTGAAGACTTATCCGGGCTATCCCCATGGCATGCTGACCACGCATGCAGATGTCCTCAATCCCGACCTGCTCTCGTTCATCAGGTCTTGACGACATCTTTCATCCACCATCGCCTTCCCGAAGGAGATGCCGTTTGCAAGGCGGCCTCTCCTTCCAGTTTAAGAGACGGCATGCGACAGCCGCTTTTGGCCCAAAGCCGAGCTTTGGGGCCGACCGACGGATCCGGTGTTGACCCTTAGCTGACCAAAAACGACCATGACTGATTTCGGCTTACGGTACCTTATTTTGCTGATGCGATTGTCCTAAGCCGCTTTTTGGCAAACCGGGCCAGAAGGAAAGACGCGCCCGTCAAGGCCAACATCAGGATCAGGATGACAGTCACCCTTGAGTCGAGATCGGGTACCTCTCGACTGCAGAGGACATATGCCCAAGCCAGGCTGGCCCCGATGCCACAACAGAAACCAGACACCGCCAGAACGAACATCGTTCGGTAGCGAAGGGTCGCCGTCATCCGGTAGCTAAGAATTGCTGCCATCTCGTTCTCCCGGACCGCCTCAGCTCGCGGCGTCGTTCATATCAGGCGAGAAACGGGACGTCGGCTAGTGACCCAAAGGAGACTTCGGGACGCTTTGGGGTCGCATCTGCACAGCCATTCGCCTTTGTGAACTCGCCGAGGGTGGCGGAACATTGCGCGCCGCGACCGGTTCCCCCAAGTTCCCATTGCGCTTGTAGCCCTGCAGGCGTTTGCTCTCAGAGGGTCTGCTGATGTCATCGCTCGATCCCGTCAAAAGTGCTCACGATGGTCGGCAACGAAGGTTGCTGATCGTGTTGGCTTTGGGATTCGTTGCGTTTGGCGCCGCAGCGACCGCCCTCGTCTACGTCTTGCAGCCCGAGACTCTCCGGATCGCCGTGGGACCGGCCGGCAGCGACGACCACCGGGTGGTCCAAGCCATGGCCGACGCTTTCGGCGAGGAAAGCAGGACAGTCAGGCTCTCTCCGATCACGACCGGGGGAGCCGCTGAATCTCTCGCACTCCTGGCCGCCGATAAAACTGACCTCGCGGTCGGCCGTGGCGATCTCAGCATGCCGCCCGATGCGCAGACATTGGCGGTCCTGCGGAAGAACTACGTCGTCCTGTGGTCTCCGTCGGGACGACACGGCAGCGATCCCAAGAAGAAGGGTACCGGCAATATCAAAGAGATCGCCAGTCTGGCGGGTCATAAGGTCGGAATTATCGGGAGGACCGGAGCAAATGTCGCAGTCCTCCAGACCATTCTGGAGGGCTCCGGCGTGCAGCCCGACAAGGTGGCCACGGCGCAATTCGGGACAGATGAGGTCCAAAAGCTTGCGCAAGATTCCACCCTCGATGCGTATCTCGCGGTCGGTCCGCTCGACAGCAAAATCACCGCGGACGCGATCACCACCACCTCCCGGGAGCGCGGAGCTCCCACTTTTCTTCCGATCGATGCATCCGAGGCTATTGCGCTGAAGCACCCCCGCTACGAGGCCGAGGAGATTCCGCCGAGCGTCTTCAGCGCGAGACCGGCCTGGCCGGCGGACAAGATCGACACTGTCAGCGTCAACCATCTGATCCTGGCAAGAAAGGAACTCTCCGAGGCCAAGGCGGCTGCGTTCTACCGGCAGCTGTTTGCGGTCCGCGACACGATCACGCAAGGCACAGCCGGTGCTTCGCGCATCATGAAGCCCGACACAGAGAAGGAGACCGAACCTTCCGTGCATCGGGGCGCCGCGGCAGTGATCAACGGCACGGAGCGAACCTTTCTGGACAAGTACAGCGACTACTTCTGGTTTGCCCTGCTTGCGCTGTCCGGCATCGGTTCGGCCGCCGCCTGGCTGCGTCGCTATCTGAATCGGGACGAAACGAACGACAGCACCAGTTGCCGCAGCCGCGTTGTCGAGGCCATGTCGGAGGTTCGCAAGGCTGGGTCCGAACAGGATCTGCTGACATGGCAACGGCAAGTCGACGCGATCATCAGCGAGACTCTCAAGGGCTATGACGATGGAGCAATCGAGCCAGAGGACTTGTCCGCATTCGGTCTCGCCGTTGAATTGTTCAACCATGCCATGGCCGAAAGGCGAACGACGCTGCTGGGCGGTCCCACCGATCAACCGCGGACGACGGGTAACGCTCGGCTCTCTTCGATAGGCGCGCCCGGCCAATGAGTGCTCATCGGCGCCTTGGGTTACGGCGAAGCGCTGCGAATGCGGCCTTCCGCCTTGATATGCGCGGCGGGACGGTCCCAAGGTCAGGCCGAAGCCGAAGCAGCAGGCGCCTGCCCGAAGGCTGCTTTTGACCTGCACAACCGTCTATCGTCCCCGCTATTCGGGTTCAACGTAGCGAATGATGCTCTGGTTCTGGACGTTCGCGACCAGTTCGTCGGCGCGCGACAAGAGCCGGCGCAGCAACGGCGACGGGTTGGCCCGATTGTATCCCAGGGCCAGGTCGACCGTTGGCGTGCCGCCGTCGAGCGCTCGCGCGACGACGTTGGGTGCGAGCATGTTCTGCGCATAGAGGGGAACGAGGCTGATCCCGCCGGTCGATGCCACCAGCGACATGGCGGACGAGATGTTCTCGCCCGCGTACTTCGGCTCCAGGGTGATGCCGACGCGCGAGGCATAGTCCTGGATGACCTCTTGCAACACGGGGGAAGTCCGCGCCGAACTGACATAGATTTCGCGGGCGAGATCCTGCGGCCGAATCTTCTTGCGCGATGCCAGACGATGGTCGGCCGGCAGCACCGCGATCAACGGCTCCTTCGCCAGCACCTTGAAGACGACACCCTCGATGTTTTTCTCGGGACGAAGAAAGGCGATGTCCAGCTTCCCCCGCATCAAAGCAAGCGCGAGTTCCGGCGAGGATTGCGTGCTGAGCGTGACGTCGACGTCCGGGGCTTCCTCGCGCAGGATGCGCAGAAGTTGCGGCAGCCACATGACCTCCAAGCCAACGAGGAATCCCATCGAGAGGAGAGGCTTTTGCGGACGGGCCGTCTGCCGGGCCCCCTCGGTCGCCGCCTCGACCTGAAGCAGCGCCAATCGCGCGTGATCGAGAAACACGCGTCCGGCGGAGGTCAGCGTCACGCCGCGGGCCTGGCGCTCCAACAGCGGAACGCCGACTTCGGACTCCAGATCGCGGATCTGCCGGCTGAGCGATGGCTGCGAGGTGTTCAATCGCCGCTGGGCGGCGGTCAGCAGGCCGCCTTCTTCAGCAACGGCAACAAAATAGCGCAGATGCCTGAGCTCCATGCCCCCTCGTATATCTTTCAAGCATAGCTGGAAGCTTACAAGGTCTTAGTCACCGGCAAAAGGAGAGATTTACCGTCGCGCCGTCTGCAACCCAAAATAGGACAAGAAACAATGTCGACGGCGGGTGGATAGTCGGTCGCCCAGACCAGCTTCTGCTCCTGCTTGACAGGTCTCCCGCGAAATACCTGACGCCTTCCGGCTTGATCCAGACGCGTCCGCCCGCGACCTCGATTTGGGAGAAGATCTCGGTCGGATACTTGTCGAGCTCGCTCTGGACGGTCTCATGAACATCGGGGGGCGACAGCAATCGATCTGGCATTCAATCGATGATGCCAGGCCCCTCGACCCTGACACGCGCGATGTTCTCCCTCATCTTGGCCAGCACGTCCGGTGCGTGCCCCTGCCAATCCTCGGCGACGACGCGCAGCGGCGCACGTGATCGATAGGACCGCGTCGGATTGCCTGCGAACTTCTTGTCGGTCACGTTCGGATCGTCGACGATGTCGCCGGTGGGCTCCACGACGTAGATCCGTTCCCGTGCGCTGCCGACAGCCAGCTCGGCGCCCCAGATCGCCGCGTCCAGCGTCGCCGTGAAGTAGACCCAGGACAGCGGCTCCGCCTCGGTGAAATTGGAGGGAAATCCGACAGCGATCAAATCACCCGGCCGCAGATCGGCGCGTGTGCCGTGGAAGAAGGATTGTGCAAACACGGTCGCGACAAATGACATCAGTGACCTCGGGTGAATTTTGCAGCGCGTAGGATCACGCGACGGATGTCGGACCCTCACAGCGGCGACAGTACGGCCTCGCAAGATATCTCACGGCCACACCGGCCCGCCCTCCAGCCCCGCGGTTTCCGGCAGGCCACACATCAGGTTCGCGTTCTGCACCGCCTGACCGGCCGCGCCCTTGCCGAGATTGTCGACCACGCCCATCGCGATCACGAGGTTGCGCTCCGGATCAGCCGCGTAGCTGACGAAGGCGAGGTTCGAGCCGGTGGCCCATTTGGTCTGCGGCGGCTTGTCGGTGACGCGGACGAAGGCCCTGTTGGCATAGAAGCGGCGGGCCGCGGCGAGGCACTGGTCGGTGGTGGCGCGGCCGCGGCAGTAGATGGTGGCGAGGATGCCGCGGGTCATCGGCACCAGATGCGGCGTGAACACCAGGCCGGCCGCGCTGCCGCCGCTCAGCCGCGCGATCGTCCGTTCGATCTCGGGCATGTGGACGTGCTTGAGCAGGCCGTAGGGCACCAGGTTCTCGTTGCTCTCGGCGTAGCCGAACCTGCTGTCGGAGCCGCCCCGGCCGGCGCCGGAGATGCCGGTCTTGGCGTCGATCACGATGTTGCCCGGCTCGATCAGTTTATCCGCCAGCAGCGGCGCCAGCGCGGTCAGGGTCGCCGCGGGGAAGCAGCCGGGATTGGCGACGCGGCTCCGCCCCTCGATCTCCGCCGGCCAGACGTCGGCGAGGCCATACGCCCAACCCTCGACGTAGCGATGGTCGCCGCCGATATCGACGATCTTCACGTTCCCGGGGACGCGCGCCAGCGCCTCGGCCGAGGTGCCCGTGGGCAGCGACGCGAACAGCACGTCGAGCTTCGGCAGCGTGGCCGGGTCCCACTTCTCGATCACCAGCTCGGCCAGCCTCGCCGGCACGCCGGGAAAGCGGTCCACCAACCGGCTGCCGGCGCTGCCCTCCCCCGCGGCATAGACGAGCTCGAACGACGGATGGCCCGCAATCAGGCGCATCGCCTCGCCGCCGCCAAAACCGCTGATGCCGACGATGCCGACGCGGATGCTCATGAGAGTTGTCCTCGTACTGGCGCGGCGGCGTGAGCCGAAAGCGCGCATTGCATGAGCGACAGCCAATTACGTAGCTCGTCGGGCATGTCAAGCAGCCCCCGCGACGGCGACGATCAGCACCAGGCGCGGCGAAGCGACTGCTGCCCTGGCGGGCGCGGTCACCGTGCCGCCTGCACCTCCCGCACGGCTGCCCCTCACCCCGCCCCTCTCCCGTGAAGAACGGGGAGAGGGAGCGCACTGCGCTCTGCGCCAGAGTTCGCTGCTGATGGCGTTCACGTCGCACCGCCGTCAGAAACAGCTTGGGACAATGCGCATCAGGCGAAACTCATCCGGCCAGGACCATCGTCCGATCCATCATCCATCCCAGCCCATCCACCGTTCCCGCCTTCGGCTTATACTCGCAGCCGATCCAGCCGGAATAGCCGATGGCGTCGAGGTGGCGGAACAGGAAGGCGTAGTTGATCTCGCCGGTGCCGGGCTCGTGGCGGCCGGGGTTGTCGGCGAGCTGGATGTGGGCGATGCGGGCGAGATGCTTCTGCATGGTGCGGGCGAGATCGCCTTCCATGATCTGCATGTGGTAGATGTCGTACTGGACGAACAGGTTGTCGGACTCGACCTCGGCGATCAGCTGCAGCGCCTGGGCGGTGCGGTTGAGGAAGAAACCGGGGATGTCGAGCGTGTTGATCGGCTCGATCAGCAGCTTGATCCCTTGCGCCTTGAGCGCGGTGGCGGCAAAGCGCAAATTGCGCGCCAGCACCTGGTTGAGCTCGCGCGGATCGGCATCATCGGGCGCGATCCCGACGAGGCAGTTGAGCTGGCGGCAGTCGAGCGCCCGCGCATACTCGATGGCGCGGCGGACGCCGTCGCGGAATTCGTCGACGCGGTCCGGCAGGATCGCGATGCCGCGCTCGCCCGCGGCCCAGTTGCCGGCGGGCAGATTGTGCAGCACCTGGGTCAGGCCATGGCGTGCGAGCTGCTCGCGTAGCTCCGCCTTGTCGAAATCGTACGGGAACAGATATTCGACGCCGCTGAAGCCGGCCGCCTTGGCGGCGGCGAAGCGCTCCATGAACGGCAGCTCGTTGAACAGCATCGTGAGATTGGCGGCAAAGCGCGGCATGTCCTGGTCCTCGACTATGGGGGTTGCTGCGATCAGGCCGGGAGAAGCATGCGCGGCGGCTCGACCGGCGTGTCGTCCACCGGCAAATCGAGCACCTCCTCGAATTCCATGACGTTGTCGATCTCGGTGCCCATCGCGATGTTGGTGACGCGTTCGAGCACGAACTCGACGACGACCGGCACCTGATACTCCGCCATCCATTCGCGCGCGGTCGCGAACGCCGCCTGGGCATCGCGCGGATCGGTGACGCGGATGGCCTTGCAGCCGAGGCCTTGCGCGACCGCGACGTGATCGACGCCGTAGCCGCCGACCTCCGGCGCGTTGATGTTCTCGAACGACAACTGCACCTGATAGTCCATCGAGAAGCCGCGCTGCGCCTGCCGGATCAGTCCGAGATAGGCGTTGTTCACGACGACATGGATGTAAGGCAGGTTGAACTGGGCGCCGACCGCGAGCTCCTCGATCAGGAACTGGAAGTCGTAGTCGCCGGAGAGCGCGACGATCTCGCGCTTGGGATCGGCGGCGCGCACACCGAGCGCGGCCGGCAAGGTCCAGCCCAGCGGACCCGCCTGCCCCGCATTGATCCAGTGGCGCGGACGGTTGACGCTGAGAAACTGGGCGCCACCGATCTGCGACAGGCCGATGACGCTGATGTAGCAGGTGTCGCGGCCGAACGCCTTGTTCATCTCGTGATAGACGCGCTGCGGCTTGATCGGCACCTGATCGAAATCGCTGCGCCGGAGCATCGTGCGCTTGCGGTCCTGGCACGCGGCCGGCCACGCCTGCCGCTCGCGCAGTCTGCCCGCCTTGCGCCATTCACGGGCGACCGTGATGAACATCTCCAGCGCGGCCTTGGCATCGGAGACGATGCCGAGATCGGGATTGAACACGCGGCCGATCTGCGTCGGCTCGATGTCGACATGCACGAAGCTGCGGCCCTTGGTGTAGGTCTCGATCGATCCGGTATGGCGGTTGGCCCAGCGGTTGCCGATGCCGAGGACGAAATCGGACTCGAGGAAATTGGCGTTGCCGTAGCGATGGCTGGTCTGCAGGCCGACCATGCCGGCCATCAGCACGTGATCGTCCGGAATGGCGCCCCAGCCCATCAGGGTCGGCACGACCGGCACGTTGACGGTCTCGGCGAAGGTGACGAGCAGATCGCTGGCATCGGCGTTGATGATGCCGCCGCCGGCGACGATCAGCGGACGCTCGGCGGCGTTGAGCATCTCCAGCGCCTTCTCGATCTGCTTGCGCGTGGCCGCGGGCTTGTAAACCGGCAGCGGCGCGTAGGTGTCGTCGTCGAACTCGATCTCGGCGAGTTGCACGTCCAGCGGCAGGTCGATCAGCACCGGCCCCGGACGGCCGGAGCGCATGATGTGGAAGGCCTGGCTGAACACGCGCGGCACGAGGCCCGGCTCGCGCACCGTCACCGCCCATTTGGTCACGGGCTTGGCGATCTGCTCGATGTCGACGGCCTGGAAATCTTCCTTGTAGAGCCGCGCCCGCGGCGCCTGCCCGGTGATGCAGAGGATCGGAATCGAATCTGCAATCGCCGCATAGAGCCCGGTGATCATGTCGGTGCCGGCCGGACCGGAGGTCCCGATGCACACGCCGATGTTGCCGGCCTTGGCGCGGGTGTAGCCCTCGGCCATGTGCGAGGCGCCCTCGACGTGACGGGCGAGAATGTGGCGGATCGATCCACGCCGCTGCATCGCGGAATACAGCGGGTTGATGGCCGCACCGGGAACGCCGAAGGCGCAATCGACGCCTTCCTTCTCCAAGATACGCACCGCAGCATCGATCGCCCGCATCTTCGCCATCTCGCGCTTCCCCTTTTGGTTGATGCGCGAGCTTCGCTGCTGAGAGCTGCGATCTCAATTCACTCGTCGATTTTTCCCACGATGCGGCATGCTCCGCAAAACACCGGCGGCCTCAGTTAGTTAGGACAGAACGACGCTGACATGTCCTAACAAGTTCGTCGCGCGATCGGACTACTCGAACAGCGGCGCCAGCTCCATCTGCGGCACCAGCACGAGGCCCTTGTCGGTGATACGAATTTCCGGAATGACCGATAGGGGAATCAAATTAAAGCCCATGTAGGGAATGGTGCAGCCGGCATCCACCCATTCGGTCTTAAGGAGCTTCACCTGCTCCGCGACTTCGGTGATGCGCTTGTCGGACAGGAGCCCGGCGATCGGCAGCGGAACCATCGCCCTCACCTGGCCGTCGGCGACGACGCAGACACCGCCCTGCTGGTCGCCGATCGCAGCCACGGCGACCTGCATATCCGCCTCGTTGGTGCCGGCCACGATGATGTTGTGACTATCGTGGCCGACGCTGGACGCCACGGCGCCGCGCTTCAAACCGAAATCCTTCAAGAGCCCGTGCGCAACGTTGCCGGTCGACTTGCCGTGACGCTCGATTACAGCGACGAAGCACAGGCCGTAGCGCGCGAACAGCGTCTCCCAGTCGCTGGCCGGCTCGATCGCGACCTTGTCGTGGATCAGCGTGATGCCCGGCAGCGCTGTCTTGATCGCATTCACCGTGCACGCCTTCGTCGGCAGCACCGGCGTCAGTTTCATATGCGCCGGCAGCTTCACGGTGGCATAGGCCGCCTTCGGATACTGATAGCGCTGCGACAGCGCCTGATCGAGCCGCGCGGTGATCTTGCCCTTGTCGACGACCAGCTCGCCGCCATACCAGGTCGATTGCGGCTTGAGGCCGTCGTTCAGCAGCACGAGGTCGGCGCGGCGGCCGCCGCCGAGGCCGCCGATCTCGCCATCCATGGCAAAGCGCGTCGCGCCGTGCAGCGAGCCCATCGACCACGCCTGCTCCGGCGACATCCCGGCCTTCACCGCCTCGCGCACCACCCAGTCCAGCCCGAACAGCATCAGATCATCGGCGTCGCGATCGTCGGTGCAGACCGCGGTGCGCTTGTGCGAGGCGCCGAGCTCCGTGATGGTGCGGATCGCCTGCGGCAGGCTGTGCCACGGGGTCGTGGGCGGACCACCGCGCAGAAAGATCCAGACGCCGGCATCGAGCAGGTCGTCGGCGATGTCGCGGTCGATTGCCTCATGCGTGTCGGTGACGCCGCTCGCGGCATAGGCGGCCACGAACTCGCGGCCATAGACGTGGCCCGACACCGGCCGCCCGCGCTGCAGGGCCGCCGCGAGGATGGCGTGGCTGCGCTCGTCACCCATCACGACCGGCACGAAATCCATCTTCTCGCCGAGCGCGACCGCCTCCGGCCAGCGATCGAACAGCCCGGCGATCTTGTCCGGCGTGAGGTCGCCGCCCGCCGTCTCCAGCGCCGCCGATGTCGCTGGCACGGTCGAAGGCACGGTCAGGAAGATCGACAGCGGCGCCTGCCGCGCGTCCTCCAGCATCGCCTCGACGCCGGCGACGTCCATCACATTGCCGATCTCGTGGCTGTCGCAGAAGATCGTCGTGGTGCCGTTGAGCAGCGCGGCCTCGGCATAGGCGCAGGCCGTGACCATCGAGGATTCGATGTGGATGTGCGGATCGACGAGGCCGGGCGCGATAATGCCGCCGGCCGCGTCGTAGATCGCAAAACCGCCGGGCAGCGCCTTGTGCGCGCCAGCCGGCTTCACCGCCGCGACACGGCCGCCGGTGATCCAGAGCTCGCGGTTCGGGTGAATGCGCTCGGAATAGGTCGACAGCACGCGCGCGCCGGTGATGACGAGGTCGGGCGTTATGCGGCCCGACGCAACGTCGGCCAAACGGCGGGTCATCGTGTGTAGAGGGGCGACAGAGAAGCGGGTCAATTTGGTCATGCGGGCCTCTCGCGGCAGCAGTGGATAATTACCGCCGCAATGGTCGCGCCAAGGTATGCCTGGAGCAAGCTCAAATAGGCCCGGCTGAATGCACACCCCTTAGGCAAGACGGCAGGGCCGCCTCGTCAATTCCCATCCTGAGCCTGCACGGTGGCACCACTCAGCGCCGCCGTCAGCTCCGCCGCGATGTCCCGCACCATGCCCCCGACCACCGGCACCCGCTCCTCCGTCAACCGGCTCGCCAGGCCGGACACCGAGATCGCGGCCAGCGGCTCGCGGCAGGAATCGTGAACGACGGCGGCGATGCAGCGCAGGCCGAGGCGGGCTTCCTCGTCGTCGACGGCGTAGCCCTGGCGGCGGATGGTCTCCAACTCGCGGAACAGGTCGCTGGCGCGGATGATCGACTTCTCGGTCAGGCGCGGCATGCCCTGGCGGTGGATGATCGCATTGACGTCGTCGTCGGAATATGTCGCGAGCACCGCCTTGCCCATGCCGGACGCAACCATCGGGAGGCGGCCGCCGACCTTGGTCAGCGAGCGCATGATCTCGCGGCTGTCGAGCCGCATCAGCACCATCAGTGATTCGTCGTCGACGACGGCGAGATTGGCGGTCTCGCGCGTCTGGTCGCGCAGCCGGCGCAGATAGGGGATCGCGAGCGCGACGAAATTGCGCCGCCGGGTGAAGGTCGCGCCGACCGCGAAGCTCTGTGCGCCGACGTGCCATTTCGACTCCATGCGGTCGAACTGGACGAAGCGGCGCTTCTCCAGGGTCGTCAGCAAGCGATGCACGGTGGAGGTCGACAAGCCCGCACGCACGGCGAGATCGCTGAGGCGATAGCCCTCATCGTCTTCGGCGAGAATTTCCAGGATCTGCAAAGCACGGCCGACGGATTGCACGCCGCCGTCGCGGGGCTCGGCCGCGGCATCTGCGCGTGGCTCAATCGTCTTGCGACGGATCACGTGGCGCCTCTTCGCACCACCATCTCGAGGCGGCGCCGTTGCAGGACGGACGGATCTTGCTTCGTAACCTTACAAGAAAGTGCCGCTCCGGCTTGTGGCCGGAGCGGCATTCGCGTGAGATCAATCAGAGCAGGCCCGCACCGCGCGCCCACTTGTACTTGGCGCCGAGCACCTCGACCGGCAGCTCGGTCGAATAGGCGTAGGCCGGGATGCCGTTCTGGTAGAGATATTCGGCGGCTTCCTCGACCTCGACGTCGCCGGCGAGCGAGGCGACGATCGGCTTGACGAAGCCCTTGGCCTCCATCTCCTTCTTCACCTCGACCATGTTGCGCGCGAACACCATCGGCGGGGTGACGATCGTGTGCCAGTAGCCGAGGATCAGCGCGTGGATGCGGTCGTCCGACAGGCCGAGCTTGACCGTGTTCACATAGGTGATCGGCGGCTCGCCACCGGTGATGTCGACCGGATTTCCGGCGGCACCGAACGGCGGGATGAACTTGCGGAAGGCCGCATCGAGATCGGCCGGCATCGCCATCAGCGACAGGTCGTTGTCGACGACGGCGTCGGACAGCAGCACGCCCGAACCACCGGCGCCGGTGATGATGAGGACGTTCTCACCCTTCGGCGTCGGCAGCACCGGCACGCCGCGGGCGAATTCGAGCAGCTGGCGCAGCGAGCGGGCGCGGATGACGCCGGACTGCTTCAGCACGTCCTCATAGATCTTGTCGTTGCCGGCGAGCGCGCCGGTGTGCGACGAGGCAGCCTTGGCGCCGGCCGAGGTGCGGCCCGCCTTGAGCACGATGACCGGCTTCTTCTTGGAGACGCGCTTGGCAGCTTCCGCGAAGGCGCGGCCGTCCTTGAGATCCTCGCAGTGCTGCGCGATCAGGTTGGTGTTGGGGTCCTGCTCGAAGAAGGCCAGCAGATCGTCCTCGTCGATATCGGACTTGTTGCCGAGGCCCACGATCGCCGACACACCCATTTTCGCCGAGCGCGAAAAACCGATGATCGCCATGCCGATGCCGCCCGACTGCGACGACAGCGCCGCGTGGCCCTTGACGTCATAGGCGGTGCAGAAGGTCGCGCAGAGATTGGCCGGCGTGTAGTAGAAGCCGTAGATGTTCGGCCCCATCAGGCGGACATTGTACTTCTTGCCGATCTCGACGATCTCGGCCTGCAGCTCGGGCTCGTTGGCTTCGGCAAAGCCCGAGGGAATCAGCACCGCGCCGGGGATCTGCTTCTCGCCGCATTCGATCAACGCGCCGGCGACGAATTTTGCGGGGATCGCGAACACCGCGGTGTCGATCACGCCGGCGACGTCCTTGACGCTCTTATAGGCCTTGTAGCCGAGGATCTCGGACGCCTTGGGGTGGATCGGATAGATCTCGCCCTTGTAGCCGCCGTTGATCAGGTTCTTCATCACCGAGTTGCCGATCTTGCCGTCCTCGGCGGAGGCGCCGATCACGGCGATCGCCTTCGGCATCATGATCCGCTTCATGGCGGTCACGATTTCCTCGTTCGAGCGCGGCGCCGGACGCGGCTTGTAGTCGAAATCGACGACGATGCGGACGTCGGCGGCAATCGCGCCGTTCTTGGTTGCGAACACCGGGTTGAGATCGAGCTCGACGATCTCAGGGAAGTCGCTGACCAGCTGCGACACCTTGACGATGACGTCGGACAGCGCCTCGCGGCTGACCGCATCGCCGCCGCGCACGCCCTTGAGCATCTCATGCGCCTGGATGCCATCGAGCATCGACAGCGCGTCATCCTTGGTCGCGGGGGCGAGGCGGAATGTCACATCCTTCAACACCTCGACCAGCACGCCGCCCAGGCCGAAGGCCACCAGCTTGCCGAACGAACCGTCGGTGATCGAACCCACGATCACCTCGGTACCGCCGGTCAGCATCTGCTGCACCTGGATGCCTTCGATCTTGGCGTCGGCCTTGTACTTCTTCGCATTCGCGAGAATGGTCTCGTAGGCAGCCTTGGCATCGTCAGCGGTCTTGACGCCGACGATGACGCCGCCGGCTTCGGTCTTATGCAGAATGTCCGGGGAGACGATCTTCATAACGACCGGAAAACCCA
This sequence comes from Bradyrhizobium oligotrophicum S58, assembly GCF_000344805.1. Lineage (NCBI taxonomy): Bacteria > Pseudomonadati > Pseudomonadota > Alphaproteobacteria > Hyphomicrobiales > Nitrobacteraceae > Bradyrhizobium > Bradyrhizobium oligotrophicum. The sequence goes on along the minus strand of NC_020453.1, from coordinate 3,098,533 downwards.
TGTCGCCGGCCAACTTGGCCGCCTCGGCGGCGGATTTGGCCAATCCCTCCTTCGGCACCGGAATGCCGTAGGCGTCGCAGACCACCTTGCCCTCGGGGGCGGTGAGGCTGCTGCGTTTATCGGCCTTCACCCGATCGAGAACTTCTCGAATCGTGGCCTTGGCATTGGGGATCGCGGCGTCAGACATGGGGCTTCCTCCTGAGGGACAGATATTTTATGGCATTTGGTATGCCAGAAGCAAACTTTGTCAAGCGCATCGAAGGTGTGGAAACGCTGAAAAAGCACGCAGTTGACAGTCTGGCATCTGGCATGCCAAAAATATTCGACGTAAAATGCTGTAAAGAGTGATCTCCCAAGGAGAGGAGATCGGTCTTGTCGACAGAGAAAACAAGCAAGGCATTGCCCATCATGGCCGAGGCCGACATCGCGATCACTCGCATCGCCCCGGAGACAAGCTTCAAGAACAAGGCTTACGAAGCCTTGCGGGAAGCGATCCTGAAGATGGACATCTACGCGTCGCCGGAGCCGGTGATGCTGGACGAGCGTGCGTTGTCGGAGCGTCTCGGTGTCAGCCGCACGCCCATTCGCGAAGCGATTGCGATGCTGGAGCAGGACGGTTTCGTGAAGACCGTGCCGCGGCGTGGCATCGTCGTCGTGCGCCGGACCAAGAGCGAGATCGTCGACATGATCCGCGCCTGGGCTGCGCTGGAAAGCATGGCCGCGCGCATGATCACGACGATCGCGCGCAAGAAGGACATCACCGCGCTGCGCGACTTCTTCAAGGATTTCGGCAAGGACCGTCCGCCGCAGGAGCACATCGAGGAATATTCGAAGGCGAACATCGCGTTTCATCAGGCGCTGATCTCGCTGTCGGAATCCCCCGTGCTCGTCGACATGACCAACGACATTCTCCTGCACGTGCGCGGCTATCGCCAGCTCACCATCGGACGCACCGACCGAATCGCGGCCTCCCTGCCCGAGCATCTCGCGATCATCGAGGCGCTGGAGGAACGCAACACCGAACTCGCCGAGAAGCGGGCGCGCGATCATACGCTTGGCCTTGCGACCTATGTCGAGACGCACGGGCAGGAATTATTCAGCTGATCCTTCAGCTGGCACTTTCAAACAGAAGAAGACGCCGAAGGCGCCTTCATGGACGACCAGGGAGAGAGGCGCATGGCGCAGACTGCGATCAAGACCGAGGCACCGGACACCCAGCAGGAGCTCACCGACGGCTTCCATCTCGTCATCGACGCGATGAAGCTGAACGGGATCGACACGATCTACAACGTGCCGGGCATTCCGATCACCGACCTCGGCCGCATGGCGCAGGCTGAAGGCATTCGCGTGCTCTCCTTCCGCCACGAACAGAATGCAGGCTATGCCGCTGCGATCGCCGGCTTCCTCACCAAGAAGCCCGGCGTTTGCCTCACCGTCTCGGCGCCTGGCTTCCTCAACGGTCTCACGGCGCTGGCCCACGCCACGACCAACTGCTTCCCGATGATCCTGGTCTCGGGCTCCTCGGAGCGCGAGATCGTCGACCTGCAGCAGGGCGACTACGAAGAGATGGATCAGCTCGCGATCGCCAAGCCGCTGTGCAAGGCGGCGTTCCGCGTGCTGCACGCGCAGGACATCGGCATCGGCTTCGCCCGCGCCATCCGCGCCGCAGTCTCCGGCCGTCCCGGCGGCGTGTACCTCGACCTGCCGGCAAAACTGTTCGGCCAGGTGATGAACGCCCAGGCCGGCGCCGCCTCGCTGGTCAAGGTGATCGATCCCTCGCCGGCCCAGATCCCCTCCCCCGACTCGGTCAAGCGCGCGCTCGATGTTCTCAAGAGCGCAAAGCGTCCGCTGATCATCCTCGGCAAGGGTGCCGCCTATGCGCAGGCCGATGAGGCGATCAAGAATTTCGTCGAAAAGAGCGGCGTGCCGTTCCTGCCGATGAGCATGGCCAAGGGCCTGCTGCCCGACCTGCATCCGCAGTGCGCCGGCGCGGCGCGCTCGACGGTGCTGAAGGACTCCGACGTCGTGATGCTGATCGGCGCCCGCCTCAACTGGCTGCTGTCGCACGGCAAGGGCAAGAGCTGGGGCGATGCGCCCAAGAAATTCATCCAGGTCGACATCGAGCCGAAGGAGATGGACTCCAACGTCGAGATCGCGGCCCCCGTGGTCGGCGACATCGGCTCGGTGGTCACGGCTTTCTCCGAGGCGATGGGCAGCAACTGGACCAAGGCTCCGGTCGAATGGCTGAGCGCGGTGCAGAAGAAGCGCGAGGACAACGTCGCCAAGATGGCGCCGCGCCTGATGAACAACAACTCGCCGATGGACTATCACGGCGCGCTCGGCGTGCTCCGCACCATCATCAAGGAGCGTCCGGACGCGATCCTGGTCAACGAGGGCGCCAACACGCTCGACCTCGCCCGCGGCGTCATCGACATGTACCAGCCGCGCAAGCGCCTGGACGTCGGCACCTGGGGCGTGATGGGCATCGGCATGGGCTCGGCGATCGCCGCGGCCGTCGAGACCGGTAAGCCGGTGCTGGCGATCGAGGGCGACAGCGCTTTCGGCTTCTCCGGCATGGAGGTCGAGACGATCTGCCGCTACAATCTGCCGATCTGCGTCGTCATCTTCAACAATGACGGCATCTATCGCGGTACCGACCAGAACTCGGCGGGCGACGATCCGGCCACCACCGTGTTCGTCAAGGGCGCCCGCTACGACAAGATGATGGAGGCCTTCGGCGGCGTCGGCGTCAACGCGACCTCGCCGGACGAGCTGAAGCGCGCCGTCAACGAGGCGATGGATTCCGGCAAGCCGACCTTGATCAATGCCGTGATCGATCCCGCTGCGGGCTCGGAGAGCGGCCGTATCGGCAACCTCAATCCGCAGAGCGTGCTGACCAAGAAGAAGTAAGGCCACCCGCAAGACATCACCTGCCCGCCAATGCGGGATGACCATTCGTTACGGAGAGCAACAAATGACCAAGGCGCTCGAGGGCGTTCGCATTCTCGACTTCACCCACGTCCAGTCCGGACCGACCTGCACCCAGCTGCTGGCCTGGTTCGGCGCCGACGTGATCAAGGTCGAGCGGCCGGGCGTGGGTGACATCACCCGCGGCCAGCTGCAGGACATTCCGAACGTGGATAGCCTCTATTTCACGATGCTGAACCACAACAAGCGATCGATCACGCTCGACACCAAGAACCCCAAGGGCAAGGAAGTCCTGACCGAGCTGATCAAGAAGTGCGACGTGCTGGTCGAGAATTTCGGCCCCGGCGTGCTCGATCGCATGGGCTTCCCCTGGGAGAAGATCCAGGCGATCAACCCGAAGATGATCGTCGCCTCGATCAAGGGCTTTGGCCCCGGACCGTACGAGGACTGCAAGGTCTACGAGAACGTCGCGCAGTGCACCGGCGGCGCCGCCTCGACCACCGGCTTCCGTGACGGCCTGCCGCTGGTGACCGGCGCGCAGATCGGCGATTCCGGCACCGGGCTTCATCTGGCGCTCGGCATCGTCACCGCGCTGTATCACCGCACCCATTCCGGCAAGGGCCAGCGCGTCACCGCCGCGATGCAGGACGGCGTCTTGAACCTGTGCCGCGTCAAACTGCGCGACCAGCAGCGCCTCGCTCACGGCCCGATGAAGGAATACAGCCAGTTCGGCGAAGGCATTCCGTTCGGCGACGCCGTGCCGCGCGCCGGCAACGATTCCGGCGGCGGCCAGCCCGGCCGCATCCTGAAGTGCAAGGGCTGGGAGACCGACCCGAACGCCTACATCTACTTCATCACCCAGGCCCCGGTCTGGGAGAAGATCTGCGACGTGATCGGCGAGCCCACCTGGAAGACCGATCCGAACTACGCCAAGCCCGCCGCCCGCCTGCCGCGCCTGAACGAGATCTTCGGCCGCATCGAGCAGTGGACCATGACCAAGACCAAGTTCGAGGCCATGGACATCCTCAACGAGTTCGACATCCCCTGCGGTCCCATTCTCTCGATGAAGGAGATCGCCGAGGACGAGTCGCTGCGCAAGACCGGCACGCTGGTCGAGGTCGACCACCCGACCCGCGGCAAGTACCTCTCGGTCGGCAACCCGATCAAGCTGTCGGACAGCCCCGCCGACGTCACCCGCTCGCCCCTGCTCGGCGAGCACACCGACGAGATCCTGCGCCAGGTGCTGGGCTTCAGCGACCATCAGGTCGCCGACATCCACGACTCCGGCGCGCTCGATCCGCCGCGCAAGGAAGCCGCGGAGTAAGCGGCGAACTACCCCCGGGAGCGGCGCGATCGACGCCGAACCTGCCTCCTATCGACATTAAGCCGCCGGTATCTCCGGCGGCTTTTTGCCCCTCGCATCTAGAAGCCCTCTCGGCCTACGGCCAACCCGACGATCGCTCCCGTATCGAGACCGTCCGGCATAAGAGACACAGCGGACTTAGCGCAGTCGTTAGCTTTTCAACTGCCTCTGCCCCACTACGGAACACAAACCAACCAGCTGTTCGCCAAAAGATTGCGGTCCCATATACGAAAGTCATCCTGCCGGTACCTGAGAATGGTCGGCACATGTCGGGCCTTGGATTTCTAGCGATCCAATTTTCGCAAGTCCGCCTTCACTGTATCAGCGAGGAGCGAACTCACCAAAGCATAGTATTTCGTCGCGATCTCAGAATCCGCCTGCTCTGTGAAATACGTGTCCCACGTCGGGTCCCATTTGAGCTTGTCTACGTCATACGCCGCGACCTTCTCCGATTTGAACGCATTGATCTTCGCCGGCATACCCGCACCTACATAGGTCAGGAAGGCGGCTTTCATGTATTCGTTGTATCGCTGCTCCGTCATATCTGACCAGTAAGGTCGATACATGAAGAATTGTCGATCCGACTCCCGCTTCTTTTCGACAACGCCTGGAGGAGTATAGGACCTAAAGTCCCCGACATCGGCGATGTAAATATAAATGATGTTTAACCGTCGACCGAGTTCGGCGTATATCTTCTGCTTCTCGGCAAGTATTTGCTCCTCGCGTTTGAGGAGGGCTCCACGTTCCTGGATCGCGTTGTTCACTACGAAGGTGAGCGCAACCAAAACCAACGGCGTCAGTATAGAAAGAATTACTTTCAAAAACTCAAGCTTGTACTCGCGGTGCTTGATAGCAATCTCTTGGGCATCCATTCGATCGCCCCCTGATTGGCACTCTAAGCACAACCTAGCATTGATGTCATAACTCGTCACGCACAAGCTTCAGCTCCTGCCTGGGACGAGATCTGCGGCGTGATCGGCGAGCCGATATGGATGACCGCTCCCAACTATGCCAAGCCGGCCGCCCGCCTGCCGCGCCTGAAACAGATTATGGACATCCTCAACGAGGCCGACATCCCCTGCGGCCCGATCCTGTCGATGAAGGAGATCGCCGAGGACGATTGGCTCGCCCAAGACCGGCACGCTGATCGAAGTCGACCACCCCACTCGCGGCAAGTATCTCTCGGTCGGCAACCCGATCAAGCTGTCGGACAGCCCGGCCGACGTGACACGCTCGCCGCTGCTCGGCGAGCACACCGACGAGATCCTGCGCCAGGTCCTCGGCTTCAGCGACCACCAGGTCACCGACATCCACGACTCCGGCGCACTCGATCCGCCGCGCAAGGAAGCCGCGGAGCAAGGGGTCGGCTGACGCCAAATACAACAGGTGCGGCGTGGACTGCTCGCCGCATCTGCCTCGCGCCATGCCTGCCGCGAGACCAGTCTCATCCACGGTGATCGGCGGCCCTCATGTTGAAAGAACCTGTCGCCAGATGCCTTTACAGCACGAATGTGACCTGGGAATCAGGCTGCGCCTTCAGATCGAAGCTGGGGCGCGTCGTGTGCCGTTCTGGAAGACCGCTCCGTTCGGGCTGAAGGCGATGTTGTCGGCGCTGCCGTCAAACGTCTGCCAGACGCAGGACAGCGCCACAATCAGAATATCAACCCTGTAAATATCTCAGATCAAAACGATCAATTTTACGAATACTCGGGGATCGCTCATCAATGACGTGATCGGTCGGGCGCGGGCGCGTCGCCATGAGGTCGGTCGGGGCAAGCTCGTTTCGCAGAAAACGCGCCGCCAAGGGGGGATTTATGACGAGAGGACTGAAGCGGTCCGCTTCCGTAGCGTTGATTCTGGCCGGGATGATCCAGGGCGCCTGGGCTGCCGAGAACGGAGCCACAAATTATCCAGCGGGGTCGCCCGGCGTGTTCATTGCGTCATTCCCGCCGATCCCCGGCCTGTTCGCGATCAGCCAGACCAGCTACACCAGCGCCAACGGCCTGTATGACGGACAGGGCAACAAGCTGCCGATCAACTTCAAGCTCTCCGCGGTGTCGGAGACGATGCGGTTTCTCGCGAGCTATCCGGGCGACTTTTTCGGAGCCCACGTCTATTCGCAGCTGGTGGTCCCGTTCGTCCACCTCGAAAGCACCAATCCCGGCGGATCGTTCCAGGCCAACGGTCTTGCCAACATCACCTTCTCGCCGATCATCCTGAGCTGGGCGCTGTCCCCCGTTCAGACCTTCACGGTCGGGCTGGATATCATGCCAAACACCGGCACCTATTCGGCGCGGCAGCCGCTCAATGTTGGCACAAACTACACGACGATCTCGCCCGTTCTCGCCTATCGCTATGCCGATCCAAGGGGCTTTGAATTCGCCGTCTCGCCGCGTCTGCTTCTCAACAACGCCAATACCGACTCGGTCAACGCCTTCACGCAGCTGACACAGCAGTACCGCAGCGGCGATGCGCTGGTGGTCGACTTCAATGCGGGCTACAATATCGGCGACTGGAAGCTCGGCGTCGTCGGCGGTTATACGCATCAGTATCAGGACGACAAGATCAACGGTGTCAAGGCATTCAATTTCGCCGGGGTGCAGGACGGCAACCGGTTGCGCTCGATCAATGCAGGTCCGTCGCTGACCTATAATGCGGGACGCTTCCAGATCAACGTGAACTACCAGCATACATTCTACGTCGAGAACGGCAGCCGTGGCGACACGGTCTGGGCCAATCTGGCATTCCCGCTTTGGGTGCCAGCGCCGCCGGCTGGCGCCGGGCCGGTCAAGCGCTGATTGGCGCAACGGATCCGATCGCTCGCGAACGACAAGCGGCCGGCGCCCTGCGCCGGCCGTTTGTCATGCGTACGGGCGGATGACGATCATGGGAGCTCGGCCACGACCTCGTGCATCAGTTTGCGCAGCCACAGCAGGCCGGCATCGTTAGAGCGATAGCGATGCCACTGCACGCGCTGCCGCAGAACCGGAAGTGCGATCGGCAGCTCGATGATGCGCAGTGGCAGACTGCGCAGTGCGGCGGTGGCAAGCCGCCGGTGCACGGTGGCGATCCGGTTCGTGCCGACGACGAGATGCGGGAGCGCGGTGAACGCGTAGACGGACACGTCCTCGCGGCGGTTGGTATTGCGCTGCTCCAGATAATGCGTTTCGAGCGATTGCGCCGCAATCGCCGGTCGCATCACGACGTGGGACGCGTCGGCGAAATCCTGCCGTGACAGCTTGCCCCTGCCATACTTTCCCTTGCTCCAGGCGATGACGCAGAAATCGTCCTCGAAGATCGGCTCCGACGGATGCAGCTTGGAGCTGAATTCCTCGGGGATGATCAGAAGGTCGACGTCGCCGCGCTCGAGCGCGCGCTCCGGCCGCTGCACCTGCTGCAGGAAGTCGAAGCGGATGCCGGGCGCGAGGGCTTCGCTGCGCGCCAGCAGCCGTGGGATCAACGTCACCAGCGTGTAGTCCGACGCCAGGATCTTGAAGCAGCGATCGGACTGCGCCGGATCGAACTGGGCAGACGAGGCGATGGCCCAGTCGACCCGCACCAGCAGGTCCCTGATCGAGTCCTTCAGCACCTCCGCCCGCGGCGTGAGCTCCATCCTGCGGCCGATCTTCACCAGCAGTTCGTCATCGAAATAGGTTCGCAGGCGCAGCAAAGCGTTGCTCATCGCCGACTGCGTCATGTTCATGCGCGCGGCAGCGCCGCTGACGCTGCGCAGATGCAGCAGATGGTCGAGCGCGACCAGCAGATTGAGGTCGAACTTGTTGTTGAAGCGCATCGGCGGCCTCCGCTCGAGGTATTCAAGAGATCAATGCAATCGATCTTGATAATCAATTTTTCGAAATGGTCAAATGACGCTATGCCAGACCTCGGGAAGAAACCTCGAAGGGGACGCGTGCCCGGTGGGCGCGTCGAAGTGCAATCATGTTCAAGTATTTTCCGACGAACTACGTCTGGAATCTCTCGGTCGATCTCGCGATCGAGATGGGCGCCCGGATCGGCGAAATCGAGGAGATGTGCGCGCCGCTGCAGGAGGCCGCGCGGCAGTCCGATGCCAGCGGCACGCAAGCGTTTCGTGAGACCTGGGTGCGGATGGCGGACAAGCTCTGTTCGCTCGCCGCCGAAGACGAGGCGAACGGACGGCTGCTGTCCGCTGGCGAGAAATATGGCCGCGCCGCGAGCTATCTCATCACTTGCGAGCGTCTGCAGGCCCATGATGCGCCCGGACGTCTGGCGCTCTACCGCAGATGTCTCGATGTCTTCGCCAAGGCAATTGCGCTGGCGCGGGAGAACTGCCAGCGCGTCGAGATCCCCTATGAAGGCTCGCACATCGCCGGTCTCCTGGTTCGCGCCGAAGGCTGCGACGGTCCTGCGCCGCTGCTGGTGCAGGTCAACGGCCTGGATTCGACCAAGGAGATGAAATACCGCGTCGGCCTGCCCGCGTGGCTCGCCAGGCGCGGCGTGTCGTCGCTGGTGATCGACCAGCCCGGATCGGGCGAGGCGCTGCGGCTGCAGGGCCTCACCGCGCGCTACGACAGCGAGCACTGGGCATCCCGTGTCGTCGACTGGCTCGAGACCCGCGGCGATGTCGACCCGAAGCGCATCGGTCTCGAGGGGGTCTCGCTGGGCGGCTATTATTGTCCGCGCGCGGTGGCTTTCGAGCCGCGCTTCGCCTGCGGCGTCGCGTGGGGCGCCAACCACGACTGGCGCGACGTGCAGAAGAAGCGTCTGCAGAAGGAAGGCAGTTTTCCGGTCCCGCATTATTGGGCGCATGTGCGCTGGGTGTGGGGCGCCAAGGATCAGGACGACTTCATGCGGATCGCCGAGCAGGTTCACCTCGACGGCATTCTCGACCGCATCAAGGTGCCGTTCCTGGTGACGCATGGCGAGAAGGACTCGCAGATCCCGCTGCATTGGGCGGAGCGGACCTATGAGCAGCTGGTCAATTCGCCGAAGCGCGAGCTGAAGGTCTTCACCGACCGTGAGGGCGGCGCGCAGCATGCGAGCTTCGACAACAGCATCAATGCCGGCCACTACATCGCGGACTGGGTGGCGGAGACGCTCGGCGCACGCGTCGCCTGAGATCGGGCATCAAGGAGCTGATCATGAAGATCGTTGGTTTGGAAAGCTTGGTATTCGGTGTCGACGACGTCAATGGCGCGTCGCGTTTTCTCGTCGACTACGGGCTTGCGCCCGTTGCGGTTTCCGATCGCGGCGGCCGCTTCGAGGCGATCGACGGGACGGCCGTTGTGATCGCGCAGCAGGACGATCCGGCGCTGCCACCGGCGCCCGTGCCGGGCTGCCGTCTGCGCAAGACGGTGATGGGCGTGGCCGACGAGGCGACGCTGGGCGCGATCGCGGCCGAGCTGCGGCGCGATCGCGAGGTCCGGCGGCTGCCCGACGGCGCGATCGAGTCGATCGACGATTCCGGCTTCGTGATCGGCTTTCAACTGACCGCGCGCCGGCCTTTCGTGCTGCCGGGCGAGCTCTCGAATGCGCCGGGCGGCGTGGTGTTCCGGCCGATCAACAGTCTCGGCGTGCCGCCGCCGGGCAGCGTGATCCGTCCGCGCTCACTGTCGCATGTGGTCTATTTCGTGCCCGACGTGATGAAGGCGGAAGCCTTCTACGTCAACCGCCTCGGCTTCCGCTGCACCGACCGCTTCACCGGCACCGGGCCGTTCCTGCAGCCCGGCGGCTCGCTCGACCATCACACCCATTTCCTGATCGGCGCGCCGCCGCACATGCACGGCGTGGAGCACTTCACGTTCCATTTCGGCGGTCCTTCCGAAATGATCACCAACGGCTATCGCTTCGTCGAGAAGGGCTATCAGGCGTTCTGGGGTCCCGGTCGTCACATTCTGGGATCGAACTGGTTCTGGTACTTCAACAGCCCGTTCGGCTGCCACATCGAGATGGATGCCGACATGGACCAGCATGATGCGAGCTGGCAGCCGCGCGAGGCGACCGCCTCGGCCGACAATTCGCAGGCCTTCCTGCTGAAGATGCGCAGCAAATGGTACCCCGGCCCAGGAATTCCCGAGAATGGCGACTACGCGTGAGGTCGGGCCGCCGGGGTGGGCTCGGCTGTGCCGCTCCGACGAGATCGGCGAAGCGCAATCGCGCGGCTTCGATCCGGACCATGAGGGGCAGGACAGCCTGTTCATCGTGCGATGGCAGGGAGACCTGCACGGCTGGCGCAACGCCTGTCCGCATATCGACGGCGCGCCGATGGCCTGGCGCAGGGACGCGTATCTCAACGCCGAGGGCACGCGTATCGTCTGTCACGCGCACGGTGCCGAGTTCATGCCCGACACCGGGCTGTGCGTGCAGGGGCCGTGCCGCGGCGAGCGGCTGAGCCGGATCGCGCTCGCCGTCGTCGACGGCGAGTTGTTCGTGAAGTCATAACACGCTCGCAAGGGCGGATTGCAGAGGGGGGAAGCACCATGGCAGTGGTGAGCAGGGTGCTGACGATCGGCGGCGGGTTTTCCGGCATGGCCGCGTCGATCCAGATGCGCAAGGCGGGCATCGCGGTCGATCTCGTCGAGGTCGACGCCAACTGGCGGCCGGAGGGCGCCGGCATCACGGTGAGCGGGCCGACCTTGCGCGCGCTCGAGACGATCGGCGTGTTCGCGGAGTTCGCGCGGCGCGGCCACACCGCTGACGGCGTCGATCTGGTCACGCCAGCGGGGCATCGGATCGGCGAGATCCCGACACCGAAGGCTGCGGGATCCGATGTGCCCGGCGGCGGCGGCATCATGCGGCCCGAACTCGGCCGCATCCTCGCGGATGCGACACGCGCCGCTGGCGTTCACGTGCGCGTCGGCTGCACCTCCACGCAGATCACCCAGTACGACGACGATGTCGAGGTCGCCTTCTCCGATGGCACGACCGGCCGCTATGATCTCGTCGTGGTCGCCGATGGCGTGCATTCGAAAACGCGAGCATTGCTGTTTCCCGAGATCAAGCCGCCGCAATATATCGGCCAGGTGGTCTGGCGCGCCGTGCTGCCGCGGCCGGCCGATATCGTGCGCCCGCGGATGTGGCTGGGCGGCGCGGTCAAGGCCGGTGTCAACCCGGTGTCGCCCAGCCACATGTACATGTTCGTGACCGAGGCGCGGCCGGAGAAGCTGCAGGCGGAGCGCGCGTCCTGGCCGCAGCTGGTCGCCGACCTGCTGGCGCCGTTCAGCGATCCCGTGCTGGTGGCGCTGCGGCCGCATCTGTTCGCTCCCGATGCCGCGATCGACTATCGGCCGCTCGCCAACCTGCTGGTGCCGGCGCCGTGGAATCGCGGCCGCGTCATCCTGATCGGCGACACCGTGGCCGCGACCACGCCGCATCTCGCCTCCGGCGCGGGCATCGGCATCGAGAGCGGCATCGTGCTGGCCGAGGAGCTGGCACGGGCGGCGACCCTGCAGGAGGCGTTCGACCGCTTCCATGCGCGCCGCTGGGAGCGCTGCCGCATGGTGATCGAGAACTCCGCCCAGCTCTGCCGCATCGAGATGGAGAACGGCGACAAGGCCGAGCACGCGAGGATCATGCGCGAATCGATCGTCGGGCTGACGCAGCCGATCTGAGCCGACATCAACGAACAACAACATTACCCAAGGGGAGGAAGCAATGACGGTGACGACGGAGACGTGGCGCGGGCGCATCGCGCTGATGGTCGCGCATTGTGCCGGGATGGTCGATCTCGTCGCGCTGCCGGTCTGGGTGGGCGCGCTGATCGAGCGCTACAAATTCAGCCCGCAGCAGGCGGGACTGCTGGCGACGTTGTTCCTGCTGGGCGCGGTGCTCAGCAGCCTGGTCTTTGCCCCCCGCTTCAACCGCATGAACGCCCGCTTCGCGGCGGTTGCGGGCTACGCTGCAGCCACGCTGGTGTTCCTGGCCGCGAGCCGGACGTCGGAGTTCTCGCTGCTTGCGATGCTGCACGCGCTGGGCGGCGCCACGGCGGCCTGCGGGCTGAGCTTTACCCACGGCACCATTGCCCGCAGCGCCAACCCGCATCGGCTGTTCGCGATCGTCGGAATGGCGCTCGGCGTGTTTGCGATCCTCTTTCTCGGCCTGACGCCCCATCTCGTGGCGAGCTTCGGCGGCCCGGCCTTGTTCGTCGTGTTCGCCGGCGTGATGGCGGTCGCGGCGCTGGCGGCGGCGCTGTCGTTTCCGAAAGGTGTGGTGCGCGGCGACGAGGATCTCATCACCGAGGTCAGCCATTTGCCGCGCGCCGTCTGGTTCGGCATTGCCGGCATCAGCTGCATGGCGCTGACCCAGGCGATGCTGTTCAGCTTCATCGAACGCATCGGAGCCGACCGCGGCTTCGGCACTGAGGCGGTCACGGGCGTGCTGATCGCGCTCGGCTTCGTCAACCTGCTGCCGGCGCCGCTCGCCGCCTTTCTGGAGCGGCGGCTGCCGGCGCGACACGTTCTGCTGGCCGGCCCGGTCTGCCAGGCGCTGATCGCCGTGACGGTCACATTCGGCACCGGCTTCGCCGCCTATGCCGTTCCGACCGCGATGTTTGCCGCGGTGATGATCTTCACTCACACCTTTGCGTTCGGTCTGCTGTCGAGGCTCGATCCCACCGCGCGCGCGCTCGCCGGCACGCCGGCGATGCTGATGATCGGGGCCGCGATCGGCCCCATTCTCGGTGGCACCCTGGTGCAGCTGTTCGGCTATCCCGCGCTCGGGCTCGGCGCCGTCATCATCTCCTCCATCGCCGTCCTGTTGTTCTCGCGCGTGTTCGTCGCGCGCGGCGCAGCGCCGGCCGCCTCGCTCGAAATCGCCTGACCCAGGAGACCTCCCACATGACCCTTCCGCAGATCCGCCGCGTCGTCACCGGACATGATCAGCAGGGCGCCGCCATCATCTCGTCCGACGGGCCCTTGTCGACCGTCTCCGAGCTGGCGGCGATCCCAGGCACCTTCTTTCATGAGATCTGGAGCACGCAGGCGGCGCCGGCGCGCATCGACAATGGTCCCGATCCGACGATCGGACCGCTGCGGCTGCCGCCACCGCCGAATGGCAGCCGTATCCGGTTCGTCGACATTCCGCCGGACACCGAGGATTTTCTCCGCAACGGCGCGACGCGAATGAAAGCTGCGTTCAGCGAGATCGGCGACCCGCATGCCTCGACGGTGACGACGGAATCGCCGCATCCGCTGATGCATCGCACCGAGACGATCGACTACGGCATCGTCATCTCCGGCGAGGTCACGCTGGTGCTCGACAAGGGCACCGCGGATCTCAAGGCCGGCGATGTTGTGATCCAGCGCGGCACCAATCACGCATGGGCCAATCGCAGTGACAGACCGTGCCGGATGTTGTTCATCCTGGTCGACGGCAAGTTCGGTCCCGAAGCCAATCCGACCAGGGACAGCTGATGAAGCTCGCAACCTATCAGAACGGCAGCCCCGATGGCGGCCTCGTCATCGTCTCCAGGGATCAGGCGCGTGCGGTCGACGCCAGCACCGTCGCGCCTGATCTTCTGACGGCCCTGCGGAACTGGCCGCAGGCCGAGCCGGCGCTGCGGCGGCTCGCCGAGAGCCTCGCCGACGGATCCGCCGCCGGCGCGGTCGCGTTCGATCCCACGCGATGCCTCGCACCGCTGCCGCGCGCGCCGCAATGGTTGGACGGCTCGGCCTTCCTCAATCATGGACGGCTGATGGACGTTGCCTTCAAAAAGCCGCCGATCCCCGATTTCGACACCATCCCGGTGATGTACCAGGGCGCCAGCGACGATTTCCTCGGGCCGCATGCCGACGTTCCGTTCGTGACGGAGGCGGATGGCATCGACTTCGAGGGCGAGTTTGGCGTGATCGTCGACGACGTGCCGATGGCCGTCTCCGCCGAGGACGCAGCACGGCATATCCGGCTGCTGGTGCAGATCAACGACTGGAGCCTGCGCGCGGTCGGCGCGCGCGAGGTTCGCACCGGCTTCGGCTTCCTGCAGGCAAAGCCGTCGACGAGCTTCGCGCCGATCGCGGTGACGCCCGACGAGGTCGGAGACGCCTGGCGCTACGGCCGTTTCGACTTGACCCTGCACATCCAGCGCAATGGCGAGCGGATCGGCGCAGCCTCGGGCCGCGAGATGGCGTTCTCGTTTCCGCAGCTGATCGCCCATGCCGCGCGGACGCGCCGGTTGACGGCCGGCACGATCATCGGCTCGGGCACGGTCTCGAATGCCGATCGCGCCGCCGGATCGAGCTGCCTGGCCGAGGTCAGGGCGATCGAAATGATCGCACACGGCGAGCCACGGACGCCGTTCCTGCGCTTCGGTGACGAGGTGGCGATGCAGGCCAGCTTCGCCGATGGCCGACCGGGTCCGTTTGGACGCATCGACCAGCGCGTGGTTCACGCGCCCCGCCCCGGCCGCCCGGATTGAACGATGCGTATTTTGGTGACCGGTGCCGCAGGCTTTATCGGCAGCGCCTTGCTGTGTCGGTTGCTGAGTGATGTGGACAGCGGCGACGTCACCGGACTCGATCTCGGCGATGCGCCGCCCGCGGCGTCCGGTCGTCGCCTGTCCTGGATCAGAGGCGGCCTCGATGACCGGGCCGTGCTCGAGCAGCTCGGCGCCGCGCCGTTCGACCTCGCGTTTCATCTCGCCAGCGTTCCCGGTAGCCGCGCCGAAGCCGAGCCCGTGCTCGGCCGGCGCGTCAATCTCGATGCATCGCTCGATCTGTTCCAGTTGCTGGCGCAGAGCCGAAATCGGCCGCGCGTGGTCTACGCCAGCAGCGTCGCCGTCTACGGTGCGCTCTCCGACGCGCCAGTCGGCGTGCAGACGGAGGCCCGGCCCGCGATCACCTATGGCGCGCACAAGCGGATGGTGGAGATCGCGCTTGCCGATCACACGCGGCGCGGAGACCTGTCCGGGATCGCGCTGCGGCTGCCCGGCATCGTTGCGCGACCGCGACCCGTGAGCGGCTTCGGCTCCGCCTTCATGAGCGAGCTGCTGCACGCGCTCGCGGCGGGCGAACGCTATGTCTGTCCGGTCTCGCCGGCTGCAACCGCGTGGTGGCTGTCGGCGCGGGCCACCGTCGACAATCTGCTGCTGGCCGGTCGGATCGATTGCTGCGGTACGTTGCAGCTTCCGGCGCTTCGTCTTTCGATCGCCGAAGTCGTGGCCGGCTTGGCGCGGCTCTACGGTCCAGAGCGGTCCGCGCTCGTGACGTTCGATCCCGACAAAGCGATCGAGGCCGTATTCGGTCGTTATCCCATGTTGGACGTCAGAGCCGAGCTGGCGCTGGGTTTCTCTCACGATGGATCGCCGGTGGAGCTCATTAGGAATGCGCTTCGAGCCTGAAACGGGTTCAGAGGGAATGAGATCTTTTCCGAATTTGGCGATGGCGAGGACGTGTCGTTCGGCGCCCCCGTGCCGCGCGGGCCGATAGCGGCTTGACCTCGTTCGGGTCGGCGCCCCCATTACCGTCGGCATCATGCCACAGGGCGAGGCCGGCAAGCTCATTGCCGGTCAAGACACCGTTGTGGTCGTCATCAAGCGCGGCCAGCACACCGACGAGATCCTGCACGTTGCCCGGTTGAACTGGCTTACCCCGTCAAGGCGTGCACTCGAGATTGAGAGTGCACGCCCACAGCCAGGTCAAACCTTGGAATGCCTTTGTTAGTAATCCCAAAACGCAGGCACCCATCGGAAGGTGTCGCCATCGATCCCGACCCGGCCGATGGACGGGAACGGCATGTGCGTGGCAACCAGCATCTCGCCGGTTTCCGCGAGCTGCCGCAGAAGCCGGACGCGGACGCGGGCCGCTTCTTCGGGATCGTGCTCGAAACCGTTGTGCCAGTCGGGATGATCGAAGCCTACGGTAAACACGGCGTCGCCGGCAAACGTCAGCGCCTCACCGCCGGAGCTCAGGCGGACCACACTGTGGCCTGGAGTATGGCCGCCAGTCCGGCAGACGACGACGCCCGGTGCCACTTCATGCTCGTTGTCGAACTGACGCAAGTTGTTGCGATATTCCCTTGTGAACCGGGTGGCCGCCGCGCGAAGAGCGTCCGGGAATCCTTGCGGCATGTCGGTGCGGGTGAAGTCCGGCGCTTCCCAGAATTTGACCTCGGCAGCCGCCACATGGATTTGCAGGTCCGGACGCAGCCGGTCCTTGACACCATCGACGAGCAGTCCACCGACGTGGTCCATGTGCATGTGCGTCAACACCACGTCGGTGACGGATGCGAGATCGATGCCGGCGCTCTCCAGCCGCTTGATCAATTGCCCTGCCCGCGGCAGGTGCAGGTCCGGATCAGACCCCAACCCCGCATCGATCAGGATCGTCTTGCCACCACTCCTCACCACCACCGCATTCAGCGCCCAGTCGAAAGCGTCAGCGGGCAGAAACATGTCGCTAAACCATGCCGCCCGGGTGGCCGAGTCAGCATTATGCCCCAACATCTTGGTTGGCAGCGGCAGCACGCCGTCGCTGATCACCATCACGTCGATCTCGCCGACCTTCAGGGCATAGCGTGACGGAACCAACTCGTCCTGTCGCGGACTATCTGCTGATACGGTGCGTTCCAGTATCATGTTCTTCTCTTGCGATTTGTGAATTGTCTGGTTCATGTTGGGCTCCTGCGCACGGTTGGCCTTTCGTCCCGAGCGGGTGCGCTCCCCGCCAGGGACGTATCGGCTTGTTGACGGGTTGTTCAGAGATTGGTGACGCGTTCCGGATCAACCGAAGCAAGCGCGGCGGCGCGCTCGGCGTTCGGCGGATAGATCCAGATGGTGTTGATCTCGCGCTTGGTCTTCTTGGCGACCAGGCCATTCGTCATCTCCGTTCGGTTGGCTGGGTACGCTGATGATCTAGCGAGCCGGCTGCGCCGATGCGCCAGCGCCGTTGCGGCAGTTGCAGAGAGATTGCTGTCAGCGCGCGTCCCGGCGCCAATCAGTCGGGGTGTCGCCGGTCAGTCGTTTGAATGCCGCGGCAAACGCAGTCTGCGAGGCGTAGCCGAGCGCGGCCGCGACGGTCGCGACCGACACGTCCGCCTCGCGCAACATCTGCATCGCCTGCTCCAGCCGAAGCTGGCGAAGCCAGGCATGGGGAGAGAGCCCGGTGCTTTCCTTGAACGCGCGACAGAAATGGAAGCGCGAAAGACCGGCTTCCGCGGCGAGTGCTGCAAGCGAAACATCCGCGTCGCTCTCGGAGCGGAGGCGCTCGATAGCGCGCCGCAGCACCTTCGGTGCCAGGCCGCCGACGACCGGCTGGACGGCAGTTGGCGCGCCTGTATGCGCGACCAGAAGCCGGGTCGCGAGAAGGTCCGTGAGTTGCTGCCTGAAAAGCGCATCCAGTGTCGCGTTGCCTTCCAAGACATCCGCAGCGCTCAGGAGCAGCCGGGACGTAATGGGGTCGGGATGCGCCGTTCGCTCCTGGAGATCGATGAGCTGGGCCGTGTCGGCTTCATAGGCCACGCGCACCAGCGTTCTGTGCGGAAGATAGAGCTGAACGACATCGACGGGTTTTGGAATATCCCACCTGGAGCTCGCTCCCTCGGGAATAATGATCACGACCCCGGGACGAAACGTTCCCGACGAAACGAATTTTTCGGAACGCCGCTCCACACGCTGCACCGTGCCGTTATAGGCCATGATCACATGATGGTTCATCGGCTCGACGACGTCGTGCAGCGGGGCATGCTTCCAATGTGCGATGCCGCCGCCGGATTCATCCAGGGCCATGCGAAGCGGCTCGGTCCCAAGCACGCGGGCCATTTCCGCGTCGGCCGGCCGTCGATCGGCGGCAGGCGCAGTATCCTGACGCCGCCCGGCGTCGCCGCGCGGTGCCCCTTGCAAGGAATCCTGTACGGGAGGCTTGCTCATACGGGTGCTCTCGCATCGTCGGCTATGGAATGATCGCGTCTTGCTTGCGCTTACTGGAGGCGCCCGCTCAGCCAGTCCTCGAAGCGCACGGATCCGAGCCGGGGATTGCCGGCCGGCGTAAGTGATCGATCGTTCAGCTCCGCGCCGAAATAGCGGGCGTGAATGTCGGCGACGACCTTTCGATGGTCCTTGGTCGCAGTCAGGTATTTCCGTGCGAATTCATCCAGGCTGAATTTTTCCGGGCCGGCCAACTCAACGACGTCATTGAGCGGGGTGCCGAGCGCAATATCGGCGAGAGCGGTGGCGACGTCATCCGATGACACGGGCTGAAACAAGGCAGGCGACAATCGGACGATCTGTCCATCGGATGAGGAATCGACGATTCCGCCGACGAATTCGAAAAACTGGGTGGCGCGCAGGATGCTGTGGGGCGTTTTCGAGCCCCGGATCAGATTCTCCTGTGCGAGCTTGGCGCGGAAGTAGCCGCATTCCGGAAGATCGTCGGTTCCGACGATGGACAGCGCGACGTGGTGACGTACCTTGGCGGCCGCTTCAGCGGCAAGGAGATTGCGGCTCGACGTTTCGAAGAACGCCAGGACCGCCTGGTCCTCGAAGGACGGAGAATTTGCCACGTCGACAACGACGTCCGCGCCCAAAAGCGCCCTGTCGAGCCCCTCTCCGGTGACGGCATTGATGCCCCTGCTGGGGGAGGCCTGAAGGACATCGTGGCCCTTGTCGCGAAGGATACCAGCAAGCTTCGTTCCGATCAGGCCAGTCCCGCCCATGATGACGATTTTCATGATCACTTCCTCGCATGTGTCGGCCGAGGGACGGCCTTGTTGCTGAAGCGATGATGCGTGTATCCAGGTAGAAAAGCCTTGCAGCAGGCTTCAATTGGCCTTCAATTCTCGTTGGCTTCTCGTCCAAGCGGAGCGGGCGTGCGTTTTCTCTTTGAAGATTATTGCCTGGATGCCGAAAGGCGCGAGCTCACCCGAGGCAAACAGTTCGTCGCGGTGGGGCCGAAGGTGTTCGACCTGCTGCTCCATCTGGTTCGCCACCGGGATCAGGTGGTGACGCGTGACGACTTGCTGGCGGCCGTCTGGGATGGCCGGATCGTTTCCGAGTCGACGATGACGACCCATCTCAATGCGGTGCGCAAGGCGATCGGGGACACCGGCAAAGACCAGCGCCTGATCCGGACAGTTGCGCGCAAAGGGATCCGCTTTGTCGGCGAGGTCCGTGAGGAGGAGCCATTTGCGCAGGCAGCAGTACGGTCGAACGATGCGATCGAACAGCCCGGGCTGATGCTTTCGCTGCCGGAGTCGCCCTCGATCGCGGTGCTTCCGTTTCGAAACCTCAGTGGGGACTCAGCACAGGACTATTTTTCCGATGGCGTCGTGGAAGACATCATCACGGCGCTGTCGCGCATCCGTTGGCTGTTTGTGATCGCCCGCAATTCGAGCTTCGTCTACAAGGGGCGAACCGTGGACGAGAAGCAGGTCGGCCGCGAGCTTGGCGTGCGCTATGTCGTCGAAGGCAGCGTGCGGCAGTCCAACAGCAGGGTGCGCATCACCGGCCAATTGGTCGACACCGCAACCGGCACCCATCTCTGGGCCGAGAGGTTCGAGGGGACGCTCGACGACATCTTCGAACTGCAGGACCAGATTGCCACCAGCATCGTCGGTGCGATCGCCTCCCAGCTTGAACGCGCGGAGATCGAGCGCGCCCGGCGGAAGCCGACCGGCAATCTCAGCGCTTACGATCACTATCTGCGCGCCATGCCGCATCTGCATCGTGGGACCCGGGAAGCGATCGACGCCGCGCTGCCGTTGTTTCAAAAGGCGATCGCGCTCGATCCCGAGTTTGCTTCGGCTCATGCCATGGCGGCCTGGTGTCATTGCTGGCGCAAGATCAACGGCTGGATGATCGATCGCTCGGGAGAGTTTGCCGACGGCATCCGTCTGGCGCGGCTGGCGGTGGAATTGGGGAAGGATGACGCAGTGGCACTGACCCGGGCCGGGCACACGCTGGCCCATCTCGCCGGCGACGTCGACAGCGCGATCGCACTGCTCGACAGGGCGCTGCTGCTCAATCCGAATCTCGCGGCCGCTTGGTTCTTGGGAGGATTTCTCAGGGCCGAGCGCGGCGATCCGGAGGCTGCCATCGAGTTCCTCTCCCGTGCCATGCGGTTCAGCCCGCTCGATCCCGAGATGTTCCGGATGCAGGCCGGCATGGCCATGTCGCATCTATTTGCGGGGCGTTTCGACGCGGCTTTGTCCTGGGCCGAACAGTCGTTTCGGCAACTGCCGAGCTTCGTGTTCGTAGTGCTCGTCATGGCCGCCTGTCATGCGCTTACGGGGCAAGAGGCCCAGGCGTGGGAAGCCGCGGATCATCTGCGCAGGCTCGATCCCGAGTTTCGCATTTCCCGACTTGGGGATTGGATCCCGATCCGACGGCCCGAACATCGAGCCATTTTCTCGAACGGCTTACGTCTTGCGGGCCTGCCGGACTGATCGGCGCCGTCGATGATGTCAGCTTTGAACCTGAACCGAACCTCGTGCCCGATTCATTCAAAATTGATCATTCTGCGCAGTAAAGGTTGCAGCAACTCATTCTGCCGCGTCCTCCAGAGAAATCTCAGGACAATCCTCGTCCCGATCGATCTGGTCGAGCGCCGCCTCGATCTGATCGTTCGCCGCTATGGACATCGGGTTTGAGGCCGTTCACGTGAACAGCTTGTCGATGTCGTCCTGGGAAATCGCCACGCCCGGACGCTTCGGGCCCTCCAACAGGTCTGGGGCGCCGGCTGGGACAGCCATCTCGGCGGCGAGCCGTGCCAGTTCCTCTTTTCCCCACATGCGGACCAGCCGGTTGATGTGGTCCTCCATGAACTGCAGCGACTTGACCACGCGGGTGATCCGCTGCCCTGTGAGGTCCTGAAACGCGCAAGCCTCGAACACCTTGTTTGTGTTGTCGATGATCTCGTCGGATACCGACGCGGCAATCGGGTCGTCGACGCTCTGCAGCTTCGCGACGCTGGCGCCGATCGCCTCCATGCTTTCGAGGATCGCGTTCCCGGCCGACTCCGTACTCTCGACGATCGCGTCGAGGGTGTCTGTCATCTTCGCGAAACTGCCCTTGCTGTCACCTTGAAGAGCGGCGAATTCCCGCCGCATGCTGCTCATGTGGCCGAACATCTCGACCAGATGCGTCTTCAGCACCTTCTCTTCTTCTGGCGCAATCATCAGAATTCCCCGGCTTTCCCTTCAGCGTCTCTGTTCTAAGGACTTCACGATGTGGTTGCAAACCCCGGCCTGCTTGTCTGCAATGACATTTCGGATTTCCCTTCGGCGGTGACCAGGTCGGGATGCGCCCACCGAGATCAAGCGCAAGCTGGAACCGGTACCGTGGTCAGGGGCAGGTGAAGATCAGCTACTTCCTGTTTTCGTTCAGGGCGTGTTTTGATTCACGGCAAAGTCGCCCGTGGGCCTGGAACGGGCTTTGCCATCTGCCAGGGCCTATCGTTGATGCGTTTGGAATAGCGCTCCGATACGACTGCTATTCGCGATGTCTTCAAGGTCGACGCAATCATTTCCCGCTATCGGCTCGCCGGTGACGTTCACGATGTTAGCGGTTAGAGCTTAAGATAACGTTTGAGGTACATCCTCACGGCCTCGCTGATCGTGGTCGCCGCAAAGCACAAAAAGTGCATCGGAAGATGCCCGCCGGCAAGCCGCCCATGGCTCGGCGCCGTCCTGTTGATTGGACGCCTTGGCCCATTTCGGATCTGGAGATCATCGACGATCAAGCTCTCGGACAGCCCGGCCGACGCGATGACCGTAATCGCAGCGGCAAGACGGTCCAGGGTCGCAGCTATGAGCCGCGCCGCCGAGCTGACCCGGAACCTTGATCAGCTTTGGGCGCAGCCCACCCCCGGACGCTGACGTCCGCCAGCGCCTCGAATATCGCCGGCGTGCGTTCCAGGCGGGCGATCGTTCGCGCGCCCTCGACGGCGGCGACCAATGCCGCTGCGGCGGAGGACGCGCGCGCGGACGCGAAACCGCATCCCCTGAAGTGCTCCGCAACGATCTCGGTCGAATCGACAAATCCGCGCGCGACCCGCTTGGTCAGCTCGGCGTCGAGCGCGGGGAGCTCGTTCGCCAGGTTTTGCATGAGACATCCATACTGGAAGTCAGAGGCGACCATTTCGGCAGCGAATGCGCTGAAAATCTGATGAACAAACTTCACGGCGTCACCCGCCGTATTCGCCGAGATACTGCGCAATACGGCAATTCGACTGGCAACGTAGTGATCGATTGCTTCTTCTGCGAGCTGTGCCTTGCCGCGCGGAAAGTGGAAATAGAACGATCCCTTGGGCGAGCCGCTTTCTTCAATGATCTGGTTCAACCCGGTCGCAGTGTAACCTTGGATGCGAAACAGTCGCTGGGCAGTGGCAATCGCGCGGGCGCGAGCGTCGGTCTTGCGGGGCATTCCCGCAACCTACCATGGTTCGCTTGACACTTCTATGGCGATCGCCATAGTATGGTGATCACCATAGAAAACGATCCCGCCTGCAACCGACAAAAATCCGAAGCCCGGACGTCTGCGCCCGGTGATGCGGGGTCGCGCCCAGATTGCGGCAAGGAAGCCCTCAAATGGTTCGAACGACTTCGATTTCGTCGGCTGTCCTGGCGAAAGGGATCACTGAGAAGGCCGTTGGATCCCGCGCGATGATGCTGTTAGGAGCCGCCATGTTTACTGCGATGTTCACCCACGTTGCGTCCGGGGAGACGTCGGGCGACGCCGTCTGGCACAATAAAATCCCGGCCGCCTTGAGCGAGTCTGCCGTCAATATCGATAGGGATCCGAACCTTCAGCACAAATATGCGGACAACGCCGGAACGAAAATCCACTACGTCACCATGGGATCCGACAAGAAGCCGCTCATGGTGTTCGTTCACGGATTTCCCGACTTCTGGTATTCCTGGCGAAATCAGATCCAGACATTTTCAGCACATTATCAGGTGGTCGCTCTCGATCTGCGCGGTTACGATTTGAGCGATCGGCCGGAAGGTATCGAGAACTACAAGATTCCGGTTCTCCTCGATGACCTCCGTGCGGTGATCGATGCAGAGAGGAACGGTCGCAAGGCCATCCTGATTGGGCACGATTGGGGCGCCGCTTTGTCGTGGCTGTTCACCGGGCAAAATCCGGCTCTGATCGAAAGACTCGTCGTCCTCAGCGTTCCTCATCCCGGCGCCATCATGAAGGAATTGCTCCCCTGGAACCATCCTGTCGCACAGTCCCGGGCCAGCGCCTACGCCACGCGGTTCTTCGCTCGAGGCGGAGGCGACAATCTGACAGCAGAAGATTTGGCGTATTGGGTCGTCGATCCGGACGTCAAGCGTCGCTACATCGAGGCTTTCGCGAAATCGTCGATCTTGTCCATGATGAGTTATTACAAGGCCAACTACAGCTTCTCACAGTTTGCGCTCAACCTCGTCGATCCAACCCTGAAGAAAATCTACGACGCCTTGATCAAATGCCCGGTCTTGCATGTGCACGGACTCGAGGAGACCCATGCCTTGCTTAGCACTCTTGATTTGGAAAAATCATGGATGGAAACTCCCGAAAACCTGACGGTCAAAATCGTTCCCGGAGTAGGCCACTTCATTCAGCATGAAGCGAGCGACTATCTGAACCAGACGATTTCCTCCTGGCTGAAAGGTTCAGGAGACTGAGCCCGAGCTTGCGGTGGTTGCCCTGCGGCCGATCTGTCGATGAAGGAGATCGCCGCGGACGAATAGCTGCGCACCACGGGACCCTGGTCCAGGTCGACCACCCGGCCCGCGGCAAGTCCCTCCCGGTCGGCAACCCGATCAAGCTGTCGGACAACCCGGCCGACGTCACGGGTTGCCCCGGCTCGGCGAGCACACCGACGAGATCCTCCGTCAGGTTGATAGACCCCACTGTCATCGCGAGAGCTCAACCAAACAACGGCTGCCGGATTATCAGGAAACGCTCGTCGAGGTCGCCGACACAACGATTTCGGGCGCGCGCCCGATCCGGCTCACCCAAGGAGGCAGCGGATCGGTCGCATCAATATCTAAATACCATAGACGATCCCGGAGCCACCATTGGGCGGCTGTTTCCGTATAAGAATGACGTTTTCAATTCAAAACTCCAATCGTGGCATTTCTGCTGCATCGCAAAATCCTCATACCGCTATGCAATATGATCCGTTGTATCTGGCATCTGGTATACGTAAATTCTCCTCAGTCAGAACGTCCTACCGCCCCACTGATGGAGAGAAAATCATGTCCAAGACCGTCGCCCTCCCCCTGGTTCAGTCCGTGTCGCTGTTCGGCCGCTTCCTCGCCGCCCTCGACCGCGTGCTGATGACCAGCGCCCGTGCCGCCAACCGCAACGGCGACCTGCCCTATTTCGGCCTCTGAGCACCCTGCGCGCTTCCTTCGCGCGCAAGAAAGCACCGAAGTCCAATCAAGAGCCCCGGACCTCCGGGGCTTTTGCTTTTTGCGACCACCACGGGCTGCGACAAATCCGCCCCGGAGGGATCCCAGGCGATCTCCTCAATTGCGGTCGGTCACCTCTTCATACCAAAATCAAATCGGTCGATAGGCTGTGGAGGCACCTCCTGCTGCACGGTTCCGGCCGCCAATGCAACTTTTGGCTGCAATGGCTCTGCGGGAGAAGCCGAGGCTTGCAGCGACCTGCGGCTCGTCACGATGGATGAAATGACACCGGCCGGGATCGACACACGGGAAGTGGTTCGATCGGGCAAAGCGGCCAAAAGAAGCCGCCGCTGTCTGGGAATGAAGGGGAGAAGTCGATGAAGCGTTCTGTGCGCGTGGCCGTCGCGGCCGGCATCGCCCTCGCGGCGGGGCACATCCCGGCTCTCGCGGCCTGGGAGCCTGTCCGGCCCGTCGAGTTCATCGTTCCCGCCGGAACAGGCGGCGGCGCCGACCAGATGGCCCGCACGATCCAGGGCATCGTGACCAAGCACAATCTGATGAAGCAGCCGCTGGTCGTGATCAACAAGTCCGGTGGGGCCGGCGGCGAAGGCTTCCTCGACGTCAAGGCATCGGCTGGCAATCCGCATAAGATCATCATCACTCTGTCGAACCTGTTCACGACCCCGCTGGCGACGGGGATTCCCTTCAACTGGAAGGATCTCACCCCGGTCGCGATGCTGGCGCTCGACGAGTTCGTGCTCTGGGTCAACGCCGAGAAGCCCTACACCACGGCGAAGGACTACATCGACGCCGTCAAGCAAGCCGGTGGCACCTTGAAGATGGGTGGCACCGGGTCGAAGCAGGAAGACCAGATCATCACGGTGGCGATGGAGAAGGCCACCGGCGCGAAGTTCACCTACATTCCCTACAAGGGCGGCGGCGAAGTCGCCGTCCAGCTGGTCGGCAACCACATCGATTCCACGGTCAACAATCCGATCGAGGCAGTCGCGCAATGGCGCGGCGGGAAGGTCCGGCCGCTCTGCGTGTTCGATGACAAGTCGATGGGCTATGACGAGCAGATCATGGACGGCAAGGCCTGGAAGGACATTCCGACCTGCAAGTCGCAAGGCCTCGACATCGCGTATCTGATGCTGCGCGGCATCTTCATGTCACCGCGGGCCACCAAGGACCAGATCGAATACTACGTCGATCTGTTCAAGAAGGTTCGGGAGACCCCGGAGTGGCAGGACTTCATGAAGACCGGCGCCTTCAACACCACCTTCATGACCGGTGCCGACTACGCCAAATGGGTCGAGACCGAGGAGAAGCGTCACGAGCTCCTGATGAAGGAGGCCGGCTTCCTTGCCTCGAATTGAGCGGTTCGCATGAGCAGCCACGGTGGATCTGCCGGCCCGAGCCGCAAATCGGTCGAGCTCGGCGTCACGCTCGGCATCGCGCTGTTCGGGATCATCGTGATCTTCGGCAGCGTCAAGGCCGGAATCAATTGGGGCGCCGAAGGGCCGCGCGCCGGGTTCTTCCCCTTCTATGTCGGCCTCCTCATCGTCGCGGCGAGCGCGATGAACGTCCGCAACACGCTGCGCGAGGATGACGGCGGCGTCTTTGCCGAATGGGGCCAGTTGCGCCAGGTCATGAGCGTGGTGGTGCCGACGGCGATCTATGTCGGCGCCCTGCCTTTCACCGGCATCTACGTCGCCTCCATGCTCTTCATCGCCTGGTTCATGCGATGGCTTGGCAAATATGGCTGGCTCACGGTCGCAGCGGTCGCGATCGGAATGCCGGTCGTGACCTATCTGATCTTCGAGCGCTGGTTCATGGTCCCTCTGCCCAAGGGACCGGTCGAGGAATGGCTCGGACTATGACAATTCGCTGAGGGGTTGCAGGACCAAGCTGGCATGGAAGAACTCGCCAATCTGTTTCACGGCTTCGCGGTCGCGCTTCAGCCCTTCAACATCATGGTGATGATTCTCGGCATCGTGCTCGGGGTGATCATCGGCGTGCTGCCGGGACTGGGCGGCGCCAACGGCGTTGCGATCCTGCTGCCGCTGACCTTCAGCATGCCGCCGACCTCGGCCATCATCATGCTGTCCTGCATCTACTGGGGCGCGCTGTTCGGCGGCGCGATCACGTCGATTTTGTTCAACATCCCCGGCGAACCATGGTCGGTCGCGACGACGTTCGACGGCTATCCGATGGCGCAGCAGGGCAAGGCCGGCGAGGCGCTGACGGCGGCATTCACTTCGTCGTTCGTTGGCGCGCTGTTCGCGGTCGTGATGATCACGCTGGTCGCGCCACTGGTCGCGAGCTTCGCGCTCAAGTTCGGGCCGGCCGAGAAATTCGCCGTCTATTTTCTCGCATTCTGCAGTTTCGTCGGCCTGAGCAAGGAGCCGCCGTTCAAGACGATCGCGGCGATGATGATCGGTTTCGCGCTCGCCGCTGTCGGGCTCGATTCCATCACCGGCCAGCTCCGGCTCACCTTCGGCATCACCGAACTGCTCAACGGCTTCGACTTCCTGATCGCCGTCATCGGCCTGTTCGGCATCGGCGAGATCCTGCTCACCATGGAGGAAGGCCTGAGCTTCCGCGGCGGCAACGCGCAGATCAATCTGCGGGTCGTGCTTCACACCTGGAAGGAGATGCCGGCATACTGGATGACGTCGCTGCGCTCCTGCCTGATCGGCTGCTGGATGGGCATCACGCCGGCCGGCGCCACGCCGGCCTCGTTCATGAGCTACGGCATCGCCAAGCGTCTTTCCAGGCGCGGCAAGACCTTCGGCAAGGGCGAGATCGAGGGCGTCGTTGCGCCGGAAACGGCGGCCCATGCCGCAGGCACGGCGGCGCTGCTGCCGATGCTGTCGCTCGGCGTACCCGGCTCGCCCACAGCAGCGGTGCTGCTCGGCGGCCTCCTGATCTGGGGGCTGCAGCCCGGCCCGATGCTGTTCGTCGAGCAGAAGGAATTCGTCTGGGGGCTGATAGCCTCGATGTATCTCGGCAATCTCGCCGGGCTGCTGGTGGTCCTGACCTGCGTTCCGATCTTCGCGGCGATCCTGCGCATTCCCTTCAGCATCGTCGCACCACTCATCCTCGTGCTCTGTGCGATCGGCGCCTATTCCGTGCATAGCAGCACGTTCGACGTCGTGCTGATGCTGGTGTTCGGCGTGCTCGGCTATCTGTTCAAGAAATGCGGCTATCCCCTCGCCCCGCTGGTGCTCGCAATCGTGCTCGGCGACAAGGCCGAGGAGGCGTTCCGACAGTCGCTGCTGGGATCCCAGGGATCGCTCGCCGTGTTCTTTTCCAACGCGCTCGTCGGCACGATCATGGTGCTCGGACTGATCGCGCTGTTCTGGTCGGCGCTTCAGGAAGGTTATAGTCGGCTGCGGGCAGCGACTGCCTGAAGACCCTACTCCGATAGTTGATCTACAAACAGACGCCGCTGCGTCGTATTGTCGCTGCAGCGTTTTGCCTTGCTTCTGCGGGGTTTTTTGCCGATCGCAAGGCTGTGCGGAAAAGAACGAGCTGAGGATTCTGCTTGTCTATTGGCATATCATATACCAAACTCCGCATAGCTGTTAGGACAAAAATAGACAGCCTGGAGGGAACATGACGGACTTGGCTCACGCGGGGGCGCCCGCATCGGCAAGAGTAAGCGACGCCTATCGATGGACGCAGCTCGCGGTCGGCGTCTTGGCGATGGTGATGATCGCCAACTACCAATATGGCTGGACCTTCTTCGTCCCCGACATCTCCAAGACCTTCGGTTGGGATCGCGCCTCGATCCAGTGGGCCTTCACGCTGTTCGTGCTGTTCGAGACCTGGCTGGTGCCCGTCGAGGGCTGGTTCGTCGACAAGTATGGTCCGCGCATCGTCGTCCTCGTCGGCGGCGTGCTCTGCGCGATCGGCTGGATGATCAACGCCTACGCCACCTCGCTCAACGGCTACTATCTCGGCATGATCATCGCGGGCATCGGCGCCGGCGGCGTCTACGGCACCTGCGTCGGCAACGCGCTGAAATGGTTTCCCGACAAGCGCGGCCTCGCGGCCGGCATCACCGCAGCCGGCTTCGGCGCGGGCTCGGCACTGACCGTGGCGCCGATCCAGGCCATGATCCGCGACTCCGGCTTCCAGACCACCTTCCTGTATTTCGGTCTCGGCCAGGGCATCATCATCGTGATCCTCGCCTTCTTCCTGTTTGCGCCGAAGGAAGGCCAGGTGCCCGCGGTCACTCAGAACGCGAACCTCGTGCAGAGCCGCCGCAACTACAACCCGACCGAAGTCATCCGTCAGCCGATCTTCTGGCTGATGTACTTCATGTTCGTGATCGTCGGTGCGGGCGGACTGATGGTGACCGCCAACCTCAAGCCGATCGCCGGCGACTGGAAGGTCGACAACATTCCGGTGACGCTGATCGGCATGACCATGACGGCCGTGACCTTCGCCGCGACCATCGACCGCGTGCTGAACGGCCTGACCCGTCCGTTCTTCGGCTGGATCTCGGACATGATCGGCCGTGAGAACACGATGTTCATCGCCTTCGGCATGGAAGGCATCGGCATCTGGGCGCTGTACATGCTGGGCCACGATCCGATCTGGTTCGTGATCCTCTCGGGCTTCGTGTTCTTCGCCTGGGGCGAGATCTACTCGCTGTTCCCCTCGACCTGCACCGACACGTTCGGCACCAAGTTCGCCACCACCAATGCCGGCCTGCTCTACACCGCGAAGGGGACGGCGGCACTGCTGGTGCCGATCGCGAACTACATGCAGCAATCATCCGGCAATTGGGACCGCGTCTTCATCATCGCAGCCGGCGCCAACATCCTGGCCTCGATCCTGGCGATCGCGGTGCTCAAGCCGTGGCGCAAGGTCGTGGTGGAGAAGTCGATGATGTAAGGCACCGCTTCGCACTGCAGCAAAAAATAAAATAGAACGATTCCAAATCGACGACGCTCGGCATTTTGCCGAGCGTTTTCTTTTGCTTGAAACCTGTGCCGCGTTTGGTTGCAAAGCAACATCGCGGCATCCCCTGCGCAGGCCATATTGCCGTCTGGAATATATTATACCAGAATACGACGACATACAGACAACGGCCGCACCGCCAGCAGCGACAGGCTGCAAGAAAGTGCCGTTTTGGGAGGACACATGGTTTCCAGCACAGAGGCAACACCGCCTGTCCAGGCACAATCCAGCAGCTTCCGCTGGATTCAACTTGCGATGGGCATCGTCTGCATGGCGATGATCGCCAACCTGCAATATGGCTGGACGCTGTTCGTCGACCCGATCGACGCCAAGTATCATTGGGGCCGCACCGCGATCCAGCTGGCCTTCACAATCTTCGTCGTCACCGAAACCTGGCTGGTGCCGGTGGAAGCCTGGTTCGTCGACAAATACGGTCCGCGCGTCGTGATCATGTTCGGCGGCGTCATGATCTCGCTGGCCTGGATCCTCAACTCCTACGCCGACTCGCTGACGCTGCTCTATGCCGCCGCCGTCATCGGCGGCATCGGCGCGGGCGCGGTGTACGGCACCTGCGTCGGCAATGCGCTGAAATGGTTTCCCGACCGGCGCGGCCTTGCCGCCGGTGCGACGGCCGCCGGCTTCGGCGCAGGCGCGGCGCTCACCGTGGTGCCGATCGCCAGCATGATCGCCTCGAGCGGCTATCAGAGCGCGTTCTTCACCTTCGGCATTGGACAGGGCCTGATCGTGTTCGTGCTCGCGATCTTCCTGCGGCCGCCGACCAAGGCCGTCCCCGCGCGCAAGAAGCAGCTCAATCTGCCGCAGACCAAGATCGACTACACGCCGCCGCAGGTGCTGCGCACCCCGATCTTCTGGATCATGTATCTGGTGTTCGTGATGGTCGCCTCCGGTGGCCTGATGACCGCGGCCCAGATCGCCCCGATCGCGCACGACTTCAAGATCGCCAACGAGCCGGTGACGCTTGCGGGCTTCCAGATGGCGGCGCTGACCTTCGCCATCTCGCTGGACCGCATCTTCGACGGCTTCGGCCGCCCGGTGTTCGGCTGGATCTCGGACACGATCGGCCGCGAGCACACGATGTTCATCGCGTTCGGCACGGCCGCCCTGATGCTGCTGACCTTGTCGACCTACGGTCACTATCCGCTGGTCTTCGTGCTCGCGACCGCCGTCTATTTCGGCGTATTCGGCGAGATCTACAGCCTGTTTCCGGCGACGTCCGGCGACACCTTCGGCAGCAAGTATGCAACGACCAACAACGGCATGCTTTACACAGCGAAGGGCACGGCATCGCTGCTGGTCCCGCTCGCAAGCCTCGTCTCCGCCAAATATGGCTGGCAGGCCGTGTTCGTGATCGGCGTCGGCCTCAATGCGACGGCGGCTCTGATGGCGCTGTTCGTGATCAAGCCGCTGCGCCGCGCCTTCATCCTCGGCAAGGAAGCCGCCACGACCGAGCCTGCGGCGCAGGACGTCCGCACGGCGTGATCTCTCGCATCTTCCCGCGACTGGACGAGGCGCACCTAAACGGTGCGCCTCTTTTTTTTGGCTGACGCGAGCCAGCGATCGGATCGGCTCCAGTCGCCCCCACCCGGTACCGCCGACCGAGCGCACAAAAAACATTCAGACCAGATTGACTTCTGGCATAACGTATACCAGACTCGCGCTCATTCAATTAACCAACGGGAGGGTGCCATGAAAGTCGGAGACATCCTGCGCAACAAGACAGCGCGCGTGATCACGGTGCGAATGAACGAGACCGTCGGCGTGGCGGCGCAGCTGATGCGCGCCAGCAATGTCAGCGCCCTCGTCGTCAAGGACGTCGTCCGCACCGAAGGCAATACCGCGGCCGGCATGTTCACCGAACGCGATGTCGTGCGCGCGATCGCCGAGCACGGCGCCGCCGGCGTCACCATGAAGGTCTCGCAGCTGATCTCGCCGCAGCGGCTGATCTCCTGCAGCACCGAGGACACGCTCGAGCATGTGCGGCACCTGATGAACGTGCACCACATCCGCCACCTCCCCGTCATCGTCGACTTCGCGCTGGCCGGCGTCATCAGCATGCGCGACGTCTCCTCGGCCTTCGACGAAGCAGAAGCTCCGGTCGCCGCCTGACGCGCATGCCCGGTCGGCGGAACCGGTTCGCGAGCAGGAGAGTCTTGTCGGAGCAGCGCGCCGCCTGTTAGGCCGTGCGCCACAAGGAGCGGCACAGTAAGGTCGCCGCTCATTTTGCCCCGACAGGATTGCTTGCGATGAAAGCTTACGTCTATGGCGCCCAGGGCGCCGCGATCACCGATGTCGCCAAGCCGACGCCGAAGGGCACGCAGGTCCTGGTCCGCGTGCGCGCCTGCGGCCTCAACCGCGCCGACCTCGGCATGACCAAGGGCCACGCACACGGCGCCGCCGGCGGCGTCGGCACCGTGCTCGGCATGGAATGGGCCGGCGAGGTCGCCGAGCTCGGACCGGATGCGAAGAGCATCAAGGTCGGCGACCGGGTGATGGGCTCGGGTGCCGCAGCGTTCGCCGAATACACCCTCGCCGATCATGGCCGGCTGTTCCACGCGCCGTCGAACATGAATTTCGACGAGGCCGCGACGCTGCCGATCGCACTAACCACGATGCACAATGCCGTCGTCACCAACGGGGCGCTGCAGCCCGGCCAGAGCGTGCTGGTGCAAGGCGCGAGTTCCGGCGTCGGCCTGATGGCAATGCAGATCGCCAAGCTCAAGGGCGCATCGCTGGTGATCGGCTCCTCCACCGATGCGGCGCGCCGCGAGCGTCTCAAGGAGTTCGGCGCCGATCTCGCGATCGACTCCAGCGACCCCGGCTGGGTCGACCAGGTACTGAAGGCGACGAGCGGCCAGGGTGTCGATCTGATCGTCGATCAGGTCTCGGGCCAGGTCGCCAACCAGAATCTCGCCGCGACCAAGGTGCTCGGGCGCATCGTCAATGTCGGCCGGCTCGGCGGCACCCATGCCGACTTCAACTTCGACCTCCACGCGGCCCGCCGCATCACCTATGTCGGCGTCACCTTCCGCACCCGCTCGATCGAGGAGATCCGCACGATCTTCGCCGAGGTGAAGCGGGACATCTGGGAGTCCGTGGAATCCCGGACGCTGCGGCTGCCGCTCGACCGTGTCTTCGCCTTCGACGACATCGACGCGGCATTCGCCCACATGGAAGCGAACAAGCATCTCGGCAAGATCGTGGTGACCTTGTGAGCCCAATGTTCTGACATTTAGACGCAATCGAAACAGTGCGCGGCAAAGACGAATTTGCCGCGCGATGCCGGCTTTCACGGCGCGGCATCGGCTGCTACATCCGCGGCCATGAAGGACGCCGTCTCTCACGTCGATTCCGGAAAGGCCCGTGTCGCTGCGATCTCGATCGCGGCGAGCGCCAGCATGGCCGCGGCGAAGTTCATCGTCGGCATTCTGATCGGCAGTCTCGCCCTCGTCTCCGAAGCGCTGCACAGCGCGGTCGACGTCGTCGCCACCGTCATCACATGGATGGTCGTTCGGGTATCGGACCGGCCGGCCGATGACGAGCATCATTACGGCCACGGCAAGTTGGAGAGCCTGTCGGCGCTCGGCGTCATCGCCCTGCTCTACGTGCTGGCCGGCGGCGTGCTGGTCGAATCCGTCAGCCGGCTCCGCGAGGCGGCGCCGCCGCCGGCGCTCTCGGCGATTCCCTTCGTGGTGCTGCTGATCGACATCGCCGTCAATTTCTGGCGCGCCCGCGCACTGCACCGGGCCGCGCACGAGACCCACAGCCAGGCGCTCGCTGCCGACGCGCTGCATTTCGCCTCCGACGTGCTCGGCTCGATCGCCGTCATCGCCGGCCTCGTCCTCACCGGGCTCGGATTCTGGTGGGGCGATTCCGCCGCCGCGGTCGCGGTCGCGGTGATGATATCGGTGCTCGGCCTGCGGCTCGCGCGCTCCACCGTAGAAACACTGCTCGACCGTGCACCGGAAGGAGCTGCCGAGAAGGCCGATGCTGCGATCCGTTCGGTAGCCGGCGTCGTCGATGTCGAGCGCTTGCGGGTACGGCTCGTCGGCGCCACGCATTTCGTCGATGCCACCGTCCAGGTGCCGCGCACCTACCCGATCGACCGCGTCCACGAGATCAAGCGCGATGCGCAGGCCGCGGTCGACATCAGCCTTGCCGGCGCCGATGTCACTTTCACGACGGTGCCGGTCGCGTTGAGCAACGAGAGCGTGCGCGAGCGCATCATGGTGATCGCGCGCAATTCCGGCCTCGCGATCCATCACGTCACGGTCCACGACATCGGCGGTCGGCTGATCGTCGCCATCGACCTCGAGGTCGATGGCGACATGAGCCTGGTCGCGGCGCATGCGATCGCGCACGATCTGGAGCGCAGCATCCGCGACGAGTTCGGCGCCGATGTCGAGGTCGATACCCATATCGAGCCGCTCGAACCCGAGTTGCCGTTCGGCATCGATGCGCCGGCCGACCGCGTCGAGCAGATCGCCGCCGCCCTGCAGCGCTTCGCCGCCGAAACGGACATGTATGACGTGCACAATGTCCGCGTCCGCAACACCGAGGCCGGCGAGATCGTCAACTTCCATTGCCGCGCCGCGCCGTCGATGAGCGTGCTCAAGGTGCACGACAACGTCGACCACATCGAGCGCGGGGTGCGTCGCGCCTTCCCGACCGTGAAGCGCGTCATCAGTCACGCCGAGCCGCCGCACGGTTGAAGCCGCGGAGTCACGTGGTGTTCCCGCTTCGGACTCGTCTCGCCGGCTTTTTGCCACTGCAATTCCGCATTGGATAAGATTTATTGGCTTTTGCCAAATCGTTGACTCTCGACAGCCCGACAAATCTGGATTCAAATCGACTTGATTCGGAAGCGGCTGGGGCTCTTTCGAAATTCGGGTATCCAAGAAGTTTCGGGGGTCTACAGCATGGCGCGTGCGCATGCCGCGAACGCGTGCGTCCAATCTTCTGATTCCATCAAAGGGTTGGCGCAATCGATCGCGAAACCGGCCTATCAAAGGCTGCTGACTGCTGAGCCGGTATTGCGTCGTGCTGTCCCTACTTTGATCATCGCCTTTCTCGTCACCATCTGCCTCGGCGCCTTCGTCCAGGTGCTCGACCAGAGCCGGCAGAAGCGCGGCGCGACCAAGCGCGACCTGGCCGCGATCTCCGATCTGCTCGCCGACCGCATCGGCTTCCTGGCGATGCGCCCGGACCGGATGGCCAATATCGAGCACCTGCAGAGCCTGCTGCCGGATCTGATCCCCGCCTGGGGCGCGGCGCCCGGCCGGCACGTGATCGTGACCGGCGCCGACCACCGCATTCTTGCCCGGGTTCCGGTCGACACCGGGCTCGGTGAGAACGACCGCATCCTCGACCTGATCTCGACCGCGCAGCTCTTGGCGACGCCGGGCCTGCAGGGCGCCGTCACCGAGATCACGCTGCCGAACGGCCGTCCCGCCTTCGCCGTCTCGCAGCTGATCAAGCCGCTGCCCGGCCGCGTCGTCGTGATCCAGGAGAAGCTCGAGCCGATCTGGGGCTCGGACGCCGCACTCTCGGTCACGCTGTCGGCGACCACCGGCTTCGTCGTGCTGATCCTCGGCTTCGCCTTCCACTGGCAGTCGACACGGGCGCGCGAGGGCGACCTCATCAACGACGCCGTGCGCGGCCGCATCGACACCGCGCTGAACCGCGGCCGCTGCGGCCTGTGGGACTGGGACCTGTCGCGCGGCCGGATCTTCTGGTCGAACTCAATGTTCGCGATGCTCGGCCTCGACAACCGCACCGATCTGCTGACGTTCGGCGAGGTCAATGCGCTGGTGAACTCCGACGACATCGACCTGTTCGAGATCGCCGACCAGCTCGTCGCCGGCGAACTCCGCCACATCGACCAGAGCTTCCGCATGCGCCACACCGAGGGCCACTGGATCTGGCTGCGGGTGCGCTGCGAGCTTAGCCAGGGCACGACCGATTCCGGCCTGCATCTGATCGGCATCGCTGTCGACGTCACCGAGCAGAAGAGCCTGGTCGAGAAGACCGTCGAGGCCGATCTGCGCCTGCGCGACGCGATCGAGACGATCTCGGAAGCCTTCGTGCTGTGGGACGCCAACAACCGGCTCGTGCTCTGCAACTCGCACTTCCAGAAGCTGCACAAGCTGCCGGACTCCGCGGTGTTGCCCGGCACCTCCTACGAGACCGTCATCGAGGTCGGCAAGATGCCGGAGATCCGCACCCGGCTGCACGACAACAGCCAGCATGCGCCGGGCGGCCGCACCTTCGAGGCGCAGCTCGACGACAGCAGCTGGCTGCACATTTCCGAACGCCGCACCAAGGACGGCGGCTACGTCTCGGTCGGCACCGACATCACCCGCATCAAGGAGCACGAGCAGAAGCTCGTCGACAATGATCTGCGGCTGCGCGCCACCGTGATCGACCTGCAGCGCTCGCAGAGCGCGCTGGAGCGCCAGGCGATCGAGCTCGCCGACCTCGCCGAGAAGTATTCGCAGGAAAAGACCCGGGCCGAGGAAGCCAACCAGACCAAGTCGAAATTCCTCGCCAATATGAGCCACGAGCTGCGCACGCCGCTCAACGCCATCATCGGCTTCTCCGAGATCATGGGCAGCGGCATGTTCGGCTCGCTCGGCTCGGAGAAGTACCAGGAATACTGTCACGACATCCTGACCTCGGGTCAGTATCTGCTCGAAGTGATCAACGACATCCTCGACATGTCGAAGATCGAGGCCGGCCGCATGAAGCTCGACATGGAGCCGCTGGATCTCGCCAAGACGCTGGCGGAATCGCTGCGCGTCGTCTCCGGCCGCGCCCAGGACAAGAGCCTGGTGCTCGACGCCGACATCGAGGGCAGCATTCCCGTCGTCGCCGACCGACGCGCCACCAAGCAGATCATGGTCAACCTGCTGTCGAACGCGGTGAAGTTCACCCCCGATGGCGGCCGCGTCACGATGCGCAGCCGCGTGTTCGAGGACAAGGTCGTGCTCATCATCGCCGACACCGGCATCGGCATCCCCGCGCAGTCGCTGGCGCGGCTCGGCCGCCCGTTCGAGCAGGTCGAGAGCCAGATGACCAAGACCTATCATGGCTCCGGCCTCGGCCTCGCCATCGCCCGCTCGCTGACCCAGCTGCATGGCGGCTCGATGCGGCTGCGCTCCCGGCTCGAGCTCGGCACCGTCGTCCGCGTCACCCTGCCCCGCGACGCGTACAAGGCCACGGCGAACATCTCGGTCGCGGCGTGAGCGGCGTTCGTGGCGACGCAGGGTGGGCAAAGGCGCGCCCGCGAGACGGGCATTGAGCTGTACTCTCTCGCGCGCCGTGCCCACCGATGTTGGCGAACGCAGACGGTGGGCACGCGCCGCCCTACGGGCGGCTCTTTGCCCACCCTACGGCAGCTACAAAAAAGTCGTCGTGCACGCCTGCATCGACAAGCGCCGCTGTCCCCCCAGCAAACTCTCGCGGCACATGACGCCCGAGTCTGCGATCAGTTTGTCCTTTCAGAAATGCAACATCGGCGGAACGTGGTATTGACGCACCTGCGCATCAGCAACTAAGGCAATCGCTCCGAAATCTGGAGTGCCGAGCGTGATCATCGCCTTCATCGTCGCAGCCTTTGCCTATCGTTTCGCCATGCTCGCCGTCTCGATCCGCAACGAGAAGCGGCTGCGCGCCGACGGCGCGACCGAATACGGCGCCTCGGTGTCGCGCTGGCTCGCGATCGCTCATGTCGCCTTCTATCTCGCCGCGACGGTAGAGGGTCTCGTCCGCGACGCGCCGGTCGACGCCGTCAGCCTCACCGGCTTCGTGATCTATCTGTTCGGCGCGGCGATGCTGCTGGTGGTGTCACAACTGCTCGGCCGCTTCTGGACCGTCAAGCTGATGATCGCGCGCGACCACGCGCTCGTAACACATCCGCTGTTCCGAATGGTCCGCCATCCCAACTATTTCCTCAACATCCTGCCCGAGCTGATCGGCTACGCCCTGACCCTGCACGCCTATGTCACGCTCGTGGTCGGCCTGATCACCTATGCCGTGCCGCTGACCCTGCGCATCCGGCAGGAGGAGAAGATCATGCGGGATCGGTTTGCGACCTACTGAACGGCGCTGCCGCTCCGCGAGCTGGTGCGCGGACCGCAACTTTGACCAAGTCCGGCGCGCGACGCCCGTGCAAGGGTTCGGTGACCATCATCGTACCCGAAGGAGCATTGTGATGCTGAAGCGGCTTTGGCGCGGCTGGACCAGCCCCGCGAATGCGGATGCCTATGAGGACCTGCTGCGGTCGACCATCTTTCCCGGTATCGAGGCTCGGAACATCGACGGATTTCTGGACATCGCATTGCTGCGCAGACCCGTTGCCGCGGAGGTCGAGTTCATGACCATCATGACATTCGCCAACCTGGACGCAGTCGCGCGCTTCGCAGGGCCGGCGCATGACACGGCCGTCGTGCCGCCGGCGGCGCAGGTGCTGCTCAGTCGCTACGACGCGCAGTCGACACACTACGAGGTTCGGATCCCCTGCCGGACCCAAAGTTGAGGATCCGGGAAGACGCCGCCCCCCGGCTCGGGCGGATGCCACGCTCATCCGACTTGTGGACATACAATGTCGACCGCCTCCGAGGTGCCAGCCTGGATTGCTTCGCTGCGCTCGCAATCACGTATGGAAATAGTTGCGCGCCGTCATTGCGAGCGCAGCGAAGCAATCCAGGGCTATGGCTTTCAGCAGGTTGTGAGTGACCTCGCAAACGGCAACTCAGCCCGCGGATATGCGCCTCACGCCTGCAGGCTGGGCGCGACCTCGCGGGCGACCTGTACCAGCGCTGCAATCAGCGGCGTCATCGGGTCGCGCTGCGGGATGACGAGGCCGATCTGGTAGTTGATCACGGGATCGATGATCGGGATCGAGCGTACCTTGTCGGCGAGCCCCAGCGTCTCGGCGAGCTTGGCCGGCATGACGCTGGCCCAGCGGCCGGTCTTGACGTGGGTGTAGAGCACCAGCAGCGAGTTCGAGGTGAGCGTCGGCGTCACCTCGTTGCCGGCGGCACGCAGCGCCCGGTCGATGATGCGGCGGTTCTGCATGTCCGGCGTCAGCAGGCATAGCGGCACCTGCCCGACTTCCTTCCAGGTCACCTGCTCGCGATCGCCGAACATCGCATCCGGCGCCGTCAGCAGCCGGTAGCTCTCGTTGTAGAGCGGGATGGTGCGGACACGGCCGATCGGCTCGTTCTCGATGTAGGTCAGCCCGGCATCGACCTCGAGGTTCTCCAGCAGGCCGAGCACGTCGGCCGAGGTGCACGACATGATCCGGAACCGCACCTCCGGATGCTTGGCGCGGAACGGCGTCGTCAACGACGCCACCATGCCGAGCACGGTCGGAACCGCCGCAATGCGGATCTCGCCCGACAGCTTGTCCTTGAGGCCGTTGATCTCCTGGCGCATGGCCCGGAAGTCGCCAACGATCCGGCGCGCCCAGTCCAGCGTGCGCTCGCCCTCGGGCGTGAACCCCTGGAACCGCGAGCCGCGCTGCACCAGCATGACCCCGAGAATCTCCTCGAGCTGCTTGATGCTGGTCGACATCGTCGGCTGGGTGACCCCGCAGGTCTCCGCGGCGCGGCCGAAATGGCGCTCCTTGGCCAGGGCCAGCAGCAGTTCGAGCTTGTCGATCAAGAGGTAGGCCTTCCAGCAGTTGAACAGCCTGGTTCCGCACGTTTCCGGGGTAACCGGCGATAGCGAAACTCTACCATGACGAGGGGGTCCCCGACATGGTAAAACGCGCCGCATCCCCGTCGCGTGAAGGCCTGTTTTTCGTCTCTTTTTAGCTATTCGACGATTGCGTTTCGCTATCGCAGCACGGGACTGCTTTATTGATATTTCGAGCAATTCCAATTCTGATGTGCGAAACGATCGCAACGCATCAATCGGGATCAGGATGACGCCGGTGTACGAGACTTGGGAGACGGCGCGCGGCGCCGAGATCATCGCGGAGCACTCCAAGATGGAGGGCGCGACATTGCCGATCATGCACGCGTTGCAGGAGACGTTCGGCCATGTGCCCGAAGAGGCAATTCCGATGATCGCCTCCGCGCTGAACCTGTCGCGCGCCGAGGTGTATGGCGTCTTCACGTTTTATCATGATTTCCGCGCCAAACCGGCCGGACGCCACGTGCTGAAGCTGTGCCGCGCCGAGGCCTGCCAGGCTGCCGGCGGTGATGCGCTTGCCGCGCGCGCCGAAGCGAAGCTCGGCATCTCCATTGGAAACACAACCGCCGATGAGCGCGTTACTCTTGAGCCGATCTACTGCCTCGGCCTGTGCGCCACCGCACCGTCGGCAATGCTGGATGGACGCCTGGTCGGCCGTCTCGACGAAGCCCGGATCGATGCCCTCGTCTCGGAGGCACAGCGATGAGCATGCGTCTTTTTGTCCCGTGTGATGCCGGCGCGCTCGCCGTCGGCGCCGATGAGGTCGCGCAGGCGCTGCACAGCGCGGCGCTGGAGCGCAATGTCGCCATCGAGATCGTCCGCAACGGCTCGCGTGGGTTGTACTGGCTGGAGCCGCTGGTCGAGCTGGAAACGGCGCAGGGCCGGTTCGCGTTCGGCCCGGTGACCACTGATGACGTGCCGTCGCTGCTCGACGCCATCATCGCCGACAAGCCGCACAAGCTCTCGCTCGGCCTGACCGAGGAGATCCCGTGGCTGAAGCGGCAGACCCGCCTCACCTTCGCCCGCTGCGGCATCGTCGATCCGCTGTCGCTCGACGACTACCGCGCCCATGGCGGCTACAAGGGCCTGACCCGCGCCCTGACGCTGACGCCCGATGCCGTGATCGCCGAGGTCACGACGTCGGGCCTGCGCGGCCGCGGCGGCGCCGGCTTCCCGACCGGCATCAAGTGGAAGACGGTGGCGCAGACGGCCGCCGACCGCAAATACGTCATCTGCAACGCCGACGAGGGCGACAGCGGCACCTTCGCCGACCGCATGCTGATGGAAGGCGATCCCTTCGTGCTGATCGAAGGCATGACCATCTGCGGCCTCGCGGTGGGCGCCACCAAGGGCTACATCTACACGCGCTCGGAATATCCGCACGCGATCGCGGCCATGACCAAGGCGATCGACATCGCCAAGAAAGCCGGCCTGCTCGGCGACAAGATCGCGGGCTCCAACTATACGTTCGATCTCGAGGTCCGCACCGGCGCCGGCGCCTATGTCTGCGGCGAAGAGACCGCGCTGATGGAGAGCCTCGAGGGCAAGCGCGGCATCGTTCGTGCCAAGCCGCCGCTGCCGGCGCATCATGGCCTGTTCGACAAGCCGACCGTGGTCAACAACCTGCTGTCGTTCGCGGCGATCCCCTTCATTCTCGACGGGGGCGCCAAGGCCTATGCCGATTTCGGCATGGGCCGCTCGCGCGGTACGATGCCGATCCAGCTCGCCGGCAACATCAAGTTCGGCGGCCTGTTCGAAACCGCGTTCGGCGTCACGCTCGGCGATCTCGTCGACGACATCGGCGGCGGCACCTTCACCGGCCGTCCGGTGCGGGCGGTACAGGTCGGCGGGCCGCTCGGCGCCTACTTCCCGCGCGCCCTGTTCGACACGCCATTCGACTACGAGGCGTTTGCCGCGCGCGACGGCCTGATCGGCCATGGCGGCATCGTCGTGTTCGACGACACCGTCGACATGTCGAAGCAGGCGCGCTTCGCGATGGAGTTCTGCGCCATCGAGTCCTGCGGCAAGTGCACGCCCTGCCGCATCGGCTCGACCCGCGGCGCCGAGACCATCGACAAGATCCGCCGCGGCGAGCGCGTCGCGGAGAACATCGCATTGGTCGAGGACCTCTGCGGCACCATGAAACTCGGCTCGCTGTGTGCACTCGGCGGCTTCACGCCCTACCCCGTGCTCTCGGCACTCAAGCATTTCCGCGAAGATTTCGGACCTCAGCAGCCGCGCCTGCAGGCTGCGGAATAAGATATCGGGAACAAGGACACCGACCATGTCGCTCATCCACGAAACCGATTACGGCACGCCGCTCTCCAAGTCCGAAAAGATGGTGACGCTCACCATCGACGGCGAGAGCATCACCGTTCCCGAGGGCACCTCGATCATGCGCGCGGCCATGGAGGCCGGCACGCAGATCCCGAAGCTGTGCGCGACCGACATGGTCGACGCGTTCGGCTCCTGCCGCCTCTGCCTCGTCGAGGTCGAAGGCCGCGCCGGCACGCCGGCGTCGTGCACCACGCCGGTGGCCCCTGGCCTCGTCGTCCACACCCAGACCGAGCGGCTGAAGAAGCTGCGCAAGGGCGTGATGGAGCTCTACATCTCCGACCACCCGCTCGACTGTCTGACCTGTGCCGCCAATGGCGATTGCGAGCTGCAGGACATGGCCGGCGCCGTCGGCCTGCGCGACGTGCGCTACGGCAACCAGGGTGAGAACCACGTGTTCGCCGACGCCTGCGGCGAGGCCAATCCGGCTTGGCTGCCGAAGGACGAGTCGAACCCCTATTTCACCTATGATCCTTCCAAGTGCATCGTCTGCTCGCGCTGCGTCCGCGCCTGCGAGGAAGTCCAGGGCACGTTCGCGCTGACCATCTCCGGCCGCGGCTTCGACAGCCGGGTGTCGCCGGGCATGAGCGAGAGCTTCCTGGGCTCGGAGTGCGTGTCCTGCGGCGCCTGCGTGCAGGCCTGCCCGACCGCCACCCTGACCGAGAAGAGCGTGATCGAGATCGGCCAGCCCGAGCACTCGGCTGTCACCACCTGCGCCTATTGCGGCGTCGGCTGCACCTTCAAGGCGGAGATGCGCGGCGAGGAAGTCGTGCGCATGATGCCCTACAAGGACGGCAAGGCCAATCGCGGCCATTCTTGCGTCAAGGGCCGCTTCGCCTGGGGCTATGCCACCCACAAGGAGCGCATCCTCAAGCCGATGATCCGCGAGACCATCGACCAGCCCTGGCGCGAGGTCTCCTATGACGAGGCGTTCACGTTCGCGGCGCAGAAGATGCGCGGCATCCAGGCCAAATACGGTCGCGACTCGATCGGCGGCATCACCTCCTCACGCTGCACCAACGAAGAGACCTATCTGGTGCAGAAGCTGATCCGCGCCGGCTTCGGCAACAACAACGTCGACACCTGCGCCCGCGTCTGCCACTCGCCGACCGGTTATGGCCTCGCCACCACCTTCGGCACCTCGGCCGGTACGCAGGACTTCGACTCGGTCGAGGACTCTGACGTCATCATGGTGATCGGCGCCAACCCGACCGATGCGCATCCGGTGTTCGGCTCGCGCATGAAGAAGCGGCTGCGCGAAGGCGCCAGGCTGATCGTGGTCGATCCGCGCAAGATCGACCTCGTGAAGTCGGCGCATGTCGCGGCCGACTATCATTTGCCGCTG
This sequence comes from Bradyrhizobium oligotrophicum S58, assembly GCF_000344805.1. NCBI lineage: Bacteria > Pseudomonadati > Pseudomonadota > Alphaproteobacteria > Hyphomicrobiales > Nitrobacteraceae > Bradyrhizobium > Bradyrhizobium oligotrophicum. The sequence continues at coordinate 3,055,565 of NC_020453.1, read as the reverse complement.
CTGCCCGGCACCAACGTCGCGATCCTGACCGCGATGGCGCATGTCATCGTCACCGAAGGCCTGGTCGATGAGACCTTCGTGCGCGAGCGTTGCGACTGGAGTGAATTCCAGGATTGGGCCGAGTTCGTTTCGCTGGAGAAGAACAGCCCCGAAGCGATTGCCAAGATCTCCGGCGTCGATGCGGAAGCGATCCGCGGCGCCGCCCGGCTCTACGCCACCGGCGGCAATGGCGCGATCTATTACGGCCTTGGCGTCACCGAGCACAGCCAGGGCTCGACCACGGTGATCGCGATCGCCAACCTCGCGATGGCGACCGGCAATATCGGCCGCCGCGGCGTCGGCGTGAATCCGCTGCGCGGCCAGAACAACGTGCAGGGCTCGTGCGACATGGGCTCGTTCCCGCACGAGCTGCCGGGCTACCGGCACATCTCGGGCGACGCGGTGCGCGACCAGTTCGAGGCGATGTGGAACGTCAAGCTCAACCCTGAGCCGGGCCTGCGCATCCCGAACATGTTCGACTCGGCGATCGAAGGCACCTTCATGGGCCTGTACGTGCAGGGCGAGGACATCCTGCAGTCGGATCCCAACACCACTCATGTGGTGCAGGCGCTGTCGTCGATGGAATGCGTCATCGTGCAGGACCTGTTCCTGAACGAGACCGCCAACTACGCCCACGTGTTCCTGCCCGGCTCGACCTTCCTGGAGAAGGACGGCACCTTCACCAACGCCGAGCGCCGCATCCAGCGCGTGCGTAAGGTGATGACGCCGCGCAACGGCCTCGCCGACTGGGAGGTCACGATCGGGCTCGCCAAGGCGATGGGCTTCGAGATGAAGTACAGCCACCCGTCCGAGATCATGGACGAGATTGCGGCGCTGACGCCGACCTTCACCGGCGTGTCGTATCAGAAGCTCGACGAGATGGGCTCGGTGCAGTGGCCCTGCAACGAGAAGTATCCGGAGGGCTCGCCGATCATGCATGTCGACGGCTTCGTCCGCGGCAAGGGCAAGTTCGTGGTCACCGAATACGTCGCGACCGACGAGCGCACCGGCCCGCGCTTCCCGCTCCTGCTCACGACGGGGCGCATCCTGTCGCAGTACAATGTCGGGGCCCAGACGCGGCGCACCGACAACGTGGTGTGGCATGGCGAGGACGTGCTGGAGATCCATCCTCATGACGCCGAGCAGCGCGGCATCCGTGACGGCGACTGGGTGCGGCTGACCAGCCGTGCCGGCGAGACCACCTTGCATGCGCTGATCTCGGAGCGCGTGGCACCGGGCGTGGTCTACACCACGTTCCACCATCCGCTGACGCAGGCCAACGTCATCACCACCGACTACTCCGACTGGGCGACCAATTGTCCGGAGTACAAGGTCACGGCGGTGCAGGTGTCGCAGTCCAACGGCCCGTCGGACTGGCAGAAGGCCTATGACGAGCAGGCCCGCAACTCGCGCCGCATCGCCCCGATCGTGGAGGCGGCGGAGTAGCATGCGAGATGCAGTGCGCATCGCGGATCGTCTGGTCTGGCGCGACGGGGCCCTCTCCGAGGGCACCCGCCGCGTCCCGGAGGAGACCGCGGTCGCGCTGACCTATAATGGCGGCACCCAGGCCGTCATGATGGCGACGCCGCAGGACCTCGCGGACTTCGCCATCGGCTTCAGCCTCAACGAGGGTGTCATCAAAAGCCGCGACGACATCATCTCGCTCGATGTCGTCGAGCTGGATGACGGCATCGAGCTCAGGATGTGGCTGCCCGATGCGCTCGCCGAACGCATGGCGGAGCGCCGCCGCAACATCGCCGGCCCCACCGGCTGCGGCCTGTGCGGCATCGATTCCATCAGCGAAGCGGTGCGGCCGGCGGCGCATGTCCCCGACGGCCGGCGCTTCGCGCCGCGCGACATCATGGCGGCGCTGGCGGCGATCGAGCCGCTGCAGAAGCTCAATCACGAGACCCGCGCCGTGCACGCCGCGGCGTTCTGGACGCCGGCGCGCGGCATCGTTGGCTTGCGCGAGGATGTCGGCCGCCACAACGCGCTCGACAAGCTCGCCGGCCACTTGGCCCAGGCGCGCTGCGCGGCCAACGAGGGAATCGTGATCCTGACGAGCCGCGTCTCGGTCGAGCTTGTGCAGAAGGCGGCGGCGATGGGCGCGCCCGTCATGGTCGCGGTGTCAGCGCCGACCGCGCTCGCCATCCGCATGGCGGAAGCCGCCGGCATCACGCTCATTGCCGTCGCCCGCAACGACGGCTTCGAAATCTTCACCCATCCCGAACGGATCGTCGCGAGCGCCGACACCGGCGCGCGATCAACACAGACGGACAACACCCATGTCGCATAACCCCCAAGATCGCCTCGTCTACATGGCCAACCAGATCGGCAAGTTCTTCCAGAGCCAGGGCCAGGAAAAAGAGGTCGCCGGCGTCGCCGAGCACATCAAGAAGTTCTGGGACCCGCGCATGCTCAAGACGATCTATGCGCATCACGATGCCGGCGGCGCCGGCCTCGACCCGGCCGTGAAGGAAGCGATCGGCAAGCTGAAGGACGCCGCGGTGGCGAAGGAAAAGGCGTAACGAGGCACCGTCTCTCGTAGCCCGCATGAGCGGTCGCCGTAGCCCGAAGGGCGTAGGCCGGCGCGACATGCGGGGCCGCCGTCACCACACACCGAGCGCATACTTGAACCCGGATGTCGCTTCGCTCATCCGGGCTACGAACTCATCCGGGCTACTTTCGCCCTACCCGCCGGGCTGATCGTCGTGCTCGGCCTGTGACAGCTCGGCGAGGGCAAGGTCGCCGGAATCGGCCATGCGCGCTTTCGCGATGGTAGTGACATGCGCGGCGAGCGCCGGCATGCGCGCAATCAAGGCGTGGAAATCCTGCGCATCGAGCACCAGCAGCCGGGTCTTGCGCGTCGCCTTCACCGTCCCGGAGCGCTTGGTCCGGTGCAGAAGCGCGATCTCGCCGAAGAAAGTGCCGTCGGCGAGCCTCACGCATTGCGTCGGCAGTTCGATCTCGACCTCGCCCGCGGTGATGAAATACATCGATGACGCCGCGTCGCCGCGCCGCACCAGCACCTCGCCGGATTCGATCGTGCGCGCGCGCAACAGCCGCATGATGTCGGCGATCTCAGAGGCGTTGAGATGGGCGAACAGCGGCACCTTGGCGAGCATGCCCCAGGTGACGACGAAATCGCGCCGCTTGATCTCCTCAGCGAACGCAGTCGAGATGATCGCAACCGGCAACGCAATCATGGCAAAACCCCAGATGATCGCGAACACCGTGATGACGCGGCCGAGCGCCGTCACCGGCACGACGTCGCCATAGCCGACGGTGCCGAGCGTCACGATCGCCCACCACATCGCGTGCGGGATGGTGCCGAACTTGTCGGGCTGGACGTCGTGCTCGACCGCGTAGAGCAGCGAGGCGAACAGCAGCACCGCGCCGGCCAGGATCACGAGGCAGCCGATCAAGGTACGCCGCTCGGCCTGCACCGCCGACAGCAGCGAGCGCAGCGCCGGCGAATAGCGCACCAGCTTGAGGAAGGGCAGCACGATGCACAGCGCTTCCAAGGTGCGATCGCCGAGCGCCAGCGCGATCGCCGCCGGCACGAAGGACAGGAGGTCGACCAATCCGAGCGCGGAGAGCGCGTAGGCAACGCGGTCCTGGCGCGGCGACTGGCGCCGCGGCATGTGCCCGGCCACACTCCACAGCCGCGCGACGTACTCGGCGGCGAACACGATCAGCGCGCCGACCTTGATCGCCCGTAGCGGCAGGCCGAAGGCGGCCGCGATGTCCGGGTCCGAGGCCAGCACCACCGCCAGCACGTCGAGCGTGATGACGAGCACGATCAGCTGGACCAAGCGCGAGCCGTGCGTGCTCGGCAGATGATCGTGCTCGAGCAGCTCGTACAACCGGTCGCGCAGATCGGGATCGCGAACGCTCTCGCCCGGCCCGAGCGCGGGCACGATCAGCCTGCCTTGCCGATCGCGCTCTCGATCGCGGCCAGCGCTGCCTCCGCCTTGGTGCCGTCGGGGCCGCCGGCCTGGGCCATGTCGGGACGGCCGCCTCCGCCCTTGCCGCCAAGCGCCTCGGAGGCCGCGCGCACGAGGTCGACCGCGTTGAAGCGCGCGGTGAGGTCGGCGGTGACGCCGACCACCACGCCCGCCTTGCCGTCCTCGGCGCGGCCGACGATGGCGACGACGCCGGAGCCGAGCTGCTTCTTGGCCTCGTCGACGAGCGACTTGAGGTCCTTCACCTCGACGCCATCGACTGCACGGGCCATCAGCTTGATGCCGGCGACCTCGCGAATGCCGGAGGTGGCTCCGCCGGCCGCGGCACCGCCACCCATCGCGAGCTTCTTGCGCGCATCCGACAGCTCGCGCTCGAGCTTCTTGCGTTCCTCCATCAACGCGGTGATGCGCGCCGGCACGTCCTCGACCGTGGTGCGCAGCTCGGCCGCGGCGGCCTTGGCGAGCGAGAGATTGTGGTTGGCATGGGCGCGCGCGCCGCGCGCGGTCAGCGCCTCGATGCGGCGGACACCCGACGCGACCGCACTTTCGGAGGTGACCGCGATCAGGCCGATGTCGCCGGTGCGCTTGACGTGCGTGCCGCCGCACAGCTCGACCGACCAGCCCATTGCATTCGAGCCCAGCTCGCGCGCCGCATGGCCCATCGAGACGACGCGGACCTCGTCGCCATACTTCTCGCCGAACAGCGCGCGCGCGCCGGCCTCGCGGGCGTCGTCGAGCCCCATCAGTCGGGTCGTAACCTCGGCGTTCTCCAGCACGACGTCATTGGCGATGTCCTCGACGCGGGCGAGCTCTTCGGGAGAGATCGGCTTCGGATGGACGAAGTCGAAGCGCAGCCGGTCGGGAGACACCAGCGAGCCGCGCTGGGCGATGTGGTCGCCGAGCACCTGGCGCAGCGCCTCGTGCAGGATGTGGGTCGCGGAATGATTGGCGCGGATCGCCGAGCGCCTGCCGTGATCGACGTCGAGCTGCAGCGCAGAGCCGAGCTTGAGCGTGCCCTGCTCCACCGTGCCGATATGCACGAACAGGTCGCCGGCCTTCTTCTGGGTGTCGGTGACGCGGAATTTGATGCCGTCGCCGGAGAGCACACCGGTATCGCCGACCTGACCACCGGACTCGCCGTAGAACGGTGTCTGGTTGAGCACAATGGCGCCGCTCTCGCCGGCCTTGAGGCTGTCGACCTCGGCGCCGTCCTTGATCAAGGCCGTGACCGCGCCCTCGGCGATCTCGGTGTCATAGCCGAGGAATTCGGTGGCGCCGAGCTTCTCGCGCAGCGGGAACCAGATGGTCTCCGTCGCCGCCTCGCCGCTTCCCGCCCACGCCGCCCGCGCCTTGGCCCGCTGGCGGTCCATGGCGTCGGTGAAGGAGGCCTGGTCGACGCTGATGCCGCGCGACTTCAGCGCGTCCTGGGTCAGGTCGAGCGGGAAGCCATAGGTGTCGTACAGGGTAAAGGCGACATCGCCGTCGAACATGTCGCCCTTCTGCAAGCCGGCCGACTTCTCGTCGAGGATGGTGAGGCCGCGCTCCAGGGTCTTGCGGAAGCGGGTCTCTTCCAGCCGCAGCGTCTCCTTGATCAGCGCCTCGGCGCGGATCAGCTCCGGATAGGCTTGGCCCATCTCGCGCGAGAGCGTGCCGACGAGCTTGTGCATCAGCGGCTCGCGGGCACCGAGCAGCTGGGCGTGGCGCATGGCGCGGCGCATGATCCGGCGCAGCACGTAGCCGCGGCCTTCGTTGGACGGCAGCACGCCGTCCGAGATCAGGAACGACGAGGCGCGCAGGTGGTCGGCGATGACGCGCAGGCTTGCCTTCTGCGGCCCCCCGGGATCGGCATTGGTGAGGTCGGCAATGGTGCGGATCAGCGCGACGAACAGGTCGATGTCGTAATTGTCGTGCTTGCCCTGCAGCACGGCGGCGACGCGCTCGAGGCCTGCGCCGGTGTCGATCGACGGCTTCGGCAGGCTGACGCGCCCTCCCCCCTCGTGCTGCTCATACTGCATGAACACGAGGTTCCAGATCTCGATGAAACGGTCGCCGTCCTGCTCCGGCGAGCCCGGAGGGCCGCCCCAGATCTTGTCGCCGTGGTCGTAGAAGATCTCCGAGCATGGGCCGCACGGGCCGGTGTCGCCCATCTGCCAGAAATTATCCGAGCCCGCGATGCGGATGATGCGCGATTCCGGGAGGCCGGCGATCTTCTTCCACAGCCCGAACGCCTCGTCGTCGTCGACATAGACGGTCGCCGTCAGCTTGTCCTTCGGCAGCCCGAACTCCTTCGTCACCAGCTTCCAGGCGAGCTCGATGGCGTTCTCCTTGAAGTAGTCGCCGAAGGAGAAGTTGCCGAGCATCTCGAAGAAGGTGTGATGCCGGGCGGTGTAGCCGACATTGTCGAGGTCGTTGTGCTTGCCGCCGGCGCGCACGCATTTCTGCGAGGTGGTGGCGCGGCTGTAGGGCCGCTTCTCGACGCCGGTGAAGACGTTCTTGAACTGCACCATGCCAGCGTTCGTGAACATCAAAGTCGGGTCGTTGCGCGGCACGAGCGGCGAGGACGGCACGATCTCGTGGCCGTTCGCGGCGAAGAAGTTGAGGAAGGTCGACCTGATCTCGTTGACGCCGCTCATAGCAATCCAATCGAAGAAGTCCGGGAATTCGGCGGAAACGCTTTTAGACAAGGGGACTTCGCGTGTCCAGAAACTGTGCAGAAACATCATGGGCTTGCTGCACGGCTCCTAAAGCTGGTTGAAAGCCCGCGTGACGCGTTGACAGCACCCACCGGCTGGTGTTTTGTCCGGGTCATAGACGACAGTCGCGTCGGGAGAGACCGTCTCTTGAGGTTCTGGTTGAACTTCAAGGGTCGGCGCCGAAGGAGCAACCGCCCCGGAAACTCTCAGGCAAAAGGACCCTCGCGACTGCAACTGCATCTGGAAAGAGACGCACGTCCGGCTTTGACCGGGACGCGTCCGCCGACGGGATAATACTCTCAGGCACAGCGACAGATGGGGCTTCGGTGGCGTTTTTCGGGACTGGTCCCGAGGAACCGCGCGAGGACCCCTGATCGATGGCTGAACCCGCTGCTGCTCCCTCTGTTTCACTCAAGCGAACGCCGCTGCATGCGCTGCATGTCAGCCTTGGCGGCAAGATGGTGCCGTTCGCCGGCTATGAGATGCCGGTGCAATACGCGCCCGGCGTGCTCAAGGAGCACCTCCATACCCGCAGCGCGGCCGGACTGTTCGACGTCTCCCACATGGGTCAGGTCGCGCTGGTGCCGAAATCCGGGAAGGTCGCTGACGCCGCGGCGGCGCTGGAGCGGCTGGTGCCGCAGGACATCATCGGCATTCCGCCGGGCCGCCAGCGCTATGCCCAGTTCACCAACCCCGACGGCGGCATCCTCGACGACCTGATGGTGGCGAATTTTGGCGAGCACCTCGTGCTGGTGGTCAACGCCGCCTGCAAGGACGCCGACATCAAGCTCCTCCAGGACGCGCTGTCGGACGCCTGCGAGGTGCAACCGCTGAACGACCGCGCCCTGCTGGCGCTGCAGGGTCCGAAGGCGGCAGCCGTGCTGGCGAAATTCTGTGCAGAGGCCGAGGGCATGCGCTTCATGGATGCCGGCCCGCGCACGGTCGACGGGCTCGCCTGCTACGTCTCGCGCTCGGGCTATACCGGCGAAGACGGTTTTGAGATCTCGGTTCCCGCCAACCAGGCCGAGCAGTTGGCGGACGCGCTGTTGTCCGATGACAAGGACGTCCTTCCGATCGGGCTCGGCGCGCGCGACAGCCTGCGGCTGGAGGCCGGGCTCTGCCTCTACGGCCACGACATCGACACCACGACGACGCCGGTCGAGGGCGCGCTGGAATGGTCGGTGCAGAAGGTCCGCCGTAACGGCGGTGCGCGCGCCGGCGGCTTCCCTGGCGCCGACAGGATCCTGGCACAGTTCGACCATGGTGCGGCACGCCGCCGCGTCGGCTTGAGGCCCGAGGGCCGCGCGCCGGTGCGCGAGGGGGCCACGTTGTTCGCCACTGCCGATGCGGCCGAGCCGGTCGGCAAGGTCACCTCGGGCGGCTTCGGGCCGACGCTGAATGCGCCGGTCGCGATGGGCTACGTGCCGATGGCGCTGGCAGCCCTCGACACAAAGCTGTTCGCCGATGTGCGCGGCCAGCGACTGCCGCTGCGCGTCGCGGCGATGCCGTTCGTTCCCAACACCTACAAACGTTGACCCTCACAAGCGCTGAAGGACGTCCATGACCACGCTCTATACCTCGGACCATGAATGGCTCAGCATCGATGGTGACGTCGCCACCATCGGCATCACCGACTATGCCCAGGCCCAGCTCGGCGACGTCGTGTTCGTGGAGCTGCCGCAGGTCGGCCGCGCGCTGAAGAAGGCGGAGGCCGCCGCCGTGGTCGAATCGGTCAAGGCGGCGTCCGACGTCTACGCTCCGATCACCGGCGAGGTGGTCGAGGTCAACCAGGCGATCGTCGACGAGCCGGCGCTGGTCAACACCGACGCCGGCGGGAAGGCGTGGTTCTTCAAGCTCAAGATCGCCGACAAGGGCGAGCTCGGCGGGCTGATGGATGAGGCCGCCTACAAGGCGCATACGGCGTGAGATGCGCAGTGCGGCGATATCCACCGCTATCATCGCCCGGCTCGACCGGGCGATCCAGTACGCCGCGCTCTCTCGGTCTGATCTCCACAGCAATGTTTACTGGATGCCCCGCCTTCGCGGGGCATGACGAGGCATAGAGGATTGCTCATGACCACGCCGCTCAAGCCGCTCGATGATGCCGCCACCAGTTTCGCCCGCCGCCATATCGGTCCCTCGCCGCGTGACGTCGCGGCGATGCTGGAGACAGTGGGCGCCAAGAGCGTCGCCGAGCTGATGGCGCAAACGCTGCCCGGCACGATCCGTCAGGCCGCGCCGCTCGACATCGGTCCGGCCTTGAGCGAGACCGAAGCGCTGTCGCACATGCGCGCGCTCGCTGCGCAGAACCAGGTCTTCACCTCGCTGATCGGCCAAGGCTATTCCGGCACGATCATGCCGGCGGTGATTCAGCGCAACATCCTGGAGAACCCGGCGTGGTACACGGCCTATACGCCGTATCAGCCCGAGATCAGCCAAGGCCGGCTGGAAGCACTGTTCAACTTCCAGACCATGATCTGCGATCTTACCGGCCTTGACGTCGCCAACGCATCGCTGCTCGACGAGGCGACCGCGGCGGCGGAGGCGATGGCACTGGCCGAGCGCTCGGCGCGGGCCAAGACCAAGGCGTTCTTCGTTGATCAGAACGTCCACCCGCAGACGCTCGCCGTGCTGCGCACCCGGGCCGAGCCGCTCGGCTGGCAGCTGATCGTCGGCGATCCGGCCAAAGATCTGGACGGCGCCGAGGTGTTCGGCGGCCTGCTGCAATATCCCGACACGACCGGCGCCGTGCGCGATCCGCGCGCCGCCATCGCCAAACTGCACGACAAGGGTGCGCTGGCGATCCTGGCCGCCGATTTGCTGGCGCTGACATTGATCGCCTCACCAGGCGAGCTCGGGGCCGATATCGCGATCGGCTCGGCGCAGCGCTTTGGCGTGCCGATGGGCTATGGCGGGCCGCATGCCGCCTACATGGCGGTGCGCGATGCGCTGAAGCGCTCGCTGCCCGGCCGCATCGTCGGCCTGTCCGTCGATTCGCGCGGGGCTCCCGCCTATCGGCTGGCGCTGCAGACCCGCGAGCAGCACATCAGGCGCGAGAAGGCGACCTCGAACATCTGCACCGCGCAGGTGCTGCTGGCGGTGATCGCTGCGATGTACGCGGTCTATCATGGTCCCGAGGGGCTCAAGGCGATCGCGCGCACTGTTCATCGCCGGACGGCGATGCTGGCGGCTGGATTGCGCAAGCTCGGCTTTGCGCCGGAAAGCGAGACCTTCTTCGACACGGTCACGATCGAAGCCGGCGCCAAGGCCGAGTCGATCATCGCCCGCGCGGAAGGCGAGCGGATCAATCTCGGGCGTGATGGCAGCCGGCTGCGGATCGCGCTCGACGAGACCACGACGGCCGATGTCGTCGAAGCGGTCTGGCGCGCCTTCGGCGGCGAGCTCTCCTATGCGACGATCGAGGCCGAGGCGCGCGAGGCGCTGCCGGCGGAGCTCAAGCGGCAGCGGCCGTATCTCGCCCATCCGGTGTTCCACGCGCATCGCTCCGAGACCGAAATGCTGCGCTATCTGCGCAAGCTCGCCGACCGTGATCTTGCGCTCGACCGCGCGATGATCCCGCTTGGCTCGTGCACGATGAAGCTGAACGCGACGACCGAGATGATCCCGCTGACCTGGCAGGAATTCGGCAGTCTGCACCCGTTCGTTCCGCGCGCGCAGGCGGCCGGCTATGAGACGATGTTTGCTGATCTCGAGGATTGGCTATGCCGGATCTCCGGCTACGACGCCGTATCGCTGCAGCCGAACTCGGGCGCGCAGGGCGAATATGCGGGCCTGCTGGCGATCCGCGGCTATCACGCGGCGCGCGGCGAGGGCCACCGCACCATCTGCCTGATCCCCTCCTCCGCCCACGGCACCAATCCGGCGTCCGCACACATGGTCGGCATGGAGGTGGTCGTGGTCGGCTGCGACGCCGGCGGCAATGTCGACCTCGCCGATCTCGAGGCCAAGGCGAAAGCGCACAGCGCCAAGCTCGCCGCCATCATGATCACCTATCCCTCGACACATGGCGTGTTCGAGGAGCACATCCGCGACATCTGCGACGTCGTCCATGCTCATGGCGGCCAGGTCTATCTCGACGGCGCCAATCTCAACGCGCAGGTCGGCCTCTCCCGCCCCGGCGATTACGGCGCCGACGTCAGCCATTTCAACCTGCACAAGACGTTCTGCATTCCGCATGGCGGCGGCGGCCCGGGCATGGGCCCGATCGGGGTCAAGGCGCATCTGGCGCCGTTCCTGCCAAGCCATCGAACGAATGGTCATCCCGCGACCGATCGCGCGAGCGCGCACCCGGTCGGCCCGGTCTCGGCGGCGCCCTACGGCTCGGCCTCGATCCTGACCATCTCCTACATCTACATGCTGCTGATGGGCGGCGACGGCCTGACGCGCGCCACCGAGATTGCGATTCTCAACGCCAACTACGTCGCGGCTCGGCTCGATCCGCATTTCCCTGTGCTTTACCGCAACGAGCGCGGCCGTGTCGCGCATGAATGCATCATCGATCCCAGGCCGCTCAAGCCAACCAGCGGCGTCACCGTCGACGACATCGCCAAGCGGCTGATCGACTACGGCTTCCACGCGCCGACGATGAGCTTCCCGGTCGCGGGCACGCTGATGATCGAGCCGACCGAATCGGAATCCAAGGCGGAGCTCGACCGCTTCTGCGACGCCATGATCGCGATCCGCAAGGAGATCGCCGAGGTCGAACAGGGCCGCTTCACAATCGAGGCCTCGCCGCTGCGCCACGCGCCGCATACCGTGCACGACATCGCCGATGACGACTGGAACCGGGCCTATCGCCGCAGCGAGGGCTGCTTCCCCGCGGGCACCTCGCGCACCGACAAATACTGGTGCCCGGTGGGGCGCGTCGACAATGTCTATGGCGATCGCAATCTGGTGTGCTCGTGCCCACCGGTCGCGGACTACGCGCAGGCGGCGGAGTAAGCCGCCTCGCGCATGCTCCAATCGATCGGGCGCCATGGCTCGCAACATTCCTCGCGACATTCAATGTCGTGAGCCGTGTCCAGGTCCGGAGCAATGAGCACCGCATGCCAGCGCCAGAGATTGGCGTTGGCCAATCTGGTGCCGCCCCACCAACGCTGGATCGGATTTTGGCTGCTGAAATCCTCCTCGCCGGCCAGGATCGCCCTGCCGAACGGCGTCAGCAACAGCGTGCTCGCCTTGTAGCGTTCGCGGCGTTCACGGCTGTCGTGCATCTCAACCGAGAATGGCCATTCGGCGAGGCCCGAAATTGCAGGCAGCGGCGCCAGTGCGAGACCGTCGAGCAACGAGCCGCCTTCCCAATAGTCATAGACGCGGCGTTGAAAGCGCTCCCGATGATGTGGCAGCAGATCGAATGGGTGCTGGTAGCCGGCTGACAGCAATTCGAGGAGTCTCAGCTCCGAAGCTCCGATGCCCGTGGCTGCACCGGGAAGCTCATCGAGCATCTCCTGCACGCAGCGGCGAAGCTGCGGCAGTGGACTGAGATCCTGCTTCAACAGATCGAACCAGGCTTGGGGCGTCGGCGCGCGAAACGCCTGCCACGCCAGATGACCCAGGTCGAGGTGCTCACGTGCGAGCGCAACGCCGGCAATGGTCCGGCCGGCGAAGTGCCCCGCCGGGACCTCGAATAGCGGTACATCGACATGCCGCAAGATGATCTTGGTCGCGATCTCCGCGTGAGAGCGCAGATAGTCCAAGAGCCAGATCAGGACCAACTGGTCGTTCGGACGGGTCCCCATCCACAGCTCGACGCTATCGCAGCGGTCGACAAGTTCGAGAAAACCGTGGCTCCGCCCGCCGACTACCATGAAGTCGCGACGCGACGCAAAATCCAGCCAGTGCCCCCTCGTCTGCAGCCCGGTGCGCTGGGCGAGATAGGCGGACAGCCCGGCATCGGATGGCAGCGGTCCCCATACGAAACGGTGCAGGATTGGCACCACCAGGTCGGCAAAGCCGCCCCTCCGAAGCGCTCCGGCGGTGGGATCATCGGCCGCTAGAATCAAACGCGTCATGCTGTTCGCTCCCGCACAGCCCGATTGGCTCACGGCTCCATCGACACGTTCGCGATCGGATCACGGCGCAAGGGATCGGCGATGGAACGCGCGCCGACGCCTGGCTCCAGGCCCGCACATCCGCGCATGCGTTTTCAGCTATTCGAGTTGAACACCGTATCCGGCGCTCGGAAAATCATGCTCGCTGCATTCGGGAATGCAGCAGCTCAAGACGCGGAGGTTAGACCCACAGATCTTCGCGGAGCAGACTACATCTGCAAGCGGGCGCCGGACGTCGGCAACTCAACGTCCACGGCGCCCCGCTGCCGTGGTAATCCCTATTCTTCCGCCGGCTCCTCGCCGTCAGCGTCGCGCTCCGGATTGCCGGCCAGGATCTGCTCGGCGATCAGGCCGGAGTTCTGGCGGATCGCGGCCTCGATCTTCGCGGTCATGTCGGGATTGGCCTTCAGGAAGGACTTCGAGTTCTCACGGCCCTGCCCGAGCCGCTGGCTGTCATAGGAGAACCAGGCGCCGGACTTCTCGACGATGCCGGCCTTGACGCCGAGATCGAGGATTTCGCCCATCTTGGACACGCCCTCGCCGTACATGATGTCGAATTCCACCTGCTTGAACGGCGGCGCCAGCTTGTTCTTCACGACCTTGACACGGGTCGAGTTGCCGATCACCTCGTCGCGTTCCTTGATGGCGCCGATACGGCGGATGTCGAGGCGCACCGAAGCATAGAACTTGAGCGCGTTGCCGCCGGTCGTCGTCTCCGGCGAACCATACATCACGCCGATCTTCATGCGGATCTGGTTGATGAAGATCACCATCGTGTGGGATTTGTTGATCGAGGCGGTCAGTTTGCGCAGCGCCTGGCTCATCAAGCGGGCCTGCAGGCCCGGCAGCGACTCGCCCATCTCGCCTTCGAGCTCGGCCTTCGGCACCAGCGCCGCCACCGAGTCGACCACCAGCACATCGACCGCCCCCGAACGCACCAGCGTGTCGCAGATCTCCAGCGCCTGCTCGCCCGTGTCAGGCTGCGAGATGAGGAGCTCGTCGATGTTGACGCCCAGCTTGCGCGCATAGACCGGATCCAGCGCATGCTCGGCATCGATGAAGGCGCAGATGCCGCCCTTCTTCTGCGCCTCGGCCACGGTGTGCAGCGCCAGGGTGGTCTTGCCCGACGATTCCGGTCCGTAGATCTCGACAACCCGCCCCTTGGGCAGGCCGCCGATGCCGAGCGCAATGTCGAGACCGAGCGAGCCGGTCGAGACCGTCTCCACGTCCATCGAGCGGTCGTTCTTGCCCAGCCTCATCACCGAGCCCTTGCCGAACTGACGCTCGATCTGGGACAGCGCAGCGGAGAGCGCCTTACTCTTATCCATTGAGGAACCTTCGACGATACGCAGGGCAGTGGCGGACATTGGCGCTCCTTATGACGGGGATTCGCGGGATGGACAAACGGTTAACGAGGGCGGTCAGCAATCTTGAGATGAATGTACTCGATCCGTTCTTTGTTCGCAATATGTTCTTTGTGCCCTTCGGACGTTTGCAGCTTCTCTTCACAGCGTCCGCGTGAGCCCTGGACGGATACATGCGGGCACCGCTGGGTCTCGTCGCGCATGGGCCCCACCGGGGGGAATGCCAGGATCAGCAGCTGGACACCCTGACCAGGCGCCAGCCGCCCCGTTTCTCGCGCGGGCCGCGGCCGTGCAGGATCAATCCGGCCGGCGGTCGAACCATATTCGAAAACGGCGAAGCGGCCCGCCGGCGATCGGCACCGATCGCGCCGAGACCATTCAGGCTCTCCAACGTCGCCTTCCTCGCTGCGGCCCGTTTCCTTCAATCAGAAATTGTAGAGACCTTCAGGACCTTGCAAAGCCGCCCTGATTTTGCTTCCTGAATTCCGCCGCTGCCGCTTGTGCATGAAACCCCATGTCGACCTCGAACGCCGAACAGACGATCACCCTGTGGCGCCCGGTGGGCCCGACAGAACTCGCCTTGATCGAGGCGTCGGGCATGCGCGCATTTCCGCCGCGCCTGCCGGAGCAGCCGATATTCTATCCCGTGCTGACCGAAGACTACGCAGTGAAGATCGCACGAGATTGGAACGTGCCGGCCAGCGGCTGCGGCCATGTGCTGCGCTTCGAGGTGTTTCGGCGTTTCATCGACCGCTACGACGTGCACGAGGCGGGCGGACGCGAACATCTGGAGTACTGGATTCCGAGCGAGCATCTCGCGGATCTCAACGCCGCCATCGTCGGCCCGATCGTGCTCGTCAAAACTTTTCCTTGAAACTACCAAACTCCTACACGAGTGCGGAGACCGCACCTCCGTGGTTCTCCTGACAGGAACGAAGTTCCCTGCGCTCTTCTGCTTTTGTTCGGCTCATCGGAAGTGCAGGCGCACGCCTTTCGGGCAACGGTCCGGGCATGAAGCCGCTCCGACCTTGGCAGGATGCGCGCGAGTTCCGCGACCGCACTCTGGTGGCGCGATCGTCATGGCATGCAATGCCACGAATGCGGGAACACCCTGAGGGTGCGAGGACAAGCGAGATCATCCACGCATCAACATCCGGCCGCTGCAATACGGGCCCACCGCAGACGATCAGCGAGCCGTTCAATTGCGCCGATATGATGGTCGACAGATAAACAGGACCGCGGCGGGACCGCCGAGGCGGTATCGATGACATCGCACATCGCACGTGCCGATAGTCTTAAGGATGAAATCAGTTCGGCGAAGTCCCCGCGTGATGCGGGTCACGGAACGCGGCCGTGGTGCTGTCGCCAACCACGAGGCTTGTGATAGACTTTGGGTTGCGATATAAATCTAAGGTTGTCGGACGCCAAACCAAATTTTGACCAGCCCCGAATTTGTTTGTTCGTTGCGATGATGGTCGGCTCACATCAGCTGGCTCATATTTGCATCTGGCTCATATCAGCAGATGATGTGCCGTTACCTCTCGATGCTGCCTGCAGGCTCCGGCTGCGGGCTCCGTCACCTGTAGGCGCACGGCCCTGAAACCATCCGCGCCGAAAGAAAGCCCCGGACGATGTCCGGGGCTTTTGACGTCGGCGTCGTCGCCGGCGCGCGCACGGTGTTGTCATCCCCTCGGCACGACGGCGGCGGAACGGATCAGACCCGTTGTGCATCATGAGAGGATGAAACGAGATGATGTGACATGCTCCTCCTGCAAGGCCGGTTTGCGGCGCCTCGAATTGCGGCTGCCCCCTTGTCCACCAGGAGACCTCCGCTGTCCGCTGTGCGACGCGCTGCTCGAAACCTTGGACGGCTCGACCGCGGTAGCCTACCGCCTCACGGTCGCGCCGGAGCGGATCTTCGATCGTTGATCGCAGGCTCGGCAGCGCAACGACGTCGACGCGCGCGACAGCGCGACGCCGCGACAAGCGAATTGCCTAGACCTTTGACTTGCCGCAAGGCATGGGCGCAACCTCTGCAATAGGATCATGTTTGTCATTGCCGAACTGCCCCTGGCGGGAAGCTACGACGTTGACCCAGAGCCTCGGACTGCGGCGGTCCGGGGCTCACTGGTTTTCTCCAGACGTCCGTTGCGCTGCGCAGGTGACGCGCGGTCCTGCTTGAACGTCGGCAACGAGGAGCCCTTGGGGACGGCCGAACGACCGACCGTATTTTACCGGAATTGATCCCATTCGCGTTTGCGCATCCATTTACGCTGCGTTCATCAAACCCAGCGGCCTGGGGCGGTCAGGGCTCACCGGTTTTGGCAATGCCGCTCTATTTCTTTCGTATCCGTAACGGCCACTTCTCAGGCGCGTCCGAGTATGGGACAGAATGCGCCGACCGCAATGCAGCCTGGAAAGAGATGACCACGGTCTGCGCCGACATGGCCAGCAGCATCTCCCGCAAGCTCGCCGAGAACTCCGAATGGCAGATGGAGTTGCTCGATGAGACGCGCCAGCCGGTCTTCCGCATCCGCATCGTCGCCGAGTCGCTGGATCAGGCCTGACGCCTGCCTTCGCTACCCTGAATAAATCATACGCAATCACCTCAACCATTGATTGCGTCAGAAGCTGCGATTGCCTGTCATTTGGGCGAGCGCCCTTGATTCAGATCAAAGGGCGGGTTCCCGTTCTGGCCAATACTTAAATTTGTATGGGTAATCTGATCTTCAAATGTCCGCGAACCGGGATGAACGTGCAGCACTGGCTTGAAGAGCCGAAGGCCGCCGATCCGACATCCGCGTATGAAACCGTGGTGTGCAAGGCATGCACCCGGCTTCACTTCATCAACCGCAACACACGCAAGCTTCTCGGCGAGAAGGAATGAGCAGCTGGCGCCGGCTCAGTCCGCGCTCGGCAATCGCCGCATCGTAAACTCGATGGCGCCATCGGGAAGCTCACGCCAGCTTTCGACGGCGCTCATATAGCCAGCCTTGGGATAGCGAGTGAGATAGTCACGGGCCTTGGCCCGCGCATCCTCGCGCGGCAGCGTGAACGTGTCGCGCACATAGCCGTCGCCCTTTCGGCGACGGGCCGCCATCCGGTCGGCTATGTCCCGCGGGCGCGACCCCATCGACGAACTCCAACGCGTTGCCACCCCGTCAATATAGACGAGGCCGCGAGGAATCCGAGTCCGGCCACCGGGGCTCGGGCATCCCGGCCGCGCAAGAAGCGCGACCGCGCGCGCTCAGTTGGTGCTGGCGCCTGATTTCGACTTCTTGGCCGCCGTCGTCTTCACCGGGGGCGTCGCCTTCGGCTGTTCCACGGTGCGCACATTGCCCCAGGGATCGGAGCTCGACTTGGCGTCCGGGATCTTGCGCATGGTATCTTTGTAGGCCTTGTCGCGCGCCGCCTCGGCCTCCTTCTCCTCGGGGGTCTTGGAAGGACCATCGGCGAGAAGGTTGATGTTGGGCATCTGCGCCAGCGCCGGAACGGCCCAGCCGGTCAGCATGGCGACCGCCATCGTCACGATCAGCTTCTTCATTGGTTACTCCCCGGTATCGGCCGCCTTATACCATTGCTTCGCCATGCGCCAAGTGGGGCGCGCCGCCGCGCAGCGCGGCCGCAACGCGACATCGCTCACCGCCGGGCCTCGGCCGCGGCGTCGGGCTGTCGCCGAACCGGCATTCATCATAGGATTCCAACTCCGGCCTTTTCAAGCCTGCGGCGATAGGCCGGCCGCCCCGCCAGGAGCGCGCCAATAAGCCAATAACAAGACATGGGAGGAATCTCGTTCGTGAATGACACTCCGGAGTTCACCATCGATCAGGCCCGGCGCATCCTCGATGACGTGTTCGCGCCCTGGATCAGGGATCTCGCTCTGATCGTCGAGGACATCTCACCAGCACCGCAAGGCGAGCCCGGCGCGATCCTGCGCATGCCGTTCTCTCCCCGACTGTGCCGCGACAATGGCGTCGTGTGCGGCCAAGCGCTGATGGCGTTTGCCGATACCGCGATGGTGATCGCGATGGTCACGGCGAGCGGCGGCTACCGGCCGATGACCACGGTCGACCAGACCACGCATTTCATGCGCGCCGTCGCCTCCTCCGATGTCGTTGCGGATGCGCGCGTCATCCGGCTCGGCCGGACCATGAGCTTTGGCCGGGTCACGCTGACCAGCGCCGCCGACGCCAAGCCGGTGGCGATGGTATCGAGCGCGTTCGCGATGCTCTGACCCGCAAGACTACGGAACTTTAATGAAAGGTGAACATATTGCTCCGGCCTTCGCGGGCCGGATTCATCTCAATGAAACCCGGGCATGATTTATTTTACGCGCTTTTGACGCGAAAGGTGACGCCACAGAGCATCGGGTTACGGGCAATGAGCGACACATCAGACGACAAGCGTATTGCACCCCGACACCGGGTGCTCAAGCAGGGCAGGCTGGCGTTCGACGGCGGCGGCGCGGTCGACTGCATGGTCCGTAACATGTCGGACACCGGAGCGCGGGTCGAGGTGGTCAACCCCGTCGGCCTTCCCGAGGCATTCACGCTCGTGATTCCCGCCGACAAGTTCACGCGGCGCTGCCACGCGGTGTGGAGCCACGACAAGCGGATCGGCGTCGCATTCGACTGAGATGCGGCGGCTAGACCCGCCGCCCCCGCACGCGCCATTGCCACCCTGAGAACGCCAGCGCGGCCAGCACGAGAGTTACCACCAAGGCACCGCCGCTCAGCCGCCCGCCCGGACGATCGATCGTCCGTGACCACCACGACGGCGCCTCGCCGGCCCGCGCCAGCCGGAACGCCACGACACTGTCGCCGAGCGACGTGCCGGCCTCGGAATGGCCGCCGGCGGCGATCACCAGATATTGCTCGCCCTTCCATTCATAGGTCATCGGATTGGCAACGCCCGGTGCGGGCAGCCGGCCCTGCCACAGCTCCTCTCCCGTGCCGGCATCGAGGGCGCGGAGATAGGCGTCCATCGCGCCGGTGAAGACGAGCCCGCCGGTGACGACGACGCCGTTGACCAGTGGTGTGCCCCATTTGAACGCGAGCCCCAGCGGCGCCCGGTCCTCGGTGGTACCGACCGTTGCGCGCCAAAGGATCTTGCCGGCCTTGAGATCGACCGCGACCATCTCGCCCCAGGGCGGCCGGTTGCACAACAGGCCGAGCCTCGACATCGCGACCACCCGCGTCACCGCGAACGGCGCGCCGCGCTGCAATCCGAAATCGACGCCGCGCGGCGGCGTCATCCGGTCGGCCTCGTCGCGCGGGATCAGCCTGACGATGTGAACGGCGCGGCTGACATTGGCGTAGAGGATCTGACGGACGGGATCGAACGCCGCCCCGCCCCAGTTCACGCCGCCGCCGGTCATCGGATAGAGCAGCGTGCCTCGGGTGGTCGGCGGCGTGTAGAGCCCATCATTGCGCAAGGCTCCGAGTTGGTCGTCGCAGGAGGAATCGACGACGCGCGGCACAGCATGGAAGATGTCCTCCGATGCGAAGTGCTGCGGCAGCAGCGGCGGCACATGGGTCGGGAACGGTTGCGTCGGCAACAGCTGCTCGCCCTCGACGGCCCCCTGCGGCACCGCGCGCTCCTCCACCGGCCAGATCGGCGCTCCTGTATTGCGGTCGAGCACGAACACAAAACCCTGCTTGGTCGGCTGCATCACGACGTCGCGCGCGCCCTGCCCGGTTTCGAGCCGCGCCAGGGTCGGCTGCGCCGGCAGGTCGTAATCCCAGACGTCATGATGCGTGGTCTGGAACGACCATGCCAGCGCGCCGGTCTCGATCCGCAACGCGACGACGGAATCGGAATGGCGGTTGTCGCCCGGACGCGCGCCGCCGAAGAAATCGGGGCTCGGCGAGGACGTCGGCAGGAACACCAGGCCGCGATCCTCGTCGACCGACATCGGCGCCCAGACATTGGCGTGGCCGGCCGTGATGCCGTCATGGATCAGCGGATCGAAGCTCCAGCGCGGCTGCCCGGTGCGGGCGTCGAAGCCGCGCACGACGCCTTCAGGCGCATCCACGCGCGCATTGTCACCGATCGAGGAGCCGACCACCACGACGTCGCGGCCGACAACCGGCGCCGAGGTGATCTGGAACTCGCCGGGCCATAGCAGCGCCTTGGCGACCTCGATGCGCACCTCGCCATCAGTCCCGAATTCCGGACAACGTCGTCCCGTCCGCGCATCGAGCGCAATCAGCCGCGCATCGACCGTGCCCATGAACAGCCGGCTGCGGCATGCCGCATCGAGCGCCGCACGCTCGTCCACCCAATAAGCAACGCCGCGACAAGCGTAGCGATTGGCCGGCCGCCGGCCGGTGTCCACCTTGGGATCGAAGCGCCACTTCTGCACGCCAGTGCCGGGATCGAGCGCGACGACCTCGTTGAACGGCGTGCAGAACACGAGACTGTCGTCGACCAGCAGCGGCGTCGCCTCGAACTTGGTGCGGGCGAACGCAGCCGGGGGCCGGCTCTCGATGTCGCCGGTGTGATAGGTCCAGGCGCGCACGAGATTGTCGACATTCGCCGGCGTGATCTGCTCCAGGGGCGAGAACCGCGTGCCGCCGGCATCGCCGCCCCAATGCTGCCAGGAAAGGGCCGGCGCCACCATCCATTGGCTGCAGATGACGGTCGCGCAAACGACACCCCGATGCAACGACATGAGCTTCCCCTTCCCGCCAGGTACATCCGAACGACGCACCGGGACATGAAAGCAGCGGCGGCGACCAGGTCGAGGCGAATGGGACAGGCGGTGGCGCCGGCGGGACGAAGGAAGTTCGAATGGGGCGCGCGGCGGATGCGTGGGGCCGTACGATTTCGGTGCGGCGCCGCCGATCTACTTCGACTTGCGATCCGGCACCGTTGGGCGCGCCCCGCTCCACGGGTCGTATTTGTCCTTGGGCTCGGGGATGCGTTCGAGCGCCGCCTTGTAGGCCTTCTCATCCACCTGCGGTTTCGGCGGCTGTCCGCCCTTGTCTTCGGACGGCGGCCGTCGGCCCCCCATCTGCGCCTGTGCCGGCCAAGCCATCAGCACCAGCGCCATGGCGGCGATCACGATCCGCATGATGTCTCACTCCTACCGCTCTGCGCACGAGGTTACGCGGTCGGGATTAGAGTGCAAGATCCCGGCGCCGGAAAGGCAAAGATCTTCAGAACGGATACGGCCGCCCTCTCGGAGCGGCCGTGACGGGGAATGTGGCGACAGTCGGACCTAGTAGCCGCGCCGCGTCGGATAGTTCGTCGGGCCCCGCCCGTAGCCGCCACCAAAACCGCCGCCAAAGCCACCGCCGATGCCGATGCTGACCGGCGGCACCACCCGCACCGGCGGTCCATAATACTCCCGCGGCGGTGGCGGTTCATAGACTACGACATCGTCGCCAGGATCACGGCGCGGCGGACGGCTGGCGCGCTTCGGCGGATCGTCGTCACGCTTCCTCACCGGCTTCTCCTCCACCCGCTTCGGCGTCTCGGACTTCCGGGACGGCGGCGTCTGCGTGCATGGGCAGGTCGGTCCGACCGCGGCATTGATCGGCGCGATCGACGGGGCTGCCGGCGGCGCAGTGCTGACGGCGGGGATCGCGGCATTGGCGGCTGCCACCACCGGCGTCACGACCGGGCGGTTACGCAGCCGCTCGATCAGCTTGCGCGCGGTCGGGGTGAGATCGCTGCTGGGATAGCGCTCGAGAAAGCCCTGATAGGACGCGACGGTGTTGATCAGCACCGCCTCGTTCCACGCCGCCATCCGATTGTGCAGATCGAGCCATTCCCGCGCTTGCGGTCCATAGGGCGGCGCGGTGTAGAGCGTCACGAACGCCTCATAGGCTTCGACGCTGCCATCCCCCACGATGATCTCGTTCGCGGCCTCGATCGGCTTGCCCTGCAGGCTGCGCTTCCATTCCTCGACGCTGCGCTTGGCGACCACGGGCCGCGGCCCGGCATTGGCGGCACTCGCATCGGTGGCGCCGACGAAGCGGAAATCCTCGGTCAGCGAGGACGAGTCCCACGGCGTCTGCCGGCCCTCGGTTGCCTTGTTGACGGCGACGCGCACGCGCTTGAAAGCCTCCTCGATCGGCAGCCCCGGCTCGCGCGCGGCCTGCAGCAATGCCGTGGTGTAAGGGCTGTTGGCGCCGCTGCCATCCTCGGCCTCCGCGCCGGGCGAGGTCGAGTAGGACAGGAAGGTGCCCGGCGCTCCGCTCTTGGTGTCGAGCAGCGCCAGACCGCGGCCCGCGCTCGGGCTGATCGCGGGGAACGGATTGTTGCGGCAGGCGTCGAGCAGCAGAATGCGCATCCGGCTCGGCACCGAGTTGAGGGTGTTGAGCAGATCGTTGAGACGCACGGCCTGCAACGGAATGTCGGCTTCGCGGCGGGGATCGACATCGACGGGAACCAGATAGTTCTCACCATCGATCTGCAGACCGTGGCCGGCATAGAACACCAGCGCCACCGTATCGGCGCCCTTGGCCGCGACCTTGGCCGCGAACTCACCAACCTCGCGGTTGAGATCCCGCTGCGACAGATCAGCGGCCGTGGTCACGTCGAAGCCCGCCTCGCCCAGCAATTTCGCCATCGCCTTGGCGTCGTTTGCGGGGTTCGGCAGCGGCGTCACCGAACGATAGGCCGACTGGCCAATCACCAGCGCCAGCCGGCTGCTTTCGGCCAACGCGGGCGTCAAACCGGCGAGCAGGCCGCCTGCAAACACTGCGGCCCTGAGAGCGTGGCGAAACATGGCATCTCCAATCTGCTCATGATGTGCCAGTTGGTCGAGCCGGTTCTCGGCTCGGTTCATTTCGAAGCGCATAATGCCGCACAACCGGCGCCCGACCTGGATCTGCCGCAGCGTGTACGCAACGCCGACATCGTTGCTGCACGAGATTCCCGCAGCAATGCCGCGATCGCGAAATAGCGTCCGCGCCGCATGGGGATCGGTCGAAAATGCCGCTGATGGCGTCGCGCGTGGGGCTGCTCGCGGCTCTGCTTCTCGCCGGCTGTGCCGCGGACAGCCAATCGCGTCTTCCCGCTTTCATGCGCGTCAGGGACCCCGAGCCGCCGCCTGCGGAAGCTGCGCCCGACGTTCCGCTTCTCGTGCGCAAAAATCTCGACATGATCTTCGTCCCCACGACACAGCCGCGCGACCTCGAGGCCTCGCCGCCCAAGCGCACGGATGCCGGCGATGCATGGACCGCCTGCGTGCGCGCCCAGATCATCTCGGTGGCCGGCGCTCCGCTCCGGCGTCAGACCTATCGGCTCACGATCAAGCAAAGTGAGATCATCGACCGGCGCCGTGCGACCGCAAGCGATTGTTTGTCCCAAGATTTCAAACCCATCCTGCCGACGAAATGATTCAACCCTGAGCTGATCCGGATCGACAGAGTCGATCGGAGCGGATCATGCGCCGCCTCACCCTGGAACCCGCTACCACTCGGCTGGAGAGTGTTAGTTCTTAGCTAACGCAAACCCGCGACCGACGAGCGAACGAATGGCGCAAATTTAACGATTCCTGCGGAACATCGGGTCCCGAAACGCGGAATGACGACCTGGGTCTGGTTATTCATGAACGTTCACCTCGTTGGCGACGATACGGCCAAGCTTGCTTTGCTTCGCGGCATGCTGGCTGAGCGCTGCTCGCTCACATCTGAACTGATCGGTGACGCCGATATCCGAGGCGGCGACATCGACGCGATCGTCGTGGCTGCAGATCTGCGCGACGTCGACAACATCACGGCGCTGAAGGAAATCTCCGACCGCCTGGCGCGCATTCCTCGCCGCATCTTTCTGACCAATCACAAGTCGCGTCTCTCGACCGTGCAGGCCTACGCGCTCGGCGCGACCAGCGTCTTGTCGAGTACGCCGAGCCGCAATCAGCTGCTTGGAAAACTGCTCGATGCGCGGCCCCAATCCAACACCAAGAGCGTTGCCGCCGACGATCGCCAGGCCGCCTTTGCAGGCGCCGCCTGCATCGCCTCGATGTTCGCAGCGGTGCTCGGCGGCGCCGCGATCGATGTCGAGGAGACGCGACGTGCCGGCAAGCGCATTGCCGACTGCATCGCCGAAAACGGCTTGTCCGACTGGCTCGCAACAGTTCGCCGTCATCATGAAGGCACCTATCAGCACTGCCTGCTGGTGACCGGCATCACCGTCGATTTCGGCCTGAGCCTCGGCGTTCACAGTTCGGATCTGGAGCGGCTGTACATGGCTGCGATGTTCCACGACATCGGCAAGGCGAGGATCCCACTGACCATCCTCGACAAGCCTGGCCGGCTGGACGTCAAGGAGCGCGCGCTGGTCGAGACCCATCCGACGGCGGGATATGACGCGCTGAAGGACAACGCAGCGATCACCGCGGAGGTCCTCAACGCGGTCCGCCACCATCACGAATTTCTGGATGGCAGCGGCTATCCGGACGGGCTGATGGCCGACAACATCCCGGACCTGACGCGGATCCTCACCATCTCCGACATCTTCTCGGCGCTGATCGAATATCGCAGCTACAAACCGGTGATGGCACGTGAGAAGGCCTACGAGATCCTTCAAGGCATGGACGGCAAGCTCGAGAAGCCGTTGGTCGGCGCCTTCCGCGACGTTGCGCTGATCCGCTGAACCGGCTTCCGACGTGGTGAATGGCGACTTAACGGCGCCCTTCGAATCTTAGCTGACCGGCAAGGCCTATCTTGTCAGCTTTGCCCTACCATTCGACCGCGTTGCGCGACCGTGTGCAGCAAGGGGACCATCGGGACGTGGCCGAGATCATCGATCGTGCAATGGCACCTGCCTCATCCACCGCGGATCGTCGGGGTGCGGATCCCATGCCCGCGCGGACGACACCATGGGTTCCGCTTGAAACGGTAGCACCGCAGGCCTGGCAGGATCTCGCCGAACGCGCGCTGGAGCCAAACGGCTACTATCTCCCCGGGTGGGAGCGCGCGGTGAACGCCTCGGCGCGCGGCCGCACCGGTACGTCGGTTCTGTGCGCATGGGATGACGCTCAGCCCTCCCACCTCATCGGCCTGATGCCGGTCACGTCACTGTGGCGCGCCTGCAAGCTGCCGCTGCCTGCGCTTGCCAGCGGCCATCCTTACGGCACGCTGTGCACGCCCCTGCTCGATGCGGCCAGTGCGGAGCCGGCTTTGGCGCGCCTGCTCGGCGAAGCCCGACGAACGGGTGCACGCGCCGTGCTCCTGCGCGACATGTCGGTCGCAGGCCCCGTGATGCAGGCGTTCGACAGCGTGCTCCGGCGCGAGGGCCTGCGTTCACGCGTCGTGCAATCCTATGAGCGCGCCTACCTCGATGCGACCAGCGATGGCGAGAAGGTGCTGCAAGACGCCCTTGGCGCCAAGAAGCTGAAGGAGCTGCGCCGCCAGCGTCATCGGCTCGCCGAGCACGTCGAGGTCCGTTTCGAGGTGGCGCGCGCGGCTGGAGAGGTCTCCGCAGCGCTCGAGATCTTTCTGAACTTGGAGGCGAGCGGCTGGAAAGGACGGCGCGGCACGGCGCTGATCCAGCACGATGGCGACGCAACCTTCATCCGGCGCGCGGCGCCTTTGCTCGCGCAGGACAATGCCTGCGAGATCGTCAGTCTCCTGGCCGGAGAGACCGCAGTCGCATCTGGCATCGTGCTGCGCCACCAGCGCCGCGCCTTCTTCTTCAAGCTCGGCGTCGACGAGCGCTTCGCGAAATATTCGCCGGGCGTGCAATTGACGCTCGATCTGACGCGGCATCTCTGCAACGACCCCGCGATCAGCTCCGCGGATTCGACCGCCGGGCCCGATCATCCGATGATCAACCCGATCTGGCGCGGACGGCTGGCGATCGGCGACGTGCTGGTCCCGCTCTATAAGAGCGATCCCGTCGTCGAGATCATCCACGCTGCCTTGATCGCGCGACGCGAGGGCCTCGGCTTTGCGCGGCGCGCCGTCCACGCGATTCGCGACTTGGCGAAGAACCGCACGGCTACTCCGCAGCCTCGGCGTTGACCTCGGCCGACACCTGGCGAATGGCCCGCGCCAGCATCTGCGGATCCTGCGCGCCTGACACCGCGTATTTCTGCGCGAACACGTAGGTCGGCACGCCGGAGATGCCTTTCTCGGCCGCCTCCTGCGCCTGGGCGGAGATCAGCGCCACATCGTCGTCGCTCGCAAGCATCTTGCGGACGACGCCGGCATCGAGGCCGCAATCCGCCGCGGCCTGGACCAGCACATCGACGTCGGTGAGATCGCCGCCATCGCGGAAATACAATTCCATCAGCCGTTGCTTCATCTCGGGCGCCTTGCCGATCGCGCCGGCCCAATGGATCAGACGGTGACAATCGGTGGTGTTGGGCTGGCGCGCGACGCGCTCCGGATGATAGCTGAGACCCTCCTGCTCCGCGGCCGCGACCACGCGGCCCGCGATGCCCTTGTAGGCTTCGACCGATCCGAACTTGGTGGTCAGATACTCGTCACGGCTGATGCCCTCGCGCGGCACCCAGGGATTGAGAAAGAACGGCCGGAAGTGGATCTCGACCGGCACGTCCGGCGCGAGCTTCAGCGCCTCCTCGATGCGCCGCTTGCCGATGTAGCACCAGGGACAGACGACGTCGGAGACGACATCGATGGTCAGCGGCTTCAACGTGCTCATGCGCGTCGCTCCAGGTTCGCGTTGGATCCGCCCAAGATAAACCCGTCGACGGCCAGCACAAGCCGGGTCACAGCGAGGTAACCATCTCCTTCAGCCTGGTGGCCGTGAGCTCGTCCGCGGGAAAGAACGTCTCCAGCGCCAGCTCCGACAAGGTGATGTCGACCGGCGTTCCGAACACCATGGTGGTCGAGAAAAAACTCAGCACGTCCCCGCCGACCCGCAGCCGCAGCGGGATCGCGACGCTGTCGGCCGCGAGCGGCACTGAGCGCGCCGGGAACGGATAGGATTTCAGCTCCTCATAGAGCCTCAGCAATTCGGCATCGGCGGTCGCTTCGCACTGCCGGTGCAGCCGCTCCAGCAGATGTCCACTCCATTCGGCGAGGTTGACGGTCTGCGCTGCCAGTCCCTCGGGATGAAGCGCCACCCTGAGCACGTTGAGCGGCGGCGCGAGCAGCCGCTCCGGCACGCCTGCCAGCAGCGGCGCAATCATCCGGTTCGCTGCGACCAGGTTCCAGTGCCGGTCGACGGCGAGCGCGGGGTTGGGCTCATGTGCCTTGAGCACCAGGTTCATCGCCTCGCGGGCGGGCTTCAGCGCCGGATCATCCAGCGGGCGCTGCTGGAACGCCGGCGCATAGCCGGCGGCGACCAGCAGCACGTTGCGTTCACGCAATGGCACGTCCAATCGCTCCGCCAGTTTGAGGACCATGTCGCGGGACGGCGCGGCCCGTCCGGTCTCCACGAAACTCAGATGGCGCGCCGAGATCTCGGCATCGAGCGCCAGATCGAGCTGGGAAAGATGCCGGCGCTGCCGCCACTGCCGCAGATGTTCGCCGACATGAACGGGTTTGACGCGGTCGGCACGCGCCGAAGCGAGCTGGATCATCATGACCGAAAACCTATCACGCGGACGTCAGCGCCTCCATGACGTGTGAGGTAATCGAATTGCCTCCCGATCCCGCGCATGGTCGTCGCATAGGAGGTGACGATGAGCACGCAACCCCATCAGAACGATCATCCCTTCGTCGCAGCCGGCCAGTGGCTCGCGGCCTTGGCCGTAAGGATCGTTGCGCGCTCGCTCAACCTGCCGGAGCCGCTGTTGCACGTCACGGGCAGCGTCGTCTTCGCGCAGGTCCAGGCGATCGAGACGCGGGCGGTACGCTCGCTGCGCCCGATGCGCCTGCGCCGTCAGCTCCTCGCCTGGTTCCGTTGAACCGATCTCTTATCCCGCAACCGAAGGAGACCCGTCATGATCACTTCGTCCTCCCTGCTCCGCCGTGCCCTGCTCGCCGACGCCTTGTTCAGCGGCGTAGCAGCGCTCGTGCTCACCGCGGCCGCCAGCCCGCTTGCGCCGCTGCTGCAACTGCCCGAGGCGCTGCTGCGTGAGACGGGTCTGTTCCTGGTCGCCTATACGATGCTCGTGGGCTGGCTCGCCTCGCGCGCGGTCGCGCCAAAGCCGCTGATCCAGCTCGTCATCGCCGGCAATGCGGCCTGGACGGTCGGCAGCATTGCACTGCTGTTCTCAGGCCTCATCGCCCCCAACGTGCTGGGTGAGATCTTCGTCGCGGCCCAGGCCGTGGCGACCGGCGTATTTGCCGAGCTGCAATACATGGGCTTGCGCCGGAGTTCAGAGGCGGTCACGGCGTGACACAGCTGGGGTGATGAGCGCCGGCCGCTGCGATCGAGCGGCACGGCGCTCGCGCCTCACTGGTTTTTCCCATGCGCGGCGAAGATATCTGCGGCATGATCGGAGGCCGCAGGAGATCGCAGCGATGCAGCCGCATGTGAGCGGAACGGAAGGTTACGCCGCCGAGGCCGACAGTCTGTTCGTGCGATACGAAAGCATCCCGTCGGAACAGGCCCATGCGGCCGTGCTTCATCTGCTGCCGAAAGCGCCCGCGCGGGTGCTCGACATCGGAGCGGGCACGGGGCGCGACGCCGCGTGGTTTGCAGGCCTTGGACATCAGGTGGTGGCCGTCGAGCCGACCGATGCGCTGCGCATCCGCGCCATACAGCTGCATGCCTCGCCTGCGATCATCTGGGTCGATGACTGCCTTCCAGAGCTCGCCACACTGGCGGCTCGCGGGGAGCAGTTCGATCTCGTGATGCTGACCGCCGTCCTGATGCATCTCGACGACGGGCAACGGCGGCGGGCGCTGCCCAACATCGCTGCACGGGTCGCTCCCGGCGGCATGCTGATCATGGCGTTGCGACACGGACCGGTACCACCGGGCCGCCGGATGTTCGAGATCGATGCCGAGAGCATCGTCGAGCCGGCGCGGCAGCTCGGGCTGGCGCTCGAGCTCAACCGGCATGGCGAGTCCCTCGGCGCGGAGAACCGGGCTGCGGGCGTGACCTGGACGACGCTGGCCTTCGCCAAACGGCCTTAGGAGGCCTCGGACTTGGGCTGACGAAATCAGGCCGCCTTGGCGCGGCTGGTCAGCGTCTTTGCGGTGGACTTGGTCTTGACCCGCTTGCTGGCCACTGGCCGGCGGCTCTCGGCCTTGCCGCGCGCGCTGACTTTGCCCGACTTGGCCTTTGGCTTGGCGCTGTCCTTGACGGGCTTCTCGCCCTTCTTCTTGGCCTTGCGCTCTACCTTTGCCTTCGCTTGCACCCGCTCGGCGCGCGCTTCGGCCTTCTTCTTCACCCGCTTCTTCTCGCAGGCCTCGCACTTGCAGCCGATCGGCTTCAGGTAGGCCTTGAAGTAGTCGGTGCCGTAATCGTAGTTGATCTCTTCGCCCGGCTCGATGTTCTTGATGGCGCGGATGATGATCTTCTTCTTGCGCGGCTTGACGTCGGATTCGGCGTTCGGCTTGCAGGAATGATTGATGTAGCGGGCGACGTTCTCGCGGACGGAACCGTCGATGGTCCAGCGCTTGTCGAGCTCGAACAGATATTTGTTCTCGATCGCGTCGTCCTCCGCCTTCTTCGAATCCAGCAGCGGACCGAAATAGCGGACGATCTTGGTCCCCTTCTTGATCGGCTTGGTGGCGAACAGGCCGAGCCCCGTCTTGGAGCGGCCGATGCGGTAGGGTTTGGTCGGGGGAATGGGAGACATGACCGAAAGCTGATAAGTGGACGTCGCAAGGCCGTCGTTCTAAATTAAATTCGCGAGGCTGTCAGGTGTTTCGCGCCATCGGCGCGAACCGTCCCCAGTTTGCAGCCCCCTGCCATGATTCTTCGTTCCGATCATGGTCCGCATCGGCCCTCCTACGCACCCGGCGGCAGCCTCGGCACGGTCGCGCGCAGCATCGCCTCCAGCAGCGATTCGGCGTCGGTGCCCGGCGGCGAGCGGCGCAGGATGTCGGCGAGGCGGCCATCCAGCAGCAGCATCGTGTAGCCATGCACCAGCGACCAGGCGCGGGCGATCGCCGCCGCCTGATCCAGCGACAATTGCGGCTCGCCCGCCGGCTGTCCCGCGCTGCCGGGAGCGACCGATCCGGCAAGGCCGGCGAAGGAGGCCTCGGCCGCATCGTGCAGCGAGGGCCGCGAATAATCGAGACGCTCGGTGCGGAACATCAGCCCGTACATCCCGGGATTGGCCTGCGCATAGGCGACATAGGCATGCGCCCGCGCCATCGCGCGCTCGATCAGCGTGCCCGGCTGCTCGCCCGCCGCCTTCATCGCCACATTGAACCGGGTGAAGCCGATCGCGGCGAGCTCGCTGACGAGGCCGGTGAGATCCTTGAAATGATGCGTCGGCGCCGCGTGCGACACGCCGGCCTCGCGCGCCACCGCCCGCAGGGTGAGCCCGGCGAGACCGTCGCGCTCCAGCACGCGCTCGGCGGCCTCGAGCAGCGCGGCGCGCAGCGCGCCGTGATGATAGGGCGTCGCCGCCTCGGCTGTGCCACCGGCGGCGCGTCGCCGTCCCGGTCGCGTCGCTGGCCTTGCCATGCGTCGGGGCCGCGCCCGAACCTGTTCCGTCTTGCTGGTCATGAGCCTCCTTATACAAGCAATTTTGACAGCGTAAAGATTCGTCTTGACCGGCGTGGCCCGCAAGGCTAGCTTTATCTTTACAACGTAAAGATAAAGTGGAGGAACGGCCATGAATGGACAATCGCGCGACCCCGCCCCGCAAGCGCGGCGCGAGCGCAGCAATCTCGCGCCGATTCCGTTCGAATGCGACGCGCCGTTTCTGAAGATCACCGGCGAACTGCCGCGGGAGCTCAACGGCACGCTCTATCGCAACGGTCCCAATCCACAATTCGACGCACCCGGCGCGCACTGGTTCGTCGGCGACGGCATGCTGCACGCCTTCCACCTCGAAAACGGCCGCGCGTCCTATCGCAACCGCTGGATCCGGACGCCGAAATTCGAGGCCGAGCGCCGTGCCGGGCGCGCGCTGTTCGGCGGCTTCGGCCGCAAGCTCCCCGATGCGCCTGTTGATGTCACCGACGGCGGCGTCGCCAACACCAACATCATCGCCCATGCCGGACGGCTGCTCGCGCTCGAGGAGGCGCATCTGCCGACCGAGATCGAGCCCGGCACTCTGGCGACAACGGGCTATCACGATTTCGGCGGCCGGCTGCGCGGCGCCTTCACTGCGCATCCGAAGACCGATCCGGTGACCGGCGAGCTGCTGTTCTTCGGCTACAACGCCGCCGGCCCGCTGACACCGGTGCTGTCCTACGGCACGGTCGACGCGGGTGGAAAGCTTGCGCGCTTCGACCGCTTCGAAGCGCCCTATGCCAGCATGGTGCACGACTTCATCGTCACGGCCAACCACGTGCTGTTTCCGATCCTGCCGCTCACCGGCAGCATCGAGCGCGCGATGTCCGGCAAGCCGCCTTACGCCTGGGAGCCCGACAAGGGCGCCCATGTCGGTGTGATGAAGCGCAGCGGCGACATCAAGGACATCGTCTGGTTTCGCGGTGACGCCTGCTACGTCTTCCACATCATGAACGCGTGGGAGGACGGCAGCCGCATCATCGCCGACGTCATGCAGTTCGACGAGCCGCCGCTGTTTCCGCATCCCGACGGCCGTCCGACCGACCCGACCAAGTCCCGCGCCCGGCTGTGCCGCTGGACCTTCGATCTCGCCGGCAGCAGCGACCGTTTCACGCAAACCTACCTCGACGACCTCACCGGCGAATTCCCGCGCATCGACGACCGCCGCGCCGGGCTCGCCAGCCGCCACGGCTGGTACGCGTGCGCCAATCCGGACGGCCCGCTGTTCGGCGCGCTCTCCGGCCTCGCCCATGTCGACGGCGCCGGCGCACGCCGCGGGACCTATCTGCTGCCAGACGGCGACAGCCTCTCGGAGCCGGTGTTCGTGCCGCGCAGCTGTGAGGCCGCCGAGGGCGATGGCTGGCTGCTGACCGTGGTCTGGCGCGCCGACTCCAACACCAATGACCTCGCGGTGTTCAACGCGACCGATGTGGGCAGCGGTCCGGTCGCGCTGGTCCACCTCGGCCATCGCGTTCCCGACGGCTTTCACGGCAACTGGGTCGAGGCGGCCTAGTGCGCCGCCGCCGATCTCATCCGTAAGCATCTGATCCAACGATATAAGTCATCCTCCTCACGATATTTTGACACTGTCAAGATTTGACTTGACCGGGAGCCGCGCGCCCCGTACTCATCTTTCCACCGTAAAGATCGGCTCGGGAGGAGCCATCGATGACCATCTTCCTCATTCTTGCGCCCTACGGCGTCTATGCGGCGCTGATGATGGTCGTCTCGGCAACGCTCAGCCTGACGGTGGCGGCTGCGCTGTGCCTGGCGGTGGTCGCGCTCGACATCGCCAAGGGCCGATCGATCAAGATTCTGGGACTCGGCTCCGCCGTCGTGTTCACAATGGTCGCCGGCTACCTCAGCTTCGTCGACCCGACCATGAGCGCCTCCGCGGTGCGGCTCGCGGTGGACTGCGGCATTTTCGCGCTGTCGCTCGGCTCGATGCTGCTGCGCGCGCCCTTCACCCTGCAATATGCGATCGAGGACGTTCCGCCGGAAACAGCGGCAATTCCGGGCTTCCTGCGTGCCAATTACGTGATCACCGGTGCCTGGACGCTGTCGGCGCTGCTGATGATCGTCGGCAACCTGATGACGCTCTACGTCCCCGGCCTGCCCTATTGGACCGGTCTCGCGATCGCTTTTGGCGCCCGCAACAGTGCACTTTATTTCACGCGCTGGTATCCTGAGTATCGTAAGAGCAAGGACATGGCCGCACAGAGTGCCGCCGCAATGTCCGGCCAGGATTCGTGGCCGGTACTGCCCCAGGAGACGTGCGTGAAAGACGTGTTTGCTAAACTGGCTGCCGACTTCCTGTCTGCCGCAGTGTTCTTCATTCTGTACATCGCGACCGACGATGTCGTGCTGGCCACCGGAGCTGCGGTCGGCGTCGCCGTGGTGCAGGTGATCTGGGCGCGCATCAAGGGCGTGCACCTCAGCTTCATGGCCTATGCCAGCGTCGGACTCGTCATCGTGCTCGGCGGCGTCACGCTCCTGACCAACGATCCCCGCTTCATGTTCGCCAAGCCCGCGATCGGCCATTTCGCCATCGGCCTGATCATGCTCAAGCGCGGCTGGATGCTGCGCTACGTGCCGCCGATCGTCTCGGAGACCATTCCGGAATACGTCACGGCCGCCGGCTACGCCTGGGCGGCTTTGATGTTCACCCTCGGCCTCGGCACGGTTGCCATGGCCATGAACGGCGACATCAAGCTGTGGGTGCTCTACATCACCGTGGTTGCAGGAGGCGCCAAGGTCGCGGCCTTCGCGCTGCAGTTCATCGCCTTCCGCTTCGTGGTGGCAAACCGCCTCAGGGCCGCGCGGGCCTGATCGCCGTATTGGGCTTATGAGCAAAGATGCGCTATAGGGCGCCGAACGCATGCTCGAGGTCGTTGCCTCGAGGTTGCGCAAACAGCAACACCGGGAGAACGATCGATGGCTGTGGACGGCAACTGGAATCTGACCTTGAATACGCCGATGGGCGAGCGCAGCGCGACCCTGAGCGTGACCAGCGCGGGCGCGACGCTGACGGGGACCCAGGCCGCGGAGGGCGATTCCGCCGAGATCTTCGACGGCACCGTCAACGGCAACGACGTCGCCTGGAAGGTCTCCATCACCAGCCCGATGCCGCTGACGCTCGACTTCAAGGGCACGGTCGCAGGCGACGCCATCTCCGGCGAGATGGGCATCGGCTTCATGGGCAGCTTCCCGTTCACCGGCACCCGGGCCTGAGGCCTCACGATCAAATGTAGGGTGGGCAAAGGCGCGCCGCGCCGTCGCCGCTTCATGGCGGCCTCACGCGCGCCGTGCCCACCATTTCCTCCGCAGTGCGCCGACAGACGGTGGGCACGCCACCGCCCTGCGGGCGGCCGCTTTGCCCACCCTACGGCAGCGCCTGTCCGGCTCGTTCCGCTTCACGTCTCAAACAGCATGGACAAGCGTGCGCAATCTCGCGGCTGACAACGCCCGAGTGATGCATCGACATGCCCCTCTTCAGGTGCAGAGGGCGCAGGGAAGGCCAGGCGTCGGCTGACGCCTGCGGCCCGCCTGCTAACAAAATGCAGCGGCAGGTACCACAGGTGCAGCCGAGAACGCCCGGCCTTCCCTGCGCGACGGTCTTCACGCTTACTTCGTGCTCTCCCCGGGGACCGGCTTGATTGCCCCCGTCATCGACGCAATGCGCAAGCGCTGGCGTCAACTTGACCTCGGCACCGGGAGGTCAGGACCACACGACTTCACGTCCGCAAGATGCCGTTCGTCCGCGCAGGTCTCCCTGCGCTGCGGCACCTCAGCGGCCATCGCCTCCCCGCCCCGCGTGTCGTGACGATCGCGCGCAACGCCCCTCAGCTTGAGGCGGGATGGCGAGAAGAAATCACGATTTCCGAAAAATAGCAAGTGATTTATTTTTTTCAGAATTAAACCGCGTGGCGTCGGCACCCTATGGAATCTTTTAAAGGGACGCGAACTCTCTCCGCCGTCATTCCGGGGCGTGCGAAGCACGAGCCCGGAATCCATCGAGCGGCATTTTGCGCCGCCTGATGGATTCCGGGCTCGCCGCGCTTCGCGCGTCGCCCCGGAATGACAGCGGAGCTCGTGGCCGCAAGAGTGCTCGCGCGATTAAAACCAGATCTGCATCGCCACGCCATGCGCATCGCGCGGCGGTTCGCCGTCCGGAACGCTGCCGGCGCAGTCGCGGGCGGCAAGCGCGACGGCGCAGGCGTCGAGGACGTCGTCGGGCTTGGCGCCGGTCTTCATCCGCGAACGGCGGAGCCATGTATCGATCTCGACAAAGCCGGCCGTGATCAGCAGGTCACGGCGCAGCCTGACGCCCTGCTCCGTCTTCTTCGACGGCAGCGGCGCGCCGTTGAGACGCAGGAACACCAGCTCCGGATGCACCTCGCGGATGTCGAGATCGTGGTGCGCGCGCACGAACGTATCGACCTCCATGATCTTCCTGCCGAGGTGCCAGAGCTGGCGCGAGGCCCGCTTCTGCCCGCGCGCCGATGCGGCAGCGTTGGCCCGGTCGGGATCGGCAAACTCCTCCCACAGCCAGCGCCGCGCGCCGGTGAAAACGCGGGAGCGGTGTGGTGCGAGTTTTTCGCGCGCGAGCGTGTCGCAGGCACGCTCGCCATCGTCGGTCATGCCGATGGGGATGTCGATGGCGGCACGCACGAAAGGCGCCGCGAGCGCGCTGACAATGTCAGCGGCAAAGCTGATTGCGCGCTGATCGCCACCGATCGACACCACGACCCAGCCGTTGCGGAAGCCATCCAGTCCGAGGAACATTGCTCTGACGCAGCGAACGCTGTCGCCACGCGCCGGTCAGGTCGGCCGGCGCGGCACGATGGCGATGGGGTTGAAGGTATAGACTGCTTCGCCGTGCTGATTGAAGGCGGTCCATTTGATGCGCGCGACGCCTTGCGGCTTGCTCTGCGAGGGCACGAGGTCGACCACCTCGCCCTCGAGATGCAGCGTGTCGCCCGGCCGCACCGGCTTCATCCAGCGCAGCTCGTCGACCCCTGCACCCAGCAGCGGATGTGGTCCGAACGGACGCGTTTCCGCCGCGAGCCGCATCGCGATCGCGGCGGTGTGCCATCCGGAGGCGGCAAGGCCCTTGAAGATCGTCTTCTCCGCTGCCGCCTCGTCGAGGTGAAACGGCTGCGGATCGAACTCGGCGGCGAAGCGCTTGATGTCCTC
Organism: Bradyrhizobium oligotrophicum S58; assembly: GCF_000344805.1. NCBI lineage: Bacteria > Pseudomonadati > Pseudomonadota > Alphaproteobacteria > Hyphomicrobiales > Nitrobacteraceae > Bradyrhizobium > Bradyrhizobium oligotrophicum. The sequence goes on along the minus strand of NC_020453.1, from coordinate 3,019,671 downwards.
GCGGGACACCGTCGTCTCGCCGCTCTTGAACTTCATCCCGATCTGGAGGTCGTCGAACCATTCGACCATGCAGGCCCTCGCATCCGTGCGCGATCCAAGTCGGTGAAGCTCAACCGAGGTTGAGCTCCTTGAAGAAGTCGTTGCCCTTGTCGTCGATGATGATGAAGGCAGGGAAATCCACCACCTCGATGCGCCAGATCGCTTCCATGCCGAGCTCGGGATATTCGACGATCTCGACCTTCTTGATGCAGTGCTCGGCGAGGTTCGCGGCGGCACCGCCGATCGAGCCGAGATAGAAACCGCCATGCTTCTTGCAGGCTTCCCGCACGGCTGGCGCGCGGTTGCCCTTGGCGACCATCACCATGGAGCCGCCGGCGGCCTGGAACTGGTCGACGAAGGAGTCCATGCGCCCTGCGGTGGTCGGGCCGAATGCGCCGGAGGCATAGCCTTCCGGCGTCTTGGCGGGACCGGCGTAGTACACCGGATGGTTCTTGAAGTAGTCCGGCAGCGGCTCGCCGCGATCGAGGCGCTCACGCAGCTTGGCATGCGCGGAGTCGCGCGCGACGATCATGGTGCCGGTCAGCGACAGCCGGGTCTTGATCGGATTCTTCGACAAGGTGGCAAGGATGTCCTTCATCGGCTGGTTGAGGTCGATCTTCACGACCTCGCCATCGAGCGCCTGCTCGACCTCCGGCAGATACTGCGCCGGGTGATGCTCGAGCTCCTCGAGATAGATTCCGTCCTTGGTGATCTTGCCGAGCACCTGGCGGTCGGCCGAGCAGGACACGCCGAGACCGATCGGCAAGGACGCGCCATGGCGCGGCATGCGGATGACGCGGACGTCGTGGCAGAAATACTTGCCGCCGAACTGGGCGCCCACGCCGAGCGACTGCGTCATCTTGTGGATTTCCTGCTCCATCTCCAGGTCGCGGAAGGCGTTGCCGTCCGGGGAGCCCTGCGTCGGCAGCGCGTCGAGATAGCGCGCGGATGCGAGCTTGACCGTCTTCATGCACAGCTCGGCCGAGGTGCCGCCGATGACGATGGCGAGATGATAGGGCGGGCACGCGGCGGTGCCGAGCGTCAGGATCTTCTCCTTCAGGAACGCCAGCAGCCGGTCTTTCGTGAGCACCGAGGGCGTCGCCTGGAACAGAAAGCTCTTGTTGGCCGAGCCGCCGCCCTTGGCCATGAACATGAACTTGTAGGCGTCTTCGCCTTCCGCGTAGATCTCGGTCTGCGCCGGCATGTTGTTGGCGGTGTTCTTCTCCTCGTACATCGAAAGCGGCGCGACCTGCGAGTAGCGCAGATTGCGGCGCAGATAGGCGTCGCGGGCGCCTTGCGACAGCGCGGCCTCGTCGTCACCGTCGGTGATGACGTTGCAGCCCTTCTTGCCCATGATGATCGCGGTGCCGGTATCCTGGCACATCGGCAGCACGCCGCCGGCGGCGATGTTGGCATTCTTCAGGAAGTCGAGCGCGACAAACTTGTCGTTCGGACTGGCCTCCGGATCCTCCAGGATGCTGCGCAGCTGCTTCAGATGGCCGGGGCGCAGATAGTGATTGATCTCGCCGAAGGCGGCTTCCGACAGCACGCGCAACGCCTCGCGCGACACCACCAGCATGTCGCGGCCCAGGACCTTCTCGACCCGCACGCCGTCAGCCGTGACCTTCTTGTAGGGCGTGGTGTCCGGACCCAACGGAAACAGCGGCGTGTGCTTGTAGGGCGGGACGGGCTTGGACTGGTCGGGAAAAGCGGTGGGCGCGTTCATGGAAAACTCGTCGGTTGAAGGGCCGGAAGACGCCTGTCCGAGGCACCCGGCGGTAGCGCCGTTCTAAGCCCTTTTTGCGGAAAAGAAAGCTACCGGGCCGCCGAGGGGCCCATGCGACCAGCCCGCAACCGGCGACGTCCGGCCGGCCCCGGGGGACTTGACAGCTCTGTTAGCCTGCGACGCGAGATCTGATCGAAACACGCTTCGACATGGCATCGCGGAGGATCACATGGCCACTTTCGTCCTCATTCCCGGCGGCTGGCGCGGCGGCTGGTGGTATGCGCCGCTGGCAGCGCGGCTCAGGCAGGCGGGGCATGCGGCCTACGCGCTAAGCCTGAGCGGACTGGAGGAGACGCCCGCTCCCACCGCCGGCATCAATCTGGAGACACATATCGCCGATGTGCTGGAGCTGTTGTCGGTCGAGGACCTCTCCGAGGTCATCCTGTGCGCGCACAGCTATGGCGGCATGGTGGCGTCGGGAGTCGCCGACCGCGCGCCAGAGCGGCTGGCAGCACTGATCTATCTCGATGCGTTCGCGCCGGACGATGGCCAAGCGTGGTGGGACCTTGCCGGTGACGCCTATCGTCAGCTGGTGATCGCGCAGGCCGGCCATGACGGGCTGACCGTGCTGCCGCGCGACGGCGTCGATCCGCGCTGCCGGCCGCATCCGCTCGGCAGCTTCGTGCAGCGGCTTCGTCTGACGCGCCCTCGCCCCGAACTGCCGCGCGTCTTCGTCTATGCCACCGGCTGGAGCGCGACGCCGTTCGCGGCGCAATACGACCGCCTGCGCGCTGATCCCACCTGGACCGTGCGCACGCTCGCCAGCGCCCATGACGTGGTCAATCAGGCGCCCGATGAGACGCTCGAGGTGCTGATCGAGACGGCCCGCAAGCTCCCCTCGGCGTGACGCCACGCCGTCGCGACCAAACGGCGGGACGAATTGAACCAGGACGGCACCAGATAAAACCTAAGATTGTTGATCCATCCATTTACGACTGGAGGCACCATGAGAAAGGGTCTGTTCGTTGCAATCACATTCGCCCTCGGCCTCGCCACCATGCTCCCCGGCAGCGCCGGTGCGGTCGGCCCAGGTCGTACGTGCGGCGGCATTGCCGGTATCACCTGCAATGCCGGCCTCTACTGCGACTTCCCGGCCGGCCAGTGTGGCCGGTTCGACATGACGGGCGTCTGCCGACGCAAGCCGACGATCTGCAGGCGCATCTACATGCCGGTCTGCGGCTGCAATGACCACACCTTCGGCAACGACTGCGAACGCCAGGCCGCCGGCGTCTCGCTGCTGCATCAGGGGCGCTGCTGGTTCCAATAGACCGATCGCGCCGCTTCTTCCGACATGTGACTGCGTCTCTCGATGAGTGTCACAGGAGCGATGATCTTGTGCTGGAGCGGCGCATCGGCGCTTGCGTGATCTCCTCGCGCCGGGTTCAATGGCGCGGGGGTATTTGGAATGCATTCATATCATTGCTCATTTGGCCGCACGGCCGTGTTTGCCATCGTCGTTGCGCTGAGCGCGGTGCTGGCCTCGCAGCCGGCGCGGGCCGATCGTTGCGACGATCTCGCCAAAGAGCTGAAGAACGGCATCGACGGCATCAAGATCGGCCAGACCGCCGCCGGCACCGTCTATCTCGCCCATCCCCGGGCGCGCGAGATCACGCTCGGCTGCTCATCGAAGAATGTCAGCAACCAGCTGTTCGGAAAGTCCGAGCGCAAGCCGACGCCGGCCTTCATCGACCTGATGGCCAGCGCGGCCGCGATCGTGTTCACCCTGCCGAAAGACGACATGCAACGCGGCGTCACACGCTGTTACCGTCGGCTCGGGATCTTCCGCGGCGACGACGTCGCCAGCCGCTACCGCCGGCTCGACATGCGCTGCGCCCGCACCAAGACCGAGTCCTCGATCACCATCAGCCGCAGCAAGGACCAATAGGCCCGCGTTTCTGCACGGCGATGAGCGCCCCGTTCACTATCGCAGCCGCCACCCACAGTTGCAGACAATTCGAACGATCCGGTTGACGAAACATTCGTTGGACATGGCCACGCTGTTCGCAACACCAAGCGAGGAGCTGGACCATGTCCGTTTCGAGCGTCTCGACGTCCTCACCGCCGCCTGCCCCGCCGCCGGTCTCGACCGAGACGAACAAGCCACAGATTCAAGACAATCAGACGCAACAGAGTCAGGCTCAACAGACGCAGAGCCAGCAGACGCAGACCTTCAAGTCCGACAAGACCGGCGACGAAGCGGCCGCTGAGAAGCAGTCGTCACGTCCGCCGCTGCCGCCCGGACAGGGCACGCGCGTCGACATTCTCGCCTGATCATCCCACCTCAGGCCAACTTCGTATGGCGGCGGCGCGCGAAAGCGTCCGCCGCTATACGTGTGAGTTGCTCCTCCAAATGCTGACCAATCCCGGTCGTCTGTGCATCTCGGGCGGCTTGCCGGTGTACCTCGCCCCGCCAGGGCGAAGCGAAGCTTCGCTAGGGCGGGGAGAGGTCGGATTGCATCGTCAGATGCAATCCGGGTGAGGGGGTACAGGTCTATCCACACGCACTTCCCATGCGTCTGCCCCTCACCCCCGCCCTCTCCCCGTGAAGAACGGGGAGAGGGAGCGCAGCGCCGATGACGCACGAGCTTGCCTCTCCAAGATACGAACTCGAAGCTCGCACGACTGCACGCTGTCCCACCTCACTCATCCAGCGCCTTGTAGTGGCGGAAGATGCCGTCCTCGTTGAAGGGGATACGGCGGGGGCTTGTGAGATAGGCTGAGATGTTCGGCCTGGCGGCGACGCGGTCGTGCAGCGCGACGAGGCGTGGGATGCGGCGCTCGAACGCGGCCATCCGGTTCGGGAAGGCATAACGGAGACCGGCGACGATCTGGAACAGCGACAGGTCGACATAGGTCAGCCGGCGCCCGGTGACATAGGCGCCGCCGCTGTTCGCCACGAGCTGTTCGAAATAGCCGAGGAATTTCGGCACCCGCTCGCTCCAGAACTCGGCAGTGCGCCTCTTGGCCGGCGCGCGCTGATCCTCGTAGTACAGCGTCGGCCCCAGGGGATGATGGGTGTCGTGGATCTCGACGACGAAGTCGGTCAAGGTGAGCTGCAATTGATGCAGCCAGGACTGCCCCGCCTCGGTCTTCGGCGCGAGGCCGTGGCGGGGGCCCAGGAACAGCAGGATGTTGGCGGTCTGGCCGATGACGCGGCGGCCCGCCTTCAGGAACGGCGGCGCGAACGGTGGGGTGGCGCTTTCAGCCTCCATCATCGCCGTCATCGCACCGATGCCGTCCTCGCGCGCGACGTCGCGATAGCCGGCTCCCGCCTCCTCCAGCGCGAGCCGCACATATTCGCCGCGGCCCTGGATCATGGGCCAGTAGTAGAGCTCGTAGCGCATGGGCCATCCTCGATGTGATGCGCCCATACGCAGACTGCGAGGGATAGGGACGCGGTGTCAGTTCGCCGCGAAGCAGTATAGCAGCCCGTCGCCGCCGGTGCTCTTGAGATCGGACTGCGAGCAGCCGCCGTCGGGTCCGCGCGAGGGATGGGAATTGTTCCACGACTTCGACGGCTCGTCGTCGCGCAGGCCGATGCGGTCGGAATGGCCGACCATGGCCGCGCCGTGCGTCGCGCTGGTCCAGTTGCGGCAGGTGCGGTCCTCGCCGGCGGCGAACGCCGTCCCGTCGGCCTGCGAGCCGGTCAGCACGTCGTGACGGTTCGGCGTATCCCCGCGGCCATTGATCACCTCGCCCTTTTCGCTCAGCGCGGTCTGCTTGCTGAGGTTGTTGGCGCCATGCAGCTCGGTGACGTCCTTGGCGACGACCACGCCCTTGGCGTTCTGCCACGGGCCCTTGCCGATGCGGTCGCGCGCATTGACGGCCGGCTGGCCGTCGGCGGCCTGGGTCGACAGATAAGCGCGCCAGGTCTTGGCACCGGCGCCGGCCGCCTGCGCCAGGGTCTGGCAGTGTTTGTCGGCGCCGGCGAGGCCGCCGAGATCGCCGCCATTGCCGGGGCCGCTGCTGGTCAGAAAGAAGCTCATGCCGGCGCTCTGCGCGGCCGCGGGCGCGATCAGGCCGGGCGCAGCGGAAACTGCGGCGAGCAGCGCGCTCGCGCGCATGATGGTGCGGATCGATGTCATGGCTGTCCTCCCTCGTGGATGTCGTTGGCGCATCGCTTGCGCGCGATGTCGTGGGTGCCTGTGGAACCCGTTACGCGTCGGATTATTCCGTGCGGAACGGGCAAAGCAAAGGCGCCGCGGATGGCTCCGCGGCGCCTGATGATCATCTCAAAGCCTTGGCTCAGCTGACCTGGCTCAGCTGACCTGCTGGATCGCCGACAGCTGCCAGTCGGCGCCGGGGTGACGCAGGAAGGTCCAGATCTCCGTGACCTCCTGCGGCTGGTCGGAGCCTTCGACCACGCGGCCCGAGGCGCGCTCGACCGTCTTGTCGGTCAGGGTGAAGCGCAGCGCCACCGTGGCGTAGTCGGCGCCGTTCTCGCGCCAGGCTTCGGAGAGGTCGCCCTGCAGCAGCTTCACACCGGAGACCTTGTTGACCACGCCGCGGGCCTGGTTCTCCTCGAGATCGCGCTCGAAATAGGACGCCATCTCGGGCGTCGACGACAGCCGCAGGCGGCCGACGTCCTCGTTCGACCAGGCCTGCTGGATCTCGCCGAGCAGCCGCTCGAACGCCTCATAGTCGGCCGGCTGGATCTGCAGCGGCGGCGCGTTGCTGCTGCCGCCGAAGCCTCCGAAGCCGCCGAGGCCGGAGCGGAAGCCCTGCTGGCCGTCGGCCGGCGACGGGCCGGAGGCATAGGCCGGCTGGTTGCGGCGCTGCCACCAGGCCATCGCCATGCGCACAAGGAACACCACCAGCACCACCTGCAGGATCAGGCCGAGGATCGAGGCGAAGCCGCCGAGGCCGGAGAACAGGCCGCCGCCGAACAGCATGCCGAACAGGCCGGCGCCGAGGAACCCGGCTGCGAGGCCGCCCAGAAGGCCGCCGGCGCGGCCACCGAACAGCCCGCCGCGCGACGGCTGGGCGGTGTTGAAGCCGCCAGGCTGGCCCGGCTGGGTGATGGTGCGGTTGAACTGGGACGCCGATCCGGGCGCCGTGGAGGTCGAAGGCGGCGCCGAGAAGGTGCGCGTGCCGCGGGAGCCCGAGCTGGAGCCGCCGCCGATCCGGGCGTCGGCCGCCGAGACGGCGAGCACCGTCGGCAGCGCCAGTGAAAGGGCCACGGCCATCGCCTTGAGGAGGCCGCTTTTGCGCTGCATGAAGCTCATCTTGGTTTCCCATCAATCCCCGGAATGGGGATGCCCGTAAGATGGGCACGTTGGCGGAAAAAGGAAGGCGGCACGAGGCCGCGCGGCTGCGGCGCTGGGTCGCGGGATGAACCCGCTCGGCCGCCTTGCCAGGGTCCTCCGGTAACCTATTGCAGTGCCATGGTTTCCTTGACCGCCGCCACCAGCTGGCTGAGCGTGAAGGGCTTTGGCAGGAACGCGAACTGCTGGTTCTCGGGCAGGCTCTTCTCGAACGCATCCTCGGCATAGCCCGAGACGAAGATGATCTTGATCTCCGGATTCTTCTCCCGCATCACCTTCAGCAGCGTCGGCCCGTCCATCTCCGGCATCACCACGTCCGAGACCACGAGATCGAGCACGCCATTGCACTCCTCCAGCGCCTCCATGGCCTCGATGCCGTTCGAGGCCTCGATCACGCTGTAGCCGCGCGAGCGCAGGCCGCGCGCATTCAGCGCCCGCAGGCCCTCCTCGTCCTCGACCAGCAGGATGGTGCCCTGCCCTGTCAGGTCCGCGCGCGGCTTCGGCGCCTCGGCAGCGGCCGGCTCCCTGGCGGCGCCATTGACGGCCTGCGGCTCGGCCTGAACCTCCGGCACGACGTGATGGCGCGGCAGGAAGATCTGGAACGAGGTGCCCTTGCCGACCTCGCTGTCGACATAGATGAAGCCGCCGGTCTGCTTGATGATGCCGTAGACGGTCGAGAGCCCGAGCCCGGTGCCCTTGCCGACCTCCTTGGTCGAGAAGAACGGCTCGAAGATCTTCTCGCGGATTTCGGCCGGGATGCCGGTGCCGGTGTCGCTGATCTCGATCCGGACGTAGTCGGCGATCGGCATGCCCTTGTAGGCCGCCTGCGCGACCTCCTCGGCCGAGACGTTGGCGGTGCGCACCGAGAGCTTGCCGCCGTCCGGCATCGCGTCGCGGGCATTGACCGCGAGATTCACCACCACCTGCTCGAACTGCGAGACGTCGACCTTGACCGGCCAGAGGTCGCGGCCATGGGCGAGATCGAGCTTGACCTTCTCGCCGATCAGCCGGCGCAAGAGCATCGTCAGGTCCGACAGCGCATCGCCGAGATCGAGCACCTGCGGCCGCAAGGTCTGCCGGCGCGAGAAGGCGAGCAGCTGCCGCACCAGCGTCGCGGCGCGCGTCGCGTTCTGCTTGATCTGCATGATGTCCTGGAACGACGGATCGGTCGGCTTGTGCGCGTTCAGCAGGAAGTCGTTGGCCATCATGATGGCCGAGAGCACGTTGTTGAAGTCGTGGGCGATGCCGCCGGCGAGCTGGCCGACCATCTCCATCTTCTGCGACTGGTTGATCTGGTTCTCCAGCGCGCGACGCTCGGTGGTCTCGAGCATGTAGACGATCGCGGCCTCGGTCTCGCGCTCGTCGACATCGACGGCGGTGACGAAGAACTGGCCGAAGCGCTCTTTCGGCCCGTCCAGCATCACCTCGACCGGCGGAATGTCCGCCTGCCCTTCGCTGGCCTGGTTGATCGCGGCGATGAGGAGATGCCGGTCGCGCTGGCTGACGGCGCGGAAGATCGACTTCGCCGCGGCGGCATCGCCGCTGACGCTCTGCGCCAGCTTGGCAAAGCGCGCATTGGCGCGCACCACGGCGCCGCCGCGGTCGACGGTCGCGATCGCCATCGGCGTATGGTCGAAGAAGCGCATGAAGCGCACCTCGGCGGCGCGCTCCGGATCGGAGCGCTCGTCGCGGGCACGGCTGATGACCAGGGTGCGCGAGGCGCCCGGCTTGCCGTCGGCGCCGAAGGCGAGCTTGTGATAGAGCCGCGCCGGCATGGTCTTGCCGCCGCGCATCTTCAGGTCGATGTCGAACACTTCGGTCCGGACCTCGCCGGGCACCGCGACGATCGAGCTCAGCAGCGAGGCGCCGTCGCCAGAGACGACATCGGCGAGCTTCAGCCCGCCCGAGCCGATCTCGGCGAGATCGTAGTCGAGCCAGTTGGCGAGCGTCGCATTGACGTAGACCAGGCTGCCCTCGGGGTTGACCGAGAAGAAGCCGCACGGCGCATGGTCGAGATATTCGATCGCATGCTGCAGCTCCTGGAACACGTCCTCCTGGCGCTCGCGATCCCGCGTGATGTCGGCGATCGACCACACCGCATAGCGGGCATGGCGCTTGGTCTGGCCAAGCGGACGGACGCGCATGCGCAGCCAGCGGCCCTGGCCGCCCTCGGAGGCGGTGATGCGGACCTCTTCCTGCTGCCGCTTGCCCTCGCGGGCCGCCTTGAGCAGGCGGAACACGGCTTCGGAGACGTCGGGATTGCCGATGAAGACGCGCTCGACGGGACGCGCCTCCTGCGGGCTCGCCGCTCCCGTCATGGTGAGATAGGCGGCGTTGGCATACACGACATGGCCGCGCGGATCGGTCACCGCGAGCCCGTCGAAGGCGTGATCGGCGATGGCGCCCATGACCGGATCATCGGTCGCCTTGTCGGCGAAACGGACGATGCCGGCGGCAAACGCAAACAGATTGAACAGGCCGACAGTGGCGAGCAGCGACAGCAGACCGAGAATATAGGGCTGGGCCTGGGCGCGACCGATCGTCATCAGCGCGATCGCGACCGCGACGAGGCCGAACGCCACCAGCAGAATCAGCAGAATGCTGCCGCTGCGGCGCGGCCGCTCCGGCAGGTTCACCTGGTCCGGTGCATCGTTGTCTGATTCGGCGCTCATGGCGAGGGGACGCGACCTGTCGGCTGAGAGCCGCAGCCCGTTCGCGCGGCCTCCGCTTCCACCTGCCTGAATCGACGGGTCAAGCGCAAGCCCGTCAAGCCGATATTCCATGATTTATCCGTATTTTGCGGCCCGATCCCGGACCGAATCGGTTGTCATTGCGGGCGTCCCGAGAGGCTGCGCCGCAGCCCCATCACGTAGCCGATGATCTCCGCGACCGCGTGATAATGTTCCACCGGGATCTCCTCGTCGATCTCGACCGTGGCGTAGAGCGCGCGCGCCAGCGGCACGTTCTCGACGATCGGGATGTCGTGCGCCCGAGCGATCTCCCGGATCTTGAAGGCGATGTTGTCGACGCCCTTGGCGACGCAGACCGGCGCCGACATGCCGCGCTCGTAGGACAGTGCGACCGAGTAGTGGGTCGGGTTGGTGATGATCACGGAGGCCTTGGGAACCGCGGCCATCATGCGCTTCTTCATGCGCTGCTGGCGGATCTGCCGGATGCGGCCCTTGACGTGCGGGTCGCCTTCCGACTGCTTGAATTCTTCCTTCATCTCCTGCAGCGACATCTTCTGGCGCTCGTACCATTGCCGGTACTGGAACAGATAATCGCCGATCGCGACCAGCGCGAGCAGCGCGACCACCGAGCCCATCAGATGCTTGGTCAGCGACATCGTCACGCCGAGCAATTCGCTGACGTCGAGATGCAGCAGCGATTCCAGGCGCAGCCGCTCCGGCCACAGGATCATCACCATGACGGTGCCGAGCAGCACCAGCTTGAAGATGCCCTTCGCGAAGTTGACCGCAGCCTGCTTGCCGAACAGCCGCTTGGCCCCGGCCAGCGGCGAGATCTTGCTGAAGGTCGGCTTCAGCGGCTCGCCGGACCAGACCAGGCGGTGCTGCATCATGTTGCCGGCGATCGCCGCCAGCATCACCATCAGGATCGGAACGCCGATCGCGGCGATCACGACGAACGACAGGCTGCGCGCCAGCGCGAGCAGGGCCGCACCGTCGGTGTGAATCATCCAGGAGTTGGCGACAAGGTTGCGCAGCGGCACCAGCACGGCGCTGCCGATCGAGCCCGAGAAGGTCGACATCACCAAGGTCGCGGCGGCGATCACGAACCAGGTGTTGAGCTCCTGGCTCTTGACGACATCGCCACGCTCGAGCGCCTGGTCGAGCCGTTTTTGCGTCGGGTCTTCTGTTTTGTCTTCGGAATCGCCTTCATCGGCCATCGGTCAGGCCCCTCACCGCGGCATCATCTCGTGCATGACGCCTTCGAAATAGCCGAGAAACGTTCCCATCATCGCGGTCAACACCGCCGCGAAGACCACGAATCCGATCAGGATCGAGAGCGGCGCGCCGACGAAATAGACCTGCATCTGCGGCATCAGCCGCGCCAGCACGCCGAGCCCGATGTTGAAGACCAGGCCGAACACCAGGAACGGCGCCGACAATTGCAGGCCGATCTTGAAGGCGGCGGCAAACGCCTTGGTCGCCAGCGAGGCGACGTCGCCGCTCGGAACGAGCTCGCCCGGCGCAAAAATCTTGTAGCTGTCGCTGAGCGCCGCAATGACCAGGTGGTGGCTGTCGGTCGAGAACAGCAACGTCACCCCGAGCATGGTGAGGAAGTTGCCGATCAGGACGCCCTGCTGTCCCTGCGTCGGATCGACCGCGGTGACGAACCCCAGCCCCATCTGCTGCGCGATCACCGAGCCCGCGACCTGCAGCGCCGACAGCGTGACCCGCGCGGTCGCGCCGAGCACGATGCCGATCACGATTTCGTGCACCATCATCACCAGCAACGGCGCCAGCGACTGCAGGTCGACCTGATAGGCCTGACGGTTGAGCGGCAGCACGATCATCGTCAGCAGCAGCGCGATGGAGAGCTTGATGCGGACGGGAATGTTGACCTCGCCGAGCCCCGGCAGCAGCATCACCATCGCGCCGATGCGCGCGAAGGCCAGCATGAACACCGCCGCGAGCGTCGGAAGGAACGAGATGTCGATGCGCATCGTCCGCGGTCCCGGCCCCGGCGGCCGCAAGCTGGTGCGGCACGGCGGTCTGCAAAGAAATGACCCGGCGGGAGCTGGCCCGGCAAGAGCCGGCCTTCAACGCGCAAAGCCGAAAGGCCGCTCGCGCCCGATCGAAAGCAGCAGCGCCCCCCGCACCGCTCCTCACGACCGGTCGCAGCGCCCTTGCAAGGGACAGCTCTGCCGCGCCGGACATTGCCTCATCCGCCGATGATTCGCGACGAGATCCGCATCATGTGCGAATGCAGCGCGTCGGCCATGAACGGCAGCGCCAGCAGCAGCGTCACGAAGATCGCGATGATCTTCGGCACGAACACCAGGGTCTGCTCCTGAATCTGCGTGAGCGCCTGGAACAGCGACACGATCACGCCGACGACGAGCCCGACCACCATCAATGGCGACGAGACGATCACGATGGTCCATATCGCATCGCGCGCCACGTCGAGCGTTTCAGCTCCGGTCATGTCCTGTCGCCCCTCATCGTCCGTCAGCGCCTGGTCGGCGCCTTTCATTGCACGCAGCTCCGGCACATCCGGCCCCGCAGGTCATGTGGCGTGACGCGTCCCCACGCGTCACGCCCGATGCGCTCGAAGCGAGCTCAGATCGTCATCTTCATCACGTCTTCATAGGCCTGGATCACGCGGTCGCGCACCGAGACCAGCGTCGACACCGCGACGTCGGTTTCGGCGACTGCGGTGACGACATCCATCACGTTCGCCTTGCCCGAGGCCATCGCGACCGACTGACTGTCGGATTTGCGTCCAGCCTCCATGACGCTGCCGATCGCGTCCTTCAGCACCGCGCTGAACGACGGACCACCCTTGTCGGCGCCGGCACCATTGCCGAGGACGTCGCGCACGCGCGCAAGTCCGCCGAAGGCGTTGCCCGAACCGCTGGTGTCGAGCACGCGGGCGGAATTCGCATAGGCATTCGCTGCGGAGATTGGGGAGGCCATGACTTTCGTTCCTGTCCTAGGTCTTCAGAATGTCGAGTGTGCGTTGGATCATGCGGCGCGTCGCGCCGATGATGTTCAAATTCGCCTCGTAGGACCGCTGTGCATCACGCATGTCGGTCATTTCGATGAGCGGATTGACGTTGGGGTACTTGACATTGCCGGTCGCGTCCGCGGCCGGGTTACTCGGATCGTATTTGACGCGGAACGAAGATTGATCAGGCACGACCCTGCCCAGGGCCACCACCTTGGCGTCGAGCGTACGGTCGAGCGCCGAGGTGAATGTCGGGACCTTGCGCCGATACGGATCGCCACCGGCTTTGGCCGCGGTCGAATCGGCATTGGCGACGTTTTCGGAAATAACGCGCATACGCCCCGCCTGCGCACGCAGGCCGGAGGTTGCGATGCTCATCGAGCGCAGGAAATCGCTGGAGTCGTTTGCCATGCTTGTCGGTCTCCCCTAATCGGGCTCAGCCCTTGCCGATCGCCGTCTTCAACAGATGCAGGCTCTTGCCGTACAGCGAGGTCGCGGCGGCATAGTCCATCTGGTTGGCGGAGACCTTCAGCATTTCCTCTTCGAGGCTGACCGCGTTGCCGGCCGGCCGCGTCTGAAATCCGACCTTGCGGTTCTGGTCGAAGCTCGCGCTCTCGCCCGACGACGGCACGATGTGCGCGGCGCTGGTGCGCGTCAGCGACAGGGGCGCAAAGCCACCCACCGCCTGGCCGGTTGAATTGAACTTCGGCTCAACCAGGTCCCGTGGCTTGAAGTTGGGCGTATCCGAATTGGATACGTTCTCCGCCAGCACGCGCTGCCGCTCCTGGTGCCACTGCATCTTGGTACGCAATGCCGACAACACGGGCAGATCGTTGATGGACATGGCGCTGCTCAGTTCTGTCCGACTACCGGACGGTTTCGGTAGGTAGAAATTGCCGTGCATATGGTTAACAGGGGGTTAAGAAGCGGTGCGGTAGACCCCGGGAATATCCCGGGGTTTTGACACTTTCTTAGGAAATTGCCGGCCACTGCACCGATCCGTGCTTCAAATCGGGACGGACCGGCTCGCCAAGAAGTCGTTTTGGCCCGGCCGATTCATGGGTTATTAAGATACCGAACGGCAGTTCCTGCCGTTTTGCGTTAACGGGTTGGTTCCGGTTCTGAGGGCCTCGTTCACTGACGCTGTCGCGTCGGACAGAGGAGAGACTTCGAAAGGACGCGGTATTTGCCGGGGACAGAGATGCAGGCGCTGACGTTCTTCTTTGCTTTTCTTGCCGTACTGGCACTGATGGGCCTTGCCGCATGGCTGGTTCGCCGGTTCGCCGGCAATCGCCTCGGCACCAATCCGAATCGCGGCCGCATGCCCCGGCTCGCCGTGATCGATGCCGCGGCCGTCGACGGCCGCCGCCGTCTCGTGCTGGTGCGTCGTGACAACATCGAGCATCTCCTGATGATCGGCGGCCCGACCGACATCGTGGTCGAATCGAACATCGTGCGCGCGATGCCGGCGCGCGAGCAGTTGCCGCAGCGGCCGGGGATCAATGCCGAACCGCCGGCAGCCCGCATCGCGCCGCTGCCCGAGACGCCGTCCTGGAGCGAGAACGAGTCGAAGAGCGACGCGGCCGAACATTCCGAACCGCAGATTCCGGAACTGCCGTCCCGCCCGCTGCGCCCGTCATTCATCGACGAGGTCCGGCGGACCGCGCCGGCTGCAGCCGAGCGGCGCGAGCCGCCGCCCGCCTTCCCGCCCGAACCGCCGCTTCCGCCGCGCCGCGCCGACCCGCGCCAGGATGCGCGTGGCGACCTGCGGGGCGAATCGCGTAGCGGCGACGAGTCGCGCCTGGAGCCACGTCCCGAGCGGGTGGCGCGGGGCGAGCCGGCGATGCCGCGCCCGCTGCGGCCGGCCGAGCCGCAGCGCCAGGCCGAAGCGCCGCGCCCGCCGGAAGGCCCTCGGCTGCCGCCAGTGCGCGCCGCGGAACGGGCGGAACGTGTCGAGCGCGCCGAACGCGTGGCCGCGCCGCCGCTGCCGCCGGTTGCCCAGATGCCTCCGCCGCCCCCGGCGCCGCCGCCACAGCCGGCGGATCAGAGCGCCGAAGCCAATCTGGCGGAGATGGCGCAACGGCTCGAGGCGGCGCTGCGGCGCCCGTCGGCCGATCCGGCTGCTGCGCCTGCGGGTGGCCCCGCAGCCCTGCGCCCTGCCCGCGGCGAGCCGATACCGTCGCAAGCCACGCCAGCGAAGACGAGCTTCGAGAATCTGGAGGACGAGATGGCCTCGCTGCTCGGACGTCCGAAGTCCTCGCAGTGAGATCGCAGTTCTTTCCGCGTAGAGTTGTCTTCATCGCTGTCCTGATTGCCGCCGGTTCACTGGCGGGGAGCGCGGCTGCGCAGGACATCAGCATCAATCTCGGGCCGAGCAATGGCGGCGTCACCGAGCGCGCGGTCCAGCTGATCGCGCTGCTCACGGTGCTGTCGATCGCGCCGTCGATCCTGATCATGATGACGTCGTTCACGCGGATCGTGGTCGTGCTGTCGCTGCTGCGCACCGCGATGGGCACGGCGACCGCGCCGCCCAACTCCGTCATCATCGCGCTGGCGATGTTCCTGACCGCCTTCGTGATGGGTCCGGTGCTGCAGAAATCCTATGACGACGGCGTCCGGCCACTGATCGAGAACCAGATCGGCGTCGAGGACGCGCTGCAGCGCGCCTCGGTGCCGCTGCGCGGCTTCATGCAGAAGAACGTGCGCGAGAAGGACCTGAAGCTGTTCATGGACCTGTCCGGCGAGGCGCCCCCGGCAACGCCCGACGAACTGTCGCTGCGTATCCTGGTGCCGGCCTTCATGATCTCCGAGCTCAAGCGCGCCTTCGAGATCGGCTTCCTGTTGTTCCTGCCGTTCCTGATCATCGACCTCGTGGTCGCCTCGGTCTTGATGTCGATGGGCATGATGATGCTGCCGCCCGTGGTGGTGTCGCTGCCGTTCAAGCTGATCTTCTTCGTGCTGGTCGACGGCTGGTCGCTGGTGGCCGGCAGCCTGGTGCAGAGCTACGGCGGGTAGGTTTCACCTCTCATGATGAGCGAGAGGCGGTCGGTTCGCGACCTCCCATTGACACCTGCCCTCGATCAGTTCGCCCGGATTGGGCTTGCGATGGGACGCGATGCGGAGGAGCCGCGTAACTCCATGCGAGCTCGCTGTATGATGTGCCAGCCGCCGCTCAAACCAAGCGCGGCCATGATCGCCGCGACAATGAGATCCGGCCAGGCCGTGCCGGTGCCGAACACACCGGCTGCGGCCGCGAGTACGGCGAGGTTGCCGATCGCATCGTTCCGGGAGCAGATCCAGACCGACCGCATATTCGCCTCGCCGACGCGGAATCGATAGAGCATGAGGGCCACGCCTGCATTGGCGACAAGAGCGAGCATGCCGACGATCCCCATCGTCTTCGCCTCCGGAAGGGTGCCCGCAATTGCGTGCCAGACAGCGGAGGCAAGGACGAGGACGCCGAGCAGGACGAGCGACCAGCCCTTCAGAAGGGCGGCGCGCGCTCGCCAGGTCAGCGCGAGTCCCGCCACTCCGAGGCTGATCGCATAGTTGGCCGTATCACCGAGGAAGTCGATTGCGTCCGCCTGCAGCGAGGCCGATCCGGCCGCCACGCCTGCTGCGATCTCGGCCAAAAACATCGCCCCGTTGATGGCCAACGCAATCCAGAGCGCGCGACGCCAGCGGGGGCTGTCCAGCTCCCTTGGAGTGGAAGAGGAGCAGCAGTCGTCATGGCAACCGGCCATATCGTCGCCTCTTACAAGATGATGCGACGTCCTATATGGACCCTGTAGCCACTACAGGGTCAAGCCATGTCACGACTGACCATCGGAGACCTCGCGAAGCGGACCGGCACCAAGGTGGAGACGGTCCGGTACTATGAGCGGATCGGTCTGCTACCGATTCCGCCGAGAACCGAGGGCAACTACCGCGCCTATGACAACGACCAACTCGGGCGACTGAGCTTCATTCGGCGTGCCCGCGATTTGGGCTTCTCCATCGACCAGGTCCGCGACCTGCTGGACCTCGCCGATCAGCGCGACCGCTCGTGCGAAGCGGTTGACGTCATCGCGGGCCAACACCTGGCAGAGATCGAACGCAAGATCGCAGACCTCGTGGCGCTGCGTGACGAGCTTGCCGATGTCATAGGGCGCTGCAAGCACGGCACCGTTGCCGACTGCCGCATCATCGAAGCGCTTGCGCCGCACAGCCCTGACTGAAGGAACAAGGCAATTGCTGATCTACGCGCTTCGGACGGAGTCCGAACAGCTCACCCCGCGACGTCGTACTGCTTGCTCAGATGGTCGCCGATCTGCACCAGCAGGGCGACGCATTCGGGATAGCCGGGGCGTGTTGCCGTGCCGGGATCGGCCTTGGCGCGGAACTCCCATTTGGTGCCCCAGCGCAGCACCGAGATCGCCATCCCGTCAGGACAGTCGGCATGTGCCTTCAGCTCGGCCTTGGCCATCGCGATGAGTTCGGCCTCTGTCTTGGTCGGCTTGGTCATGGAATCGCGTCCTGCGGCTCTGCGCGCTGGTTCGTGCACCAGGGATCAAGCCGGTTCGGCGGCCGCGCGCCTTGATTCCGCGCAAGGTGCCGCGTTCAGCTGCAGCTGTCGAGAGTATCGCGAGCATTGGCCGCAGCATGCGCGCGCGTGACACGCGCCGCGGCGGTGATCAGCGGCCCGCGATCGCCTGCTTGACGCCCTGGATGCGGGGCAAGGTGCCGGTCGCCTCCGACGGGGCCTTGCCAGCATCCTTGGCCGCGTCCTTGCCGGCGTCCGGTCCCTTGCCGGTGGCATCGGGGAAGCGCGCGCGCATGTCGCGCAGGAAGCCGTCGAGCGTGTCGACGCTGGCTGCCATCTTGGCGATCTGGGCGAATTCGGCGCTGGAGCCGCTGGCCGGCTTGCTCGCGACGTCGAACGCGATCTTGTCGGCCTCCCCGGTCATCAGCGGCGCATATTTTTCGCGGAACCGGGAGAGACCGATCGCGTCGTCCGCCAGCGCGTAGCCGACGACGGCACGCAGGATGTCGCCGCGCTCGGCCGGATTGAGCGGGCGGAAATCGCGCCAGCGGTCGCCGTAGTACAGCTCGATCTGTTCGGACGCCTCGCGCCAGCGCCGCGACGCCCAGTAGATGTCGGAGCGCAGCCGGATCGCCTCGCGGCCGCCGATATTGGAGATGATGTCGAGCCCGAGGTCATAGCGCCCGATGTCGCTGTTGGCACGCGCCTCCAGCAGCAGCCGCTGCTGACGCAGCTCGCCCGAGAGATCGGCGATGCGGGTGGTGCGCAGTGCCTCGATGGCACGGTCCGGCTTGCGGTTGGTGAGATAGACCATGGCGAGGCGCGCGGCGACCTGGGCGCGCGCCGCGCCTTCGAGGCGGTGGTCGACCTGGTACTGCAGGAGCTCGGCGGCCTGGTCGAGCAGATCGATGCCGACCAGGCGATCGGCGAGCTTGCGGATCATCTCGTCGCCGCGGCGGCCGATCGGGGTCAGCTCGCGAAAGCCGTAGAAGATGCTGAGCGCATCGACCGGCGGCAGCTCGTCGGCTTTGCCGTTCAGGAACAGCTGCGAGAACAGGCGCGAGGCGGCATCCTGGGCCTGGCGGGCCATGTCGGAGTTGGGCATCAGGCGGGTCGCCAGGCGCGCGGCTTCCAGCGAATCCGCGTAGCGCCCGGCCTCCTCGTAGAGCTGCGACATCATCTGCAGGGTCTGGACCTCGACGGCGTCACCGCGCCAGATCGCCTGCAGCGTCTCCAGGTCCTTCAGCGCATCGGCCGGCTTGATCTCGCCGCGCTTCTGCAACAGCTTGATCTCGAACAGCTTGGCTTCGGCTGCGGCCGGGCGGTCGTCGGAATTGATGGCGAGGCGATACTCGTCGAGCGCATCCTTTTCCTGCGCCATCGCTTCACCCAGCCGGCCGCGCAGCACGGCCACGTCGGGCTTCATGTCGGGTGGCACGCCGATCACGTCGAGCTCGGCGCGGCGCTTGGCGGCGCCGGCAAAATCCTTGATCTCGAGCGCCGACTTCATCGCGTCGGCGATGACGACGCGCTGCAGGTCGAGCGGCAGCGAGGCGATCGCGAACTCGACGTTCTTCAGCTTCTCGCGCGCATCGGCAAACTTGCCCTGGCGCGCATAGGCCAGGCCCTTCCACATCTGCGAGTCGAAATTGTTGCCGATCGAGGCGTTGCCGAGATCCTTCAGGCCCTGATCCGGTCGGCCCATCAGGATGCTGGCGACCGCGTGGATCATCAGCATCGCGGTCTCGTCGGTGCGCGGATCGCTGTCGGAGATCATCAGATTGGTGACGCCGCGCGCTTCCGGATACATCGCGCGCGCCATGTAGAACCGCGCCAGCGCCAGGCGTGCCTGGGCCCGCCGCTCGGGCTCGGCGCTCGCCGCCGCCTTGATCAGCATGTCCTCGCGCGGCACGAAGGGCAGCGTCTGGTTCTGCTGCCACTCGTCGACGTCGAACATCGGCCGCACGGCGGCCGGCGCCCGCTCCGGCGAGAAGCCGATCGAGGACAGGGTCAGCCCGCCCGGCCGCCCCAGGATCACCTTGTCGGGCGCGATCTCGACGGCGATATCCTCGGAGTTCGGACGCACCGCGATGCCGTGGATGGAATCGAGCAGCGACAGGTCGACGAAATCCTGACGCTTGATGAAGCCGCGGATCGGCGGCGGCGCCGTCACCACCAGCAGCGTATCGCCGGCATCGGGATCGGTCAGCCGGTGCAGCAAACCGGCACCGGGATTGGCGAGCGGCACCACGACATTGGCGAGCGCGGGATCGGTGACGTTGCGCATCACCATCAGCGGCTGCTGGTTCGTCTGCCCCTTGTCCGCGAATGACAGCGTCCAGCTGCGGCCGCCATCGTCGCTGCCGAGC